>RDXI01000015.1 GCA_004292795.1 Bacteroidota bacterium | reverse complement strand
GCTTCTTTTGCAGGAAATTGGACGAAATCAGGCAATACGTTTACTTTCTCCACAGGCGCGCCCAATGGCATCACAGCCCTTACGAACTTCAATGTAAACGGCAATACTGCCACGTTTATTTGTGTGCAAAATCACCCCAAAGTCAATATAACGCTTCATTTTACCATGACGAAGCAATAATCAAAAGCCCCGCCAACGCGGGGTTTATTTTTTACTTCACCACGAGCCACGTCAATAGCTCAAAATCATTTTCAGACTTGGGCTTGTTTTCGCTTATGGAGGCATCACGCGCCCCTCCGAACAGGCTTTGCAATTCGCGTTTTTCTATCAGGCTTCGGATATTATCTATAGCCTTCTTTACCAACTCATTGTAGGCGTTCATATCCTTTCCGTTGTCCGTTTCCGCATCAAAAACTTTGCAAAGTTCCTCGATGGCTGTGTCGTGGCTTTGGCATAGTTGGCGGTAAATGCTTAGTATCTTTTTGGGTTCGGTATAACTATGTTTTACCTTGCCTTCTGCCGTAAGCCACACCAAAAAACACCTGCCCAATGGATTGATATTGTCCATTTTTTCCGCTTTTTCTTTCTGCAAGAAGCAAAAAATAACGCCCTTGCCTATATCCATATTCGTAAACAAATCAGGCGTGGGGGCAAGTTCTTTGAACTCGCCTGCAGGCGCAGGCACAACCGCATAGAGTCCGTTGGCACTTGATTCTATTTGCTTCATCATACTGTTTTGGTATAAAAAAGCCTTCAGTTCTTCCAAAAATTCCTCAAAAGAAAACTCGCTAAAGTTGATTTTATCGTCAATCTCTTCGAGGTCAAGCGGATTGTCTTTCAGTTTTTTCAGTTGTTCTGCCCTGTAGTTCAGTTCTGCCGTTTCCTGCTCGCCTACTTCGTCTTGGAGGATATTATCGTCAGCCGTAGCCGTAATGTCCACGAGAGCCATACGCGCCTTCACACGCATTTCAAGGTTCAAATACAAATCAAGGTCAGGTGTAGCCCAAAAGTTGAGCATCTGAATTTGCTTATTTTGGCTTCCGAGTCGGTCTATGCGTCCAAAGCGTTGAATAA
The DNA here is from genome assembly GCA_004292795.1 of Bacteroidota bacterium. Classification (GTDB taxonomy): domain Bacteria; phylum Bacteroidota; class Bacteroidia; order Cytophagales; family Microscillaceae; genus RDXI01. Next base: position 24,169 of record RDXI01000015.1, on the reverse strand, counting down.
GGCGCACAGGATTCCAATGAATGTCATAATTTATCAAAAAGTCGCAATCTTGCAAATTTTGCCCTTCCGAAATACAGTCCGTAGCTATCAAAATATCAATTTCGTGGTCTTGGGGCATTTTGCTCATGAGGTTTCGCTTTTTGGCTATAGGCGCGAAATTGATAAGCAAGTTTTCAAACTTGGTAATGTCTTTCACTTCTTTTGCCACGAAAGTAGTACGGTTGGCGTGAGTGCCACCCGTTACGAGTGCCGAGTCAAGCCCAAGCGTAGTTTTTGCCCATGCTGCTATGTTTTCATAAAGATACAAAGCCGTATCCGCATACGCCGTAAAGACAAGGATTTTTTTGTTCTTGCCTGTAGGCGAGGCATTAAGCGGATTTTCTATTTTGTCTTGCATAATTTTTCGGAGGTCTTGCAGTTTTTTGTCGCGGGTAGGCAAGATTTTAGAAGCCGAGCCTTCTATAAACTCTATTTTTTCGCGGTCTTGCTTCAAGTCTGTTAGCCACTTATTAAGGTCTAAGTGCTTGAGATTGTAAAGCAATTTCTTGCCTACCATATCCGTTTCTAAGGCTTCAAATTCTTCATCATCTTGCATCATGTCCGTTGCTTCGGGAGCTTCTACAGTTGCGTCTTGGGCGTTTTTATTTTGTTGAAAAGCCTCAATTTTCTTTTCTAATTCGGCTACTTTGTCGGCAGTGGTTTTGAGTGTTTTGGTAAATGAAGCAATAGAACTTTCGAGGCGTTTCAAAAATCCTACCTTCATCATACCAATCAAAGACCTTTCGCGGTCATCTTGGTTGAAGTTGGCTTCGGGGCTTGCATTGCCTTTTTTCTTTGCCTGTTTGTTTTTCTTTTCCTCCTCTTTGCGTTTTTTCTCTGCCTCTTTTTCGGCATCAGTAGGCAAGTTATAAAGATGCCTGAACTCATCTTTGACGTATTGCGCAGGGTTGAAAATAGCCAAACTATATTCGGAAATGCGCTGATTGATAGTAGCAAAAGAAGGAAAGCGTTTTTCGGTATCTATGTCGGGATATTCGTTGCGGTTGGGCAGGCGAGCAGGAAAGTTGAGGTTATCCGTACCTTGATAATTTTCTTTGATTTGCTTCCTTGAACGCGCTATCGTGAGTTCGCTTAGGAGCGTAAAAAACTCTGTCCCCAAGACATTGAAGAGGTCGCCTGAAACGGGATTAGGATTGCGCTTGCGGTCTGCCCACATAGCAAACCTGCGCTGTGCATCTTGTAATAAATTGCCTATGTGTTTGATGCCCAAACTTTTTTCAAAAGCGTTGTCCTCGCCTTCTGTGATGAAGTACAGTTGGTTGCGCAAGTCGCGCAAAGTCGTATTGACAGGCGTAGCCGAGAGCAACAAAACTTTGGTTTTTACGCCTTGTTTGATGATTTCGTTCATCACTTTGTCGTAGCGACTCATGCGCTTTTCAGTCGTTTTGCCACTATTGCGGAAGTTATGGCTTTCATCAATCACGACCAAACCATAATTGCCCCAACTTACACTATCCAAATTTGCCCCATCAGTAGATTTACCACTTGTTCTTGTTAAATCTGTATGAGCGAAAACGTCATAACTAAAACGTAGCTCTTGTAAAAAATTAGCATCGTCTGTTTTGGTATATATAGACCAGTTTCGTTCTAATTTCTTAGGGCAAAGCACCAATACACGATTATTTTGCAATTCAAAATATTTGATAACTGCCAACGCCTCAAAGGTTTTGCCCAAACCCACACTATCCGCCAAAATACAGCCATTGTAGCGCAAAAGTTTGTCTATCGCGCCCTTCGCGCCTTGCCTTTGGAACTCAAAAAGTGTTTCTTTCCAAAAAACGGTTTGTGTCAATCCTATTTTTTCGCTTATGTCATCTACTTCCTTGCTACTCCTCAATCTTTCCTGAAAGATATGGTACAAGGTTTTGAAGTAAATAAATTGGGGCGATTTGTCCGTATAAATTTGCTCCAAGTATTCCAATACTTTTCCTTTCACATCTTCCACATGCGCGCCCTCAATCTTGCCTGCCCATATATCCTCAAACCAATCTTTTACCTCTTTCAAGTCCCTGCGGTCATTGATGACAAGGTTTAGCTCAAGGTTCGGCTTTTTGCCTAAGCCTAAGCCGTTTACGGTAAAATTAGAACTGCCTACAAGAGCGTGTGCTTCGCCATTGTTTTCAGGGGCTATATGATACAGTTTGCCATGCAAGAAGTCAGGCTTCACCATAGACCGCACTTCTACCTTGCTTTGTATCCATTCATAACATTCGCGGGCAGTAGCCTTCTGCGCCAACGCATTGGCGAGGGCGATTGTATCATCTTTTTCTATCTGGAAGGCTTTGCTTTCGTGCTTGTCAGGGTCAAGATTTTTGAGAAAAGAAGGCTCGCCAAACAAAAAACGCAACGACTTGATGCCATTGAATTTATCTTTCAGCTTCTCGTAGGCGTAGATAGTGAAATAAGCCGATACTATGCAAACTTCTGCATTGTCGGTAATGTTTTTCTGCAAAAACTCGGCTACTGTTCCGCGTTGGCGGTTGTCTAAAATGTTGTGTTCCATGTCGTAAAAATAGACAAAAAAAAAGATACCTCCCAATATCCCTGTTTTTTTATGGCTAAAGAAACAAATGGTATAATTAACCCATTGATTATCAGTGTTTTAGTAAGGTTGTAAATGCCCCTCCACCATTAACGCCAGATTAACGAGTAGGCGAGCAACTTTTTGTAGGCAAGCAAGGTTTAATAATAAAAAGAAAATCCCCTATTTATGAAAACTTTACTTTCGGCACTTTTGTGTCTTTTCGCTTCGAGCCTCTTCGCTCAAACCAACATCAACGTCTTTTCGGACAAAGGAGAACGTTTTTGGGTAGTCATCAATGGCATAAAACAAAATGCCAAAGCAAGTCAGCACGTCAAAGTTACCAACTTGACAGGCGATTTTTGGAAAATGCGTATCATTTTCGAAAACCAAAACACACCCGAAGTTAGCCAAAACGTAGGCACAACGGAGCAAAACCAAGAATACACCTATCAAGTGAAGCAAAACCGTAAAAACGAGTACGTGGTACGTCTTTTTAGCGTTACGCCTATCAGCAATAGCACTTCGAGCAATGCAGACGTAGTTATTCCCTACCACGCTACCGAATTGCCCCAAACAACGACCACCACAACCACAAACCCTACAGACTTCAAAACGAATATTGAAGTAAAGGAAAAAGACGAAACGGGTTTTTCGCTCAAAGTAGATGAAAAAGGCTTTGACCTCAAAGTAAACGTGAAAGAAGAAGACAGAAACACAAACCCAAACAACAACCCCAATAATAACAATACGTGGAACAATCCGAACAATAACCCGAATAATAACCCCAACAACAGCACCAATAATTGTTGGTCGCCTATGAGTTCCACCGACTTTGCAGAAGCCAAAAGATTGGTAAAAAAAGAAACCTTTGAAGAAAACAAAATGCAAGTGGCGCAACAATTCACACGCAAAAACTGCCTTACCATTGCCCAAATTAAAGAAATAGCGCAATCCTTCACCTTCGAAGAAAACAAGTTTGACTATGTAAAATTTGCCTATGATTTTTGCTATGACCGCAAAAACTACTTCCAATTAGGCGAGGTCTTTACATTCAGCCATACGAAAGACGATTTCAATGACTTTTTGAAAGATAGATAATACAAAAACATCTCTAACCAACGGTTAGAGATGTTTTTTTGTAGTCCTATTTAGCGATTATTTTTTCCCTGTAGGTTTTTTCATTGATTTTTTCCCAAGTGCCTTCGGCAGTGAGTCGGTAGGTACTCTTGATGCCTGACTCTATGGCAGGCACTACATTATGCTCGCCTTCGGTGATGTGCAGATAAAGCCCATCTTTTTGTTCTATGAGTTGCGAAGCAACAAAACTGTAGGATTTTTCTGCTTTGTCTTTGTAGTTGCGTTGGGTTGCCTTTGTTTCGGACAAAGTTTTGCCTTGTGCATCAAGCACCAAAAGGTAGGTTTCGTTTGCCTTCGCCACGCTTTTGAGGCGATAAGTTTGGTAGCTTTTTTCAAAACTCGTGGCTACAGCAGGCGAGAAATTAGCCTGTACTTGCTCGCGTTGCGCGTAGCTTGCCACAGAAAAGGCAACGGAGAACAGGAGTGCGAAAACTGTTTTTTTCATATCTGATGAGGTTATATTGGCTAACGAAATGAACGCTTTTTTATTGTGCATTTTCAATTTCTTCTTGCCTGCGCCTTGCCTCCTCCTCGAAAAACTCTATAAAATCTATAACCACTTTTTCGGGTTCGGGTATATTTTGGTTATGATTGAGGCGCGAGGTTTGTCGCAAAAAACGCGATTGCGTAAATACTGTTTCTGAAGGTGTATTGCTCCAGAATCGTTTTACCCACACGAAAAGCATAACTACAATACCAACTGCCCCCACAACTATTCCCCATTTCAAAGGAATTTTTGTAAGAATTAGCATAAACAACGAAAAAAACATAAGATTGGACAAATCGAGAACGCGCCTCTGTTGTTGTTGCGGTGCGTCAAGGTGTGTTTGCGTAGACTCGTAGGCAAGGCTTTCCTCCAGTCGTTTCAGGTTGCGCAAAATACGCATAAACTCTCCATGTCGCAAATACCCACGAAGCACGTGCAGGAAAGACTCCACTTCGGTCAAGGTCTTGCCTCCATACAGCATAGTTCGACAATAATCGGTCAGTAGTTGTAATATCTGTTCTTTGTTCATAATATCAGTTTATTTACGCCACAAAATATATTTTTTAGCATATAAGCAGTTTTTACGCAAAATCTACTTCTTCTTGCCTGCGCCTTACCTCCTCTGCAAAAAAATCTAAAAAATCTATAATCACTTTTTCGGGTTCGGGTATGTTCTCTTGATGATTGAGGCGCGAGGTCTGAGTCATGCTACCCCATGTATTTTGGGCGTTGTTTGAGTAGGCAAGACTCGCCTCAAGTCGTTTCAGGTTGCGCAAAATGCGCATGAACTCTCCATGTCGCAAATAATCACGAAGCACGTGCAGGAAAGACTCCGCGTAGGTTAGGCTCTTGCCTCCATACAGCATAGTTCGGCAATAATCGGTCAGCAGTTGTAATATCTGTTCCTTATTCATAATATAAGCTCATTTACACCACAAATATATGCTATTTTTAACATAAAAGCAAATATTTACATCAATATTTAGTGTGTTTTTCAAGGTATGGCATTTTGTTAAGTTCGTGTAAAGAAAAAACCTCCTAAACAGCGTGAGTTCGCAAATAAAAAGGTTGCATACAAGCCCCAGCGGGGCGACATCTTTGTAGCACAACGATTTAAGTCTTTCAAAGCCCCAGCGGGGCGACATCTTGATAGTGCATAGATGTCGCCCCGCTGGGGCTTGTAGGTGGGTTGTTATAGGGCTACAAAGATATAGCTCCGCTGGGGCAAGCCTATTCAATCCATTGATTTACAATATTTTACATCTAAATCTAATTCCGAACTCACGTTAAACAGCGTGTTTAGGAGGCGTTTTTCAAAATCATTCACCCCTACAGGGCGCGCTACAGCATCAAACAAATAGTTTTCGGTTTGTGCTAAAAAAGTCTTATCTTTGATTTTTCTAAAACGCGCTCTATGTCTTTTCTCAACCCACGTTTTGTACTATGTTTTTCGCTTTGTATGGCTATGACGCTCTTTGCAAAGGCGCAAGATATACGCGAGTACACCACACAAGAAATCAAACAACTTGTGCATATCAAATATAGCTTGTTGGTTTTGGATAGCCTTCAAGCCAAGAAAGTCATTTCTGAAGCCCTTGCCTCCCGCGAAAAAAACGCACTCATGGCGCAGGCAAGCCACTTGTTGAAAATAAGCGACAAAGCTAAACTTACCAAAACCTTGATGTTGATTGACGAACCCGAAGGCAAGAGTCTATTCACACGCATCAAAGGCTTCTTTAGCTTCGTGAATATCATGACCATTCTTTCGGCAGTTTTGTTAGTCGTGGCATTGGGTGGGCTTGTTCAGATGTATTTGTTAGACATATTGCAACGCATACCGCTCTTTGTCTATGAAATATTGATTTACTTGGTTTGTTTTGGTACGATTTACAGCTCGTTTTGGGTGCATTATGATATACGCGTGTATGTGGCTTTGTTAGGCTGTTTGGGCTTTGTTGGGGCATTGGCTTTCACAGGAAGTATCCACAAAATATTTGAAAGTATGGGCGAAAATACAACCAACCGAGTCCATTTGCTCAATTTTTATCACGTCCTTGTGTTGCTACTTTGGGGAAGCCTTGCCTACTTATTCCCCAGCACACTGCTTGGTTTTATGAGTGTAGCCGTTTTGTATAGTTTGTTAGGTTTTTCTATTTTCTTTTATCCCAGTGTAATAGTGGTAGGTTTCAAGAATGAAGATGCGGTCACAACCAATCTTCTCACAGGATTTATTTTGTTGGTGGCATATATTACCCTTCATATACAAGGCTTGTTGGGCTTGCCTTATTTCGCACCTTTTGCATGTGGAATCGCGTTTATCAGTTGTTTCGCCTATTACATTGCCTTGCTCATCAGTTCCAATTATTCCTATGTAGGCAAGTACAACAACACGTATTTCGTGATGCAAGCCATTACTATAGCTTCGGGTGTGTTGGCTCTTTACATAGGCAATACAGAAAATATCCCTTTGCTTCGTGGCATTGGAGGGACTTTTTTTGTGCTATATTTGTTGGAAAAATACTACGAACTCCCTTGGGATAAAATCGGTTGGATATGGTCTTTGTTGGGTTTGGCAGGTATTTTATATGCTACTTCACTTGTAGTGAGGCTTTATCCGCATTATTTCTTTATGGGGTAGGGTAGGCAAGGCTTACCTCCTGCTTTCTCGCAAGGTAATTTTTGCCCATGCACAAATGCCTCCCAAAGGCGGATTTTGCTTGGCTACCGATACTTCTACTACTTGCACCTGCGCAAAAGTAGCCAGCGTCTGGGCTATGATTTTGTGCGCTACGTGTTCCAAGAGCTTCGCGGGTGTTTGCATAATGTCCGCAATGATAGCATACAGTTGGCTGTAGTCTATAGTATTCTCAAGCGAGTCGTGCTGTGCCGCGAGGCTAAAGTCCGTTTCGATAGCAACGTCTATTTTGTAGCGGTTGCCTATGCGTTGTTCTTCAGGCAAGACACCATGATAAGCGAAAAATTCGAGTCCTTCGAGGGCTATTCTGTGCATGGTGCAAAAGTAGTAGCTAATTCTTGACTTGCCTAAAAAAATACCCAAACAAAAATAGATATTTTTTATTTGTTTTTTAAACTTCGGATTGTGCGCCAAGTCTAAAAACTATGAAACATTACCTATACGGCTTCTTACTGCTTGCCTTCGTTGCTTGCAAAAAGAAGGAGGAACAGCCCTTGCCTGCTGACTATACCAAAACCACTGTAGCCTACAAACAAATCAATGGCGTGGACGCAAATTTGTTGAGCTTAGATATTTATGCCTACACACCCAAACCCGAAACTCCTAAGCCCGTTGTGATATACGTGCATGGCGGAGCGTGGGCTGTAGGCGATAAGGCTAACTCTATTAGCAATAAAGTAAACTTATGCAACTCTTTGGGCTATGTATTTGTGAGTATAAACTACAGACTTAGCCCTAACCCTGCGGAGCTAAATAATACTAATCGCGTGATGTTCCCTTTGCACAACCTTGATGTGGCTGATGCGGTAAAATGGGTATATGACAACATAGCCCAATACGGAGGCGATAAGCAAAAAATGGCTATCATGGGGCATAGCGCAGGCGGGCATCTTGCCTCCCTCACAAGCGTCAGCCCGCAATTCTTGCCTGCATTGGGCTTGCCTGTGCATACCTTGAAGGGTGCGGCGGTCATTGACACAGAAGGCTATGATGTGTCCATCAAGGCAGGTGAGGGCGAAATGACTTACCTCAATGCTTTTGGCAATAACAGCCAGACATGGAAGCAAGCCTCACCTATAGAGCATCTCACACAAGGCAATACGTATCCCGCTTTTTTTGTAGCCAAACGAGGCTCGAATGTGCGCATAGCCCAAGCAGACGCTTTTATCAGCAAATTGCAAAGCGTGGGCGGAACAGTGTCGCAAGTAAATGGCAACCAATACGACCACGAAGGAATCAATGATGCCATTGGCGCACCCAACGAAACAGCCATAACTGAACCTTTGAAAGCATTTTTTAGGCAATGTTTCCAATAGGCAAGGCTTTATTCCACATCAATATGCACCATGTGTTGTGTGAAATAGCCCTTTCCAAAATAATGGATAATATTTCCTTTGGCGTGTGGATTGTTTGCTTCGTATTGCTGAAACGCTTGTAGTATCAAGGCAAAATCTGCCTCATCATATTTTCCATCATTGTTTATATCTATCACATACAAGTCAATGGCTTTGCCCTGCAAATGCCTTGACTTGCCATTTTTGATAGAATTGGCAAGCATATCATTGAAAAAACTGTATCTTTTTTGCGAAATGATGAACCATCGAAGCGTATATCCTGCTTTGACAAGTTCCTTTTTGATGCCTTGCACCTTCTCATGCACTGCCTTTCCTGCATCGAGTAAGCCTGTCATCATCATCAAACCATAGCTTATACCTCCCAAAATACACACAGACAAAAGCATTTTGGTAAGTAAATTTCGGGTTTTCTTTGCCCAAACAACCCAAGCCATCGTATAGCCTACTCCAGAAATAGACGCGCCCAACACACCCGCGTACAGAAAACCAAGCGCGAAAGTTAGCACCACAAAAAACAAAGAGTAGGCAAGTTTCATACAACTCGAACAAATATTCAAATGCAAAGTTGCAACAAAAAAGCTATGTTTATAGCTTTTTGCATAGCTTTTCTTATGAAAAAAGCTATCTTTGTGCTTATACAAATCATAAGGCTACATGAATTTTCCTTTTTTTATTGCCCAGCGTTTGGGCAAAAACACCCTTCGAGGCTCTTTTTCCGCTATTGTTACCACCATTGCCATTGCGGGCATTGCGATAGGCGTGTTTATTATGCTCATTGCTTTTGCTATTTTGGAGGGCTTTCAAGGGAAAATCAAAGACAAATTATTTAGCTTTGGTGGGCATATTATCGTAACACAGCGCGGACTGAAAGACTCGTACCAAGACGCGCCACTCTCTACCAAAACACACCTCAAACAAGATTTTAAAAAAATAGAACCCATCGAACACCTCCAAGTCTATGCACACCAAGCAGGCGTACTCAAAACCGACTCGGAAGTAATGGGCGTGATACTCAAAGGGGTAGGCGAGGACTTTCACCGCGAAAGTTTTGCGCAAAATATGAAGGCAGGCAAGTTTGTTCGCCCTACCGAAGCAGGAGAGCGTGATGTGGTCATTAGCCAAAAAATAGCTACTAAGCTACGCCTGAAAGTGGGTGATGCCGTGAATATGTTTTTTATCCAACAAAATGCAGACCCGCGCTTCCGCAAACTGACCGTAAGCGGTATTTACGAAACGGGTATGGAAGAATTTGATGAACGCATCATTTTTGGGCATTTGCGTATGGTGCAACGCCTGAAAAATTGGGCGGACACGCTTGTTGGAGGCTATGAAATTCGTGTGAAGCGTTTTGAGAAATTAGATTCTGTCGAGGTGTATAAAGTAGCCGAGCATCTAAGCTACGAAATGCGTGCCGAAACCATTACCCAACGCTTCATGGGTATTTTCGATTGGTTGCGCTTATTGGGGGGCAATGTGCAGATTTTCCTCACGCTTATTTTGATTGTGGCTTCGGTCAATATCATTTCTATCCTGCTTATTTTGATAATGGAGCGTGTGCAGATGATTGGTGTATTGAAAGCGTTAGGCGCGACCAATGCCCAAATCCGTACTATTTTTATCATCAAAGGTATGTTGCTTATTTTGAAGGGTATGGCGTGGGGCAATGTTTTAGGTTTAGGTTTTTGTGCCTTGCAATATTATTTCCCTTTCATTCCGCTTGATGCCGACAATTATTATATGCACACTGTCCCGATTGCGTGGAATGTGTATGCTATCTTGGGTGTGAATGTATTGGTGTTTGGCGTAGTAAGTTTAGTTTTGCTATTGCCTACCCTTGCCATTTCGCGCATACAACCTATCAAAGCCATTCGTTTTGATTGAGCAACCAAAAAAAACGTAGCGCACCTTAGAAAAGACGCGCTACCATTATTTTGTATAAATTCCAATTAAGTCATTTTTACTTTCCTGCCTTGAAATGCACTGATGTTTTCGATGCTATCTCCGTTTTTGCTTACCAACCAAAGAATGGGGCAAATGGATTTTGTAGCAGGATTGGGTCCGTAGGCATCAGTAAAATAAATCAACGCATCGGGGCGATAGGTTTGGTTTGCCCACACTATAGGAGCTTCGAAGGCTGTGCCACCGCCTCCTGTAGTAGATTGAGGCGTTTTGCCTTTGTAGGCATAAGTCGCGCCTATCGCGGCATCACATTCTACGACCATAACCTCCACGCCTTGCTTCCAAATATGATAAATTTCATTGAAAAACTCGCGCAATTCGTCTTGGCTAATACTGCCCGAAGTATCAATCACTACCGCCATTTTCTGCTTCTTCTTTACCTTGATGCCGGGGTTTGTGCCATAGCGTTTCGAGGGGCGACGAAGCGTATTTTTTAGTTTGGTCTTGCTACTGCTTGCCGCAAACAAGCGCAACATTCTGCGCCAATTCACAACAGGAATTTGCGAAACTTGGAAATCATCTAAATATTCCTTCAAACCCGCAGGCAATTTGCCATATTGGTCGCTCTTCAGTCGGCGCAAGCTATTCTCTAAGCCCTGATTGATGCTCGATTCTAAAATATCTTTCTCCGCACTTGTGAGGTCGTCTATTTTTTTCCAAAGCGCGTGCCTTCTTTGATTCATGTCGTTTTCATCAAGAAAACCACGCAAATTTTTCCACGACTCGCTGTTTTTCTCCTCCTCATTTTCGCCATCAGGCGCAGTGCATTTGCTTTGAAGTTCGAGCAAAATGTTGTAGTAGTAATTGGTATGTTGATGAGGCAACATATTGAGTTCGGGGAATTTATCCATCGTAACCGCCCCTTCGATGAGTTGATTGGGCTTGATACATTGGTTTACCACAAGGTCAGCCGCAATGTTGAACATGGTTTTGTGGCTAAAACCCTTGTAGCGGAAAATATGCTTGAAGACAATGTGCAGAATTTCGTGCTTGATGCCTCCCAATTTATAGAGAACATTGACAAGATGCTCGTTCCAAAACTGCGGTCCTATGTGGAGCGTAACAAGTCCGTTGTGATAGCCCACAGCAAGCGTTTCGATTTGGTTCGAAATATTTTTGAGCAAACCTGTAAAAAAGTGTCCATAGAAAGGCTCGGCTTCCACTTTTTCGGTCATTTTGCCATCTTTGTCTTTCGCATCAAAACCTACCATCAAGTTACCGCTGATACGCGCTACTTCGTCCAATATTTTAGCTTGGTCGTACTGATAGGGTGCAGGGGCTGTTTTTCCTTCCTGTTCTTCTGATGGGGGCGTGATGTTGGGTAGGTTTTCTTTTTCTTCCATGAGTGAATTCCTTTTTAGCAAAAATAAAAAAAAACTACGAAAAAACCAAATTTTACTTCACACTTTTTGTTTTTCCTCGCCTGATGAACGACAACAGCAACAGCAACACCATAGAAGCCACCAATATATTGAACCACCAAAGGCGTTGTTCCTTTTGTTCTTCAGTAATGGCTTGTATTTTTTGGTTCATTTTCTTGTAGAGTGGGTGCGTCTTTTGGTCATAGCCTCCCGCGCCTTTGTAGCTCTCGCCTGACACCGACAACTGCGAAGTGGGGCGAAGCGTGTCGTAACGCTGGGTATTGAGATTGAAAAATACCCATTCGAAATGATGGCGCAATAAATGTGTACCCGCCTCTTGTGGCACTATAGAATATTCAAAAACTGCCGAGCCTGTAACACTTCCTTGATTGCGTGTGATGTTGGTTTGCAGATTGGGCGCGTATATCAGCAGTTGGTTCGTGGAGTTGTTCAGGTGCGGTTCGTACAAAGTAGCGATATTGCCCTCGCCTACTATTTTGAAATAATAGCTCACCGCCTCGCCTGTTTTGATAGGTCGATAGGGTATGCCCTCTTGCAAAAAAAACTTGCCTACCGCCACGCGGTCACGCAAGGGGTGTTCAGGCAAGGGCTTTACTTGTATGGTTTTGGGCGTGCTTCGAAAGAACGTAACTTCGCCCTCGCCTTCCTTAAATTCATTTGGGTTTTCGCGCCCTGTTATTTTGCGCGATACAAGCATCTTGAGTTCAAGGGCAGGAAAGGTTATATCTTGAGCATTGAGCGGGAAAAAGACCGCCTCATAAAACTTGTTTTGGAAATAATACTTGCCGTTCAAACTCACACGAGGCGCGTCTGGCACTTCGGCAATGTTGAAATTCTCCTCCCAACAGTTCGCAGGTTTTATTTTTTTGCTGATGTCCTCTACTTGTTTGTTCAGTTCCACATATTGCATGGGGGCTTGGTTCGTAGTTGCCACATACAGCGACAGCGAAACAGCAATGCCCTCGCCTACAAAAACCTCTGTTTTGTTGATGTCTATAGCCAAAAAAGCATCTTCTTGCACTTCAATCGTCTTTTTCTCTGGTTCTTTAGTTTCCTTGCTTTCAGGCTCTTTCAGTTCTCCGCGCAGTTTGTCATAAGGTTTTACTTTGATGCTCGCGCCTACAGATTTTATTTTTTTGCCATTCACCACCATTTCAAAAGCTGGAATTTGCATAATGCCTTCGCGCAAAGGGTGATAGACTTGTTCGAGGATATACATTTTTTTCTTCTTGCCTTGATAAGTAGCTTCCGTATGATAAGAAGATAGTCCATTTTTTGGCTTTTTGAAGCCATTTATATCAGGAAATGGCGTATAACTCACGATTTCCTCGCCTTCTGCTTCTAAGGTAATGCTAAAAGGCTCATTCAAGGCAATGCTTCGTGGCGGAATTTCTATGTGTATGTTTTGGGCGTGGGTAGGCAAGGCAGGCAAGCACAAGATTATAAAACCTAAAAAAAATAAATTTTTTAGGCGATTCATTTGGAAATAATACAAATAATTCTTAGTTTTGTTACAATATTTCAAAGTCATACTAAAAACCGCGATACCTGATTATCATTTTTTGAACCCCAAAATTTTTTAATGTATGTTAGAGTACGTCAAGGTAATTCTGCAAAAAGTCAGCTTCGACACACGCTTGTTCGAAAAAGAGCTGAAAAAATCAATTACTTACTTAAAGGGGCGCGAGATTGACGCGCTACGGGAGTGGTGTTATCGTACTTTTTACGCATCTGAAAGACACGCTGAAGTGTTAGAAGGGTGTTTTGAACTAACATAGTTCTATATGTTCGCTATTTTTATGCAACCGCGTAGGCAAGTTCAGGCATTGCGCCTGAACTTTTTTCTATCCTATCGCATTTTCTAAAGTTTCTTTTCGGGAAAAAGCCCTAACAAGCCTTTTTCTGACGCTTCACAAACGCCTCTTTCCGTTACCAAGCCCGTTATCAAGCGAGCAGGCGTAACATCAAAACCATAATTTGAGGCAGGGCTGTTTTCAGGCGTAAGCAATACAGTTTGCATAGAGCCATCTTGCGCCTTGCCCATGATATATTTTACTTCGTTTTGAGAGCGTTCCTCTATCGGAATTTCTGTTAAACCATCACGAATAGTCCAATCTAAAGTAGTAGAAGGCAAGGCAACATAAAACGGAATGTTGTTATCCTTTGCCGCGAGTGCCTTTAGGTAAGTGCCTATTTTGTTTGCCACGTCCCCTGTGCGCGTAGTGCGGTCTGTGCCTACTATGACCATATCCACAAAGCCATGTTGCATCAAATGCCCACCTGCATTATCCACAATAACCGTATGAGGGATTCCTGCTTGCGAAAGTTCCCAAGCCGTAAGGCTCGCGCCTTGATTGCGTGGGCGTGTTTCGTCCACCCACACATGAACAGGTATGCCCAATTTGTGCGCTTGGTAAATAGGCGAGGTAGCCGTTCCCCACTCAATACAGCCGAGTCTGCCTGCGTTGCAGTGCGTCAAAATATTAACCACTTCGCCCTTTTTGCGCTCACTAATTGCCTGCACGATAGGCAAGCCATGCACGCCTATCAAACGACAAACTTCTACATCTTCTTCTACTATAGCATGAGCAGTATTCAGCGCAAGCGTGGTTTTGGTAGGCAAGTCTGTAACTTCGCTCAAAGTAGCCTTCATACGGTCTAATGCCCAAAACAAATTCACAGCCGTTGGACGCGACTCACGTAGGCGAGCAAAGGCAAGCTCCAAAATTTTTTCGGGTTGTTCGCTTTTTTGGGCTTCGAGGCACGCCAAATAAACACCATACGCGGCAGTTGCCCCAATAAGTGGTGCGCCACGCACTATCATATCTTTGATAGCCACTTCCACATCTTGCCATGTAGCAAGGTCGCGGATAATGACTTCATGAGGCAAATAACGTTGGTCTATTACTTGCACGATTTGGCTATTATCTGGCTTGAGCCATACAGTACGATTCATGAGTGAATGAGGGAGGGAGTGAATGAGCGAATTTAATTATTCAAGCACACAACAAATTAGCCATACAACAAAAAACTATTTCTTTTCAGGTACTTTTTCTTCTTTTTTGTCTTTCTTTTCTTTGGGCTTGTCTTTTGATTCTTTGGTATCCTTCTTTTCTTTGGGCTTGTCTTTGTCCTCTTTTTTCCATTTTTTGTAATAATCGTCCATCTGTTTGCTATCGCGGAAACGAATATCACGCTCTAAAGAGTCCTTTTTGCGTTCATATTCTGCCAATTCTTCGGGAGTCATAGGCTCGGCAGAAGGATTGCCCGCTATACGTATGTCTATCACATCACCAGAGCGAATTTTGTTGCGCTCTCGCGAGTCATAACTACCTGCATTAGCACCTTTGCGCACCGTACCAATGTGAGTAGGTGGATTTTGCCAAATAACCGTACCCAAAGGGCGTTTACTTTTGTAATCATACGTTTTGTGCAAGCTAATTTCATGGGCATTGGCAACCTCTTCGGCTTCTTCTTCGCTCAAGCCAATCATACTTGGCACATCAAAATCTGTTTCACCACGCCCATCAGCCACCAACAAGTCGACCTTCGTACCCACCAATACCAAATAGCCTTTGGCGACAGTAGCCGAGTCCATTTTGCGCCCATTGACATAATACTCCAACACAACGTCCTTGCTGAAATCGGGCTTATACGTAACACGCCCCACTTCCAAACCTTCGTTTTCCAATATCCGTTTCGCGTCCATGATTTGTTGTCCATCAAGGTTCGGTACTTTGTGTTTGGGAGGCGTTTTAGGGTTCACATTCAAGATGATACGTCTGCCGTATTTTACCTTCTCGCCTGCTTTGGGGCTGTAGAGGCATATATGTATGTCTTTGTCTTGGGCGTTTTCACGCTTTAGGGTAAAGCCATCTGCGAGCCATTGCAAAAACTGTTTGTTGCTTTGGTACAAGGCAGAAGCAGGCAAGTTTTGGAGCTTTCGCACCACGCTTTGTATTTCGTTGGGTGTGAGTTCGGGGTATTGGCTACGCAAGAAAGCCTGCAAATCGTTTAGGAGCAATACCTCGCTTTGCTCTTTGTGGAGGGTATTGCATGCTGTATAGCTATAGCCTTCATTTTGCATGAGGTCTATCACAGCTTGCTCAAGTTGTGACTCGTTGAATTTCATAGTTATTGGTTGTTTTTCGGTTGCTGTTAGTTTTCCCTTGCCTACACAGGGCAGGCAAGGGTTTGAGTGTGCGCCTACAGAGAATCTATCTCCATATAATTCCCGCCACTTTTCACAAAGAAATGGATGATGTTTTCAAGGGCTGTTTCGGCTTCTGCGAATGTTTTGAAATTGATGGTGTACGGAACACTGCTGTAACCGCTTGAAATATTGCTAAAGTTGCCTTGTGGGTATATGGCAACACGTGGTGGGTGGTGGCGGAATCCACTTTTTTCGCCTTCAACATTTATGGCAACGGCATTGGAGATGACCACATGGCAAGAAATGTTTTTGGGGTAGTTGATTTTCAGAACTTTCATAAGGATAACGTGAATTCGGAATTAGATTTAAATGTAAAATATTGTAAATCAATTTATTAAACAAGGAACAATCCACGTTTAACCCTTAGGGTGGAGGGCATTGTCACAAATTTGTGTAAATCAAACGTATGCCCTCCACCCTAAGGGTTGAACGCTTCGTAAAAGGCTTTTACAGGCTAAAAACGCCATTTTAATTCTGAACTCACGTTAAGGACATGAGAGGGAAAAGGGTTGCTATTTGGGTTTTCCTTGCCTACACAGGGCAGGCAAGGGGTTAGATTGGGTGGTGGTTCGTGGGGACACGAACCGCGGAGTTTAAAATCTATCTAATCAGAGCAGGCAAGGCACTTGCCTACTCCGCGACTGTCGCTAATTTGGAAAGAAATACATCTTTCAACAAAGCAATATCTTTACTTTCTATATTTTTTTGGTGGATAAGCTCAAATATAGGTTTGTAAATTTTGGCTATTTTTTCGAGTGTGCTTTTTGAAGGCAAAACAATATCAAGGTTTAACAAATCGTCTGCTACTATGGAAGGATATGTCGAAACACTCATCTCTGCCCTTGCCTGTAGGTTTTGCAAAATTTTGTCATTTGTAATCCACAAATAGAAAAGTTCGGAACATAAACCTTCATAAGTGGGTTTTAGAACAGCAAAACCTGTAGAAACAATCATGTTAGTGGGCGGATACTTGATGATTCCAAAGTGTTTCAAGTTTGGGCGAACAGTTGAAAATATTACATCGTTATGGCTTACTTTTCTTTTTGCTCTGCTTGGAATATTATCTGTTTTGGTATTGAGTGTTTGCATTTCGAAAATTTCATTATTCACTATGCTACTTGTGTCTAAATATTCTATTGTTTGAAATTTGTCTTTTGGGGTAAGATTGTCATAGTTACAATCACACAATTTCCCCAACTTCTCCACATTCCACCCCTTCGGAATCTCGCCTAATTCGCTATCTATCATCTCGCCTCCGTTTGCTTTGTAGGGCTTGCCTGCTTCATCAGGAAACTCAAAATCAATGAACCATTGTTTGTAGAGGGCTTGAGCAGTTTCTTCGAGGCGTTGGGTGATTTGCTCATTGAGTTTGATGCGATTTTCTATAGTTTGGTATTCCTGCACGATTTCGCGCTGTTTGGCTATGGAGGGAATAGGCAAGGACATAGCACAAAAGTCGTCCCACTCCAAACTGCCACGCACACCGCCCACCGCATAAAAACAGGCTTCTCTATCAAATTCGGGGCGTTTGAACCACATCATAAGGTATTCGGGCAAAAGTATTTCAGTATCTTTTACCTCAAAAATAGGATAGGCAGGCGACATAATGGCTTCGCTCTCTTGCATCAAAGCCACAGGCATTTTTTTGTCGCGCCTTACCTGCATCAGACTACAAGCAAATTGCCCTTGACGTATGATTTTATAGTTTTCCATGTCCGTGCCTATAATATTGGCTACAGAAGGAATAAACTCTTTTGAAATACTCAAGCCCAACAGTTTTTTTACTTTCAGGTTTGTATTTCGTGCATCTACCAATTTTATATGCTTGCCTATAGGTTCATAGTTGGATTTCATAGCCTAATTCTTTGAAAACGGTTAATAAATCTTGTTTGGATTGTTGTTCTGCACGCAATAGGTCGGCAAATTCGCGCTGTAGGGTTTGCATCTTGGCATCAAAGTCTATGTTCTCATCGCGGTTCACGAACTCAATGTATTTGCTCGGCACGAGAGAATAGTCTTTTTCGCGGACTTCTTCTAAGGTAGCACTGTAGCAAAATTCGGGTATGTTTTGGTAGGCGGTTTCGTAGGCGGTTTGTTGCCATGTGTGGTAGGCAAGGGCGATTTGCGGGATTTCCTGCTCGCTGAACTCTATAAACTTTTTCTCGAAAGGTATGCCCATTTGCCTAAAGTCCATGAACAAGATTTGCCCTGTGCGGTCGCGGTAGCGTTTCATTTGTCCGTTCACTTCGGCAGTGCGGGCTTTTTTGTTGCGGTTCAATATCCAAAGCGTTACACTTATGTTCGTAGTATAAAACATATCTTGGGGCAAGATACAAACAGCCTCCACCAAGTCGTTTTCGATGAGTTTTTTGCGAATTTGGTATTCTGTGCCTCCGCCTGAGAGTGCGCCATTCGCCAATATGAAGCCCGCCACGCCATTTTGGGCTAATTTGCTGACCATGTTCAGAATCCATGCATAGTTGGCATTGCCTGTGGGCGGTACGTCATAGCCTCGCCAACGTGCATCATCAATCAGTTCGTTTTCGGCTCTCCATTCCTTTTGGTTGAAGGGCGGATTAGCCAAGATGTAGTCGGCTTTGAGGTCTTTGTGTTGGTCTTGGAAAAAGGTGTTTTCGGGGCTTTCGCCCAAATTGCCTACAATTCCCCTGATGGCAAGGTTCATTTTCGCCAATTTGTAAGTGGCGGCTGTATATTCTTGCCCATAGATAGAGAGTTCTTTTTTATTGCCGTGATGCTCGCCTATGAATTTGATGGATTGTATAAACATACCACCAGAGCCACAAGCGGGGTCATAGATTTTGCCTTTGTAAGGTTCTATCATTTCCACAATGAGCTTCACGATGCTCTTGGGCGTGTAGAACTCGCCTTTTCCTTTGCCTTCTGCAAGGGCAAACTTTTTCAGGAAATATTCATACACCCTGCCAATAAAGTCGTTTTCCTTATCTACAAGCGTATTGATTTTGTTGATAGTGTCGAGCAGGGAGGCAAGTTTACTTGTATCGAGTCCGAGTCTTGAATAGTAGTTATCAGGCAATGCACCCCGCAAAGCTACATTTTCGCGCTCTATAGTGCTAAGGGCAGTGTCTATTTTGAGGGCTATATCGGCTTGTTTGGCTTGCGCTATGAGGTAGCTCCAGCGCGAAATTTCAGGCAAGTAGAATACATTTTTTTGGGCATAGAATTCTACCATTTCCATGTATTGTTCCTTGCCTTCGGCTATGAGTTCTTGCCTACGCTCTTCGAATTTGTCGCTGGCATATTTCAGAAATATAAGGCTCAAGACAACGTGCTTGTATTCGGAGGACTCGACAGAGCCTCGTAGTTTATTGGCAGACTCCCACAGGGTTTCTTCTACGTTTTTGGAGGGTTTGGAGTTTGTTTTGGTAGTTTTTTTTTCTTTTGCCATTGTGTTTTTTTTATTGTTTCAGCAAAATTAAAATATTTTTGAATAAATCGTATATTTGGAGAAAAAAAATAATTCAAACTGTCATCATGACAAAAAGCCTACTCGACAAGAGCAGGCTTTTTCGTTGCTACATGAAAGTTAGTTGATTACCTTGCAAGTTGTTCTTTGTCAAACATAGTATAGCTGAACACATCTCCATGTATCTTGACCGCTTCGCGCACAATAGGCAAGATTTGCCTAAATTGTGGTTCAGGTGCGCCATTGCACCCTTGCGACCACCACTCACTTTCGGAATTTACCCAATTTTTCTCTTGTTTGTCGTTGCCCATGCGGTGCAAATTAGTAGCATAATTTCCTACATAAAGCATACCCTTGTCAATAACACCGCGAAATAAGGGTAGGCAAGCCATTGCCAATAGTTATCTACAAACTTAAAGACACGCCTGTATTGTGAAGGGGCTATAATCGCCACACCGCTAACGCCTGTGCCTGTCTGCACACCTGTTGAAGGGGCTTGTTCGCCTCCAAAACCTTTCGTACCTGCAAGCGTTGTCCATTTGGATTGATACATTTTCCAAGTATTTTTTTCTTTGTAGATGATGCGCACTTCGTCTGTAAAACCATTGTCAAAAATGGAGTCTTTCCTTATGGCGTGCATATTTACATTGTAGTTTCCTTTCTCAAAGAAAGTATAACCACGTTGTCGGCAGGCTTCGCGGTGTTGTTCTACGATTTGGGAAGTAGTAGGAGCATTTTGTACAGCAGGGCGTTTTGGGTTATTCTGGCAATGAGTGCATATAGAGCATAGACGTTGTTTTGCCCATACCTGCCTGCCCCAAAATCATCATCTGGTTTTTTGTGGCTTCTTTGCGAATTTGGGTAATGGGCTTGGGTAGCACTTGGGTTGTTTTGTCTTGGTTACTGATGACTTGCTTGCCAAGTACATCAATGTATTCCTTCACTTCCAAATCCACAAAAGCGGCTTTGAATTCGTTGTAGGTTTCTATCACACTTTGCAAAAATTCCGTAAAATTTTCTTCGGGAAATACCTTTTCATGCAAGACTTTGTAGCGTTTTTCTGTGGCTACCAAGTAGGCAAGAATGATGTTTTTTAGTTCGGTGTAGTATTTATCGTAGGGCAATTTCAGCGAGTTGTGCGCCTGTTGATTGCGTGTGTCGTGTTCGATAAGAGCAGATTTTATGGGCGGAACTTGGTCTATGCGCAGGTGTTTGATGACTTCTTTCAGAAAGACATTGCCGTTAGTTGTCGCAACCGCGTTCAAATTACCCTCTGAGATAATGATTATCTTTTTGATATAGACCTCTAACTCTGTGGAGAGCATTTTCAGGGCTTCTACAGAGCCTAACGTTTCGGACTGAAAAGCCTACTGTTTCGGAAAGTCCAGCATTTTGGGTTTGTGAGTCATACACAATAACCCTGCACATCAAGTTGTAGATGTCGTCAATACTTCGCGTGATTTGAGTCTTTTCCTTAATTGTTCGCGGAGAGTTTGGAGAAGGGACATAGTTTTTTAAGTTAATTGTTTATTTTTATGTTTTTTGTTTGAGTACAAACAATTTGGGCAAAGATAAAAAAATAATGGCAAATAGCTATTTTTCATTGATACTTTCAGCTATTCCTACGCACATATAACAATAAAAGTGCGGAAGTAGGCAAGATGCAAGACCTTGAAATCCTTGATTTGCAAGGGAATAAACTTGCATCAATTGGTTGGAGTGCCATAACTACAAAAGCAGGGCAAGAATTAACCCAGCAGATATTATCAAATTTAATCGCAGGTAAGCCAATAACAAATATTGATATATTTGATGTTGTACTCAAAGTTAAAATAGGTGGTATAACTACTCATTAACAGATGCTGGAGTCGTTGTATTTGGCTCTTTGTTTGATGCAAAGTTAGATGGTACTGTTCAAGTAGCGGGTATAAGTAAGGATGACAAACATGTTGCTATGGATCTGTTTTTCAAAGGTTTTAATACGGCTTTAAATAGTTCTCCAGCTAACAAGTTACCAACAGAATATGCTTATGTAAGAGGTACATTAATAAAATTAATGAGTATATTTTCTAAGGATTCCGTAAATAAATAAATTTTTATTAAATTTATGAATAATAATAGAAATTCAAGGGCGTTAACTGTCATTTTTTTTGTTATAGTATTTTTTATAATATTTTACAGAAAATATTATAAAGATACTACTTTGGACATATCTAATTCATATACGATAGGAGCTATAACAGCAATGGGAGATCACAATGTTGCTTTTTCTTTTGAGTTTCAAGGAAAAATCATGAATGGTGATAGTCCACTCCCTTGGAGAAAAGAGGGGCGTTTTCATAATATAAGTAAAGGAAAACGCTACTTAATAAAGTTTTCTAAGAAGGAACTTTGGATAAGTGAATTACAAGTAAAATATCCTGTTCCTGATTGTGTAAAAGAAGCCCCAAGCGAAGGCTGGGAAGACATACCTGATTTTACAAAAATGTGTGAGTGATATAGGTATGTTTTACCAGTTTGTTGAAATATGTCTATATAACTAAAACGATATGTTAGTTAAATTGTATAGACTTCAACGCGGTGGCATTGCGGTCTGTGACCGCTACGCCAAAGGCGAACTAACCACGCTAAAACAAACTACCTCAGCGCGGTTAGTTTTATACTTGCCTGCTTTTGTGGGTAGGGAAGGTTTGTATTTGTCAAAAATATCGTTATTTTTGCGCAAAAAATCATGATATATAGCTAAATGTTCTTTATTTTGTTACGAGAGTTTGCGTTATTCGCCTTTGGCATAGTAGTCATAGATTACAAAATACTTGTGTAAAGTTATAAAATAAAATTAATACACTATTTTGGTTCTCAACCTAAAAACCAATATTTCCTATCATAATATGAAAAAACTACTATTCATAGGTGCATTATGTTTTTGTGCCTCATTCGTTCAAGCGCAAGGCTTTTACCTCAAAGCAGGGGTAGGCTATAGCACTACTTCTCAGCGCACTATGCTCAACACAGGCATAGGCAATCGTATTTATGGTTACAGTTCTACGAACTATAGCTATACAGGTTTTGGAGCTACGGGCTATCATCTGAATACCTCTTACAATACTACACAGCAGGGAGGTTCTAACATCATCAGTATCAAACAACTCACAGGTAGTTATGCTACAGGCGCGAACTTTCAGGTAGGGGCAGGCTATATGTTTACACCAAATATAGGCGTAGAACTCAATGCAGAATATACTGCAGGCAAGGAAGTTAGTATTTCCGCTATCAAAGACTTCAACGGAAGCCGTTTCATAGATGTGTTGGTAACAGGTCAAAGCAACACTTTCTTACTTTCGCCCAGCCTTGTCCTGAGTGCAGGAGGAAATGGTCGCTTGAAACCCTATACCCGTTTGGGTGTTTTGCTCAATTTCGGAGGCAAATTGCATAGCACCAATGTTTCAAAAGGAGTTTATTATCCGCTTCCCTCGCCTCCCTATCCACTCTCTAGTGGGACTGTTGATATAGATGCAAAAGCTACTACCAAATTTAATATGGGTATAGGCTTTACAGGAGCTATAGGCACAGACATCAAAATCAAAGACAAAATCAATGTATTTGCAGAATTGTTTTTCAATTATTTGGAACTTTCTGCCAAAAATAGCCAAATCACAGAAGCCAAAACTTTGTACAAAATTAACAATATACCACAAGGCGAGATAGCATTTGCAGACCTTAAGACGTTCCAAAAAGAAATAAATTATGTGAAGGAACTCACTGCCTCCTCCAATAATGCTGATTATATTAGTGCTGGACAACCTTCCAGCATTAATATGGATAAACCGAAAGATGAGTTAGGCTTTTACAGCAATTTTTCTGCTATGGGCATACGCTTAGGCGTAAAATATCATTTCTAAAAAAGAGGCTTGATAACCTCTTTTTTTTATCGTATAAGTTGAATATAGCTTTGGTACTTGATACGTTTTTTCTCTCTTGGTTCGGTGTACTCTACCGTGCAGTAGTACACACCCGCAGGAGCAGGCTTGCCTCCCGTTGTGCCATTCCACATTTTTTCCTTGTTATCAGTCGCAAATACTACCTCACCCCAACGGTTGTATATCCGTACATCTAAGTACAAGAAATTATCCCCAAATATTTGTAGCACATCATTCAGCCCATCTCCATTGGGTGTAAAGCTATTGGGCATAAAAAAACGCACCGCAGGATTTGTGATTTGCACCATAGCCGAGTCTTTCCAAATACAGCCATGCACATCTTGGTACGCATAAACGACCTTGTGCTTGCCTACCCGCATAGTAGCAGGGCTTAGTTCAGTAACTGTACTTCCATTAAGCGTAAATACCCCTCCAGCAGGCAAACCTTCCAATACTACAGGCGCGTTATCCGTAAAATATTCGGGCAATACGTTGATAATTTGTGCTTGTATGGTAGGATAGTAGGCAAGCACTACCGTATCTTTCCTGCTACACCCCTTGTCTGTTTTGGCTTCTATGATGTACGTGCCTGCTATGTCCGTTTGGAGCGTGCCACTCTGTGCGGTAGGCAAGACTGCCCCATCTCGCCACCAAGTGTAGGTAATTCCTGCTATATTTATTTTGCTATCCAATACAAAGCCCTTGCCTACACAATGCGTTTGGTCTTCACCCAAATCAGGAATAGCCAAAGGGTAAACTTCTATATCTTGAGTGGTTCTATGACTTGTAGGACTTCCTGTTATTGTTACTGTCATTTTAACCTTATAATTTCCAACTTGACTGTAGGTATGCGTTACATTTTGTCCTGTTTGGGTAGGCGAGCCATCACCAAAACCCCAAGTATAAGATAAAATATTAGTTCCATCTCCTTGAAAGGTAATGGCTTCTCCTAAGCAAACTTGCTCTTTCGAGGCGGTAAATTTATAATCTAA
>RDXI01000408.1 GCA_004292795.1 Bacteroidota bacterium | reverse complement strand
CATCACCATAACTTTTGGAGTAACCATACGCCTCTGCCTGTTTGAAGTCCGCGCAGGCAAGGTCTTTTTTGCCCATTTTCAAGTGCAAAAGCCCACGATTGCGGAACGCATACGAGTTTTCGGGATAATATTTCAGCGAAGTATTGATGTCTTGCTCCGCTTCTTTTAGCTTGCCTAAACCCATTTGCGCATAGCCTCTATTGTTGTAACAATAACCTATTTGCCCTTTGGGTATGTCTTCATAATAATCCTCTAACAGCATATTGTAAATTTTAACTCCTTTTTTGTAATTCTTTGCAAGCCCATTGACATAGCCTTGATTGAGAAGAATAGAGGCTTTTTCATCTTTTTTGGTGGTATATTGCAATGCCTTCTCAAAATATTCATTCGATTTGTCAAACTCGTGCAACTCGCCATACAACAATCCAGCCTCTCCATTGATAATGTATTCAGTGGGTTTATCTTTCAACAATTTCAATACGATATCGAGTGACTCTCTGGGTTTGCCCATGTGATGATAAAAAGCAGAAACACCGAGCAAGATGCTTATACTTAGGTCTTCATTTTCTTTTACCACGTCCATCTTTGCCAATTTTCTGGCTTCACCCAACGCCAAGTCATATTGTTGGTAAGTGCTATATATCTTAAACCTAATGTAGGTTACCCAACCTTTATACTCTTTCAGCAGTTCCGCCATCTCCAAGTCGCGCAATGCCTGCTCGTACTTAGCATCGGGTTGGTCGTGGATACCTTGCGAATTTTTTTCTTCAAAGTTCGTAATCACTTTAGCACGAAGCACATAAAAACTTCCTACTTTGGGGTGTGCCTCTATCGCCATATTGATACGGCGGAGGGCATCTTGTTTTTTGCCTTGTTTGAGCAAGTCCGTAATTTCAGACTCGATGTCATCTTTCAAGGATTGTGCAGGCAAGGAACTTCCCCAAGCCACACACACAACAAACAAAAGGGTGCGAAGGCGCAAAAGATACATGGTTTAAGCTAATTTTTTGCAAAGTTATAGTTTTTCTCCTTCTTTTTTGTGCAATCGCCTGTTTTTCGCTAATTTCGCCTCAAAAAAACGGAAATCAATCCCATGAGTGAAACTATTATTTTTTCGATGTCGGGGGTAAACAAAATTTACCCGCCACAAAAGAAAGTCTTGAAAGACATTTATCTTTCCTTCTTCTATGGAGCAAAAATAGGTGTATTGGGCTTAAACGGTTCAGGCAAGTCTTCCCTACT
>RDXI01000207.1 GCA_004292795.1 Bacteroidota bacterium | reverse complement strand
TGTACCTTTGTAGCACACCCTTTCTAGGGTGTGTTCATAACAATAGACACCCCGCACCCTAGAAAGGGTGCGCTACAGCCTTTTATTGTACGCACTTTAAAATTTATTTTGGTATAATAACAAATAATTTTGATGAGGCACTTAGAAAAAAAATAGCTTCTGTCTTTTGGGCAGAAGCTATGTGTATGTTGGGGCTATGTGCCTTGCCTACGCGAAGGTAAGCACTTCTATAGCGGGATTGTTGATGTCTTTTTTTATTTCCTCCAAATAATTCGGATTGACAATAAAAATGCTTTTGAACTTGCCTACCTGCGCGAGGGCAGTTTGGGGAGGCAAGACAGGCTGTGCATGAGGCGCGATGAAGCCATTTTGTTTGCTCGGATTGATGTCTATGATGCAGGGGACAATGCCCTTGCCTGCGTCTATCAAATGCGCAAAACTTACGCCCTTGCCTCCTGCGCCCCAAATAGCCAAAGGCGCGTGTTGGGTAGCCAAGTTTTGGTAATGTGCTACATTCGCCTCGAAGTTAGGCTGTAAATGCTTGCCTCCCTTCGGGTTAGGCGTGTATTCATGGCGCAGGTCGGCAAGGTCAGCAATGAGATAAATGTATTGTCCGCCAAACAAATTGCCTACCGTGCTTTTGTTGAAGAAGGAGGCAAGACTATCTCGTGTGAAATACACCACTTGCTCATAACAAATATCACAGAAAGAATCGTTTGCCACAATCCAATCAAAATCAAGCACTTCGATATAGACTTTGCCCTTGTAGTGGTTGGCTTTAGCTATAGTATGTAGCAGTTCAAACGGGTTCATAACCGTATAGAGCATGTGGCGCATCACGAGCAAATCCGCATTTTCGGTAGAGTATTTATCCGAAAAATAATCTTTCACTACTTTAGGGTTGTCGCCTTCATACGTAGGATCGAAGCCTATAGCATCAAAGCCTTGTGAGAGCATCAATTCTAAAAAATGCCCTTTTCCGCACCCAATCTCGGCTACTTTTTTGGCTTCGGGTACTTCCACACGCAAGAGGTCGATGATGCCCTGCAAGTATTGTTGGTAGTAAGCCGAGTGTTTTTGTTCGTTGTCGTATTTTTTGTTGAAATCCAACAAACTTTCGTCAAAAGTTTGGTTGAATACAAAACCACAATCATCGCAAACTGTGAGTGTCATATCGCCCACAGGGGCAGTGCGGGCTTCTTCGGCAGTAGCAAAGACCATGTTAGGAAATACGGACATCTTGCCTACTGTAAAAACAGTGCGTAGGTTTTGCGAAGCGCAGAGAGGGCAATTTTGCATGGTTTTTTTAGGAGGTAAGGAAGGGTATTAAATGTTATCCGTAATTCGGCAATAGGTAATATAATCAGTGCTGACGGGCTGTAGCCCAAGCTCGCGCAAACGCCTGCCTACTTGGGCGCGGTGATGCGTGGCGTGGTTTACGCAGTGCATGATGCAATCCAAAATGCGACTCACGAAGCTATCGCCTGCCGAGTTTTGGTAAGAGAAAGTACGCTCAAGCTCGCCTTCGTTTAGTTTGGCGAAATACGTTGCCCAACGAGTACGGTTGTCGATGAGGGCGTTTTGCATTTGTTCAAAGCTCCAAACGTCCCAAATCTTGTAATCATTGGGTTGTTCGCTCACGCGCCTGTGCCATATAAATTGCGCATTGATGACATGGCTAAACATTTTCAGGCAATACTCATCTGTTACATTTTGCGTCTGAAGGCTTTTTAGCACTTCTTCGTTTGCCCAATGGTTGTAGGCATATAACTTTTCAATGTAGGAATATAACATTTTGTAGATTAGGTAAGATAATACAACAATAACACAAAATTTACACAAAGATAAACAGATTTTCCTCAAAAAAAAAGCCAAACCCTTAGGCTTGGCTTACTTAGATGCGGGAGTGGGAATTGAACGCCACTACCTCGAGGTTATGAGCCTCACGTGCAACCGTTACACTTCCCCGCACTGCAAAATTAGGTAAGGGAGTTGAAACCACCAAATTTTTTTAAAAATATTTTAAAATATTTTTTATTAGCGAGTTCTTTGTATCTTTGCGAAATTTTTAGGAGTACTCATGAAATACAGACGCATACTACTCAAACTGAGTGGAGAATCCCTACAGAGCGAGCAGTCCTCTAGCATAGATGCAGACCGACTACGCCAATACGCTTCCGAAATCAAGCGTATCGTACAAGAAAATATCCAAGTAGCTATAGTAATAGGTGGAGGCAATATTTTCAGAGGCTCTATGGGCGAAAGTTTGGGTATTGACCGCGTGCAAGGCGATTACATGGGTATGCTCGCTACCCTCATCAACTCTATGGCGTTGCAAAGCACCTTAGAATCTATGGGCGTTTATACGCGCCTGATGTCGGGCATCAAAGTCGAGCAAGTGTGCGAGCCTTTCATCAAACGCCGTGCTGTGCGTCATTTGGAAAAAGGGCGTGTAGTCATTTTTGGCGCAGGCATTGGAAGCCCCTACTTCACTACGGACTCTGCCGCGAGCCTTCGCGCTATTGAGATTGAGGCTGATGTGGTCTTGAAAGGCACTCGCGTAGATGGCGTATATTCCGCTGACCCTGAACGCGATGACTCTGCGGAACGCTTCTCCAACATTTCGTTTGAAGAAGTCTATAGGCGAGGTTTGAATGTCATGGACATGACCGCCTTCACGCTTTGCAAAGAAAACGAATTGCCTATTATTGTGTTTGACATGAACAAACCCGGTAATTTGCTCAAAATCGTGAAAGGCGAAGACGTTGGCACGCTGATTAGTATGAACTAAACGGTAGGCAAGTTGCCAAAAACCGCAACCCGTTTACCCGATACCCGCTTACCTGCCCCCGATACCCAAACCCGCTTACCCGAAACCCGATACCCAAAACCAAAACCCGTAAATCCTCATTATGGAAGAAGAAATTAAAATGTACCTTGATGATGCCCGCGACACGATGGGCAAGGCATTGGAACACATCAACAACACGCTCCAACGCATACGTGCAGGAAAGGCAATGCCCAATATGCTTGATGGCATCAAAATAGATTATTATGGCGTAGAAACGCCTATCAGCCAAGCCGCGTCTGTTACTTCGGGTGATGCACGCACTTTGGTTATCAAACCTTTTGAAAAAAGCATTATGACCAAGATTGAAAAGGCTATCCGCGATAGCGACCTTGGCGTAAACCCGCAAAATGATGGCGAAATAATCCGCATTACTGTTCCCCCTTTGACCGAAGAACGCCGTAAGGCTCTTGTGAAACAAGTGAAGCAGGAAGGCGAAACAGGCAAGGTAAGTATCCGCAACATACGCAAAGATACGAACAGTGCCTTGAAAGACCTCCAAAAAGATGGCGCGTCTGAAGACTCTATTAAATCGGCAGAGGAAAAAGTCCAAAAATTGACTGACGAATTTATTGCTAAAGTCGAAGATTTGCTTACCAAAAAAGAGGCTGAATTGATGACTGTGTAATATTCGCCCAAAGGCAAATGAGAGTGTGTCGAAAGATGCACTCTTTTTTTTTTGTAGAAAAGCCTTACATTTGCATCAAAATATAGTACAGCATTTGATAAATCAAATGCTTACAAATCTTTTTCTCAATATGCACTACGTTTTTTTTGTAGCCACTATAGGCGATTTGGTAGGTACTGTTTGGTACGCGCCTCTGCACCTGCTTTGCAAGCCCTTGCTTATGCTTAGTTTGATGCTCTTTTTTTGGCAAGCCATCGGGCAACGCCTTTCGCCTTTGGCGCGTTGGGTGTTGCCTGCGTTGTTCTTTTCGTGGGCAGGCGATATTTTTTTGATGTTTGATGGCAAGGGCTTTTTTATAGGCGGTTTGGGTAGTTTTTTGGTGGCGCATTTGTTGTATTTGGGCGCGTATCGAGAAAACTTGCCTACCCACCTGCAAACTGTTTCTAAGAGTCTATTGGCTCGTATGCCTTACCTGCTTGTGCCATTTTTGGCTTACCTATGCGGTTTTTATGCGTTTTTGTATCCTTATTTAGGCGAGTTGGCTATTCCTGTGGCGGTCTATGCGTTTGTATTGATGTGTATGGGCGTGTTTGCCTTGAACCGCTACGGCTTCACTACGCAGGCGAGTTTTCAATGGATTTTGGCAGGCGCGTTTTTGTTTATGGTGTCGGACTCTATCCTTGCTACCAATCTTTTTGTCTGGAATAAGGAACTGCCATTGGGCAATTTGGGCGTGATGCTTACCTACATTTCGGCGCAATATGCCATTGTGCGCGGGGCAATCCTACATATCAAAGCAAGCTAATTTTTGTCTTTATCAAAACTATCTCTCATGCATTTCAAAATACTCGCGCTTACTTTCTCTGTTGTGTTCCACCCTTTGCTCTTGCCTACGCTGGTTTGTTTGGTGGTGTTTTATTTTGTGCCTATTCCGCCCCTTTGGATACCCGAAAAAGCGAAGGCTGTGATGTTATTGTTGGTTTTTGTGATGACATTTGTAGCCCCTAATTTGGGCATTTTGTTGTATTATTTCTTTGGCACAGTCAAGAGTTTGCAAATGCACAACAGGGAAGACCGTTTTTACCCGTTCATTTTCACGACTTGCCTGTATGCCATCATTACGTACTTATTCGCTACTGCCAAAAGCGAGATATTTCAGTTTGTGCAGGTGTTGGTTTGGTTTTTGGGTGGCGTTACGATAACGTTGTTGGTAGTAAGCGTAGTTACGTTTTATTGGAAAATAAGTGCGCATAGTGCGGGCATTGCAGGCGTTTTGGGGTTTTGGTTCGCGCTTGCCTACCGCTATCAGGAGGCGTATTTGCTCTATCCTGTGTTGGCTACGTTGTTGCTTGCGGGGCTTTTATTGACGTGCCGATTGTATCTCAACGCACATACCTTAGCGCAAATAGGCGCGGGTTTTGGGGTGGGTTTTGTGATTAACTTTTGTACGGTTTTGGTGGCGGTTTGGTAGGCTGTAATTTTTTTTGAAAAAAAATGTTTGTTTCAAAATATTGATTATATTTGAGGCGTGTTATACAAATTTGTACTATTCCCGCATATTACTCACTAATTTTCACTGTTTTGTATGAAATCGCTAACTTTTTTATTGTTTTTTGTTCTACTATCCTTGCCTGCTGTGGCACAAGTGGGCGGGCTTTTGGATAGCTTGGAAAGGGGGTTATTATCTGATAAAAATATAGAGCCTTTAGTATTTGAAAAAAAACTTAGGTCGTACTTCAAGAAAAACCCAGAACATGGCGCAGATATTTGCAAAAAGATACTTTCTATAGGTAAGCAAAAAAAACAGTTTTTAGTAGTTTATTCAACCTACAAAATGCTTTGTCGTTATTATCGTGACCATTCTATGCTTGTAGATGCTACAATCTGGCTAAAAGATGGTATAGCATATTTTAGTAAGCATTGGAAAGAAGGCGAGGGCAGAATGTATTTGGAAGGAACTTTTATTCACACCAATGTATTATCTGAATTTGATTTAGGATTAAATTATGCAAAAAAATCTGAACAAATATTTAAAGATATTCCTAATCAAATAGAAAACTACTTAATGTCGTTAGCAATGATATCTGTAAATTATGAAGGTATAAATAAGAAAGATTCTTCTTTTTTTTATAGAAATAAGGCATATCAAATTTCAATAGTATCAAATTTAAGTCAAAAGATAAAAAATGAACAAATTATATACTTAGCTGATGGCTATTTTAGAAACAATCAATATGACCAAGCTCTTACAATTCTAGATACTTTAAAAAATATAGAGTCTAAAGAATATCCTTTTCCCATTGCTAATTTAACAAAAGCTTTTTGTTTAATGAGAAAAAACCGTCACATAGAAGCTATACCAATTTTTAAACACAGTTATAAAATGTTTGAGATACAAAATAGTAAAAATGGTATAGAAGATGCCTTATCAGGGCTTGCAGTATGTTATGCTTCACTAGAAAACTATAAAGAAGCCTATGTGTATCAAGCTAAAACTGATTCTTTGAGGTTTTTACGTTTGAATACTGATGTAAAAGCTAAAATACTCAAACAAGGTTACCAATTCGAAACAGAACGAAACCAACTTAAAGCCCAACTCGAACAAGAACGTTTAGAAGCCGAAAATAATAATAAAGTTTTGAAAATAGAAAATGAAAAAACGGCTATACAGTCCAAAAATGCCCTTACAGAGTTAGAGAAAAAAGCCCTACAATCCAAAAATGCAGAGGACAGTCTAAAAGCTAAAAATGAAAAAGACAGACTGAAGGCACAAAACGAGCAGGAAAGACAACTTGCTATGTATCAACAAAATCAACTCCGCACAACAACTTACATCACATTGCTTATTGCTTTTCTTGTATTGAGTGGTTTGTTGTACTTTCTTTACACAAATCGTAAAATAAACAAACAAAATGCTGAACTCGAAAAACAAAAAATATTTATCAAACATCGACTAACCAACGATTTCATAACGGTTTTGGGCATACTTGATGCCAAA
>RDXI01000206.1 GCA_004292795.1 Bacteroidota bacterium | reverse complement strand
TTTTAAAAAGTTAAAAATTATATGAAAAATCGAATATTCCTATATTTTGACTCCTCTCCATGGGATAAATATCAAATTTTACTTTGTTAGTGATTATTGCCATTTTTTTAGCTGAACATTGTGTTCCGTAATAATGGACCGAATGTCGTACCTGCGGGTAGTGTGTTTGATGTGTTGGTGTATTTTGATGGGGTTTACGACAATACCATTACGATTATTACCCCCGCGCTTATTCCGATTGGTGGCACATTTACGTACAATTATGCCAATATTGCGTGTGGCTTGTGTGATGTAAAAATCGTGATGCCTTTGGCTACACCGAACTGTACTTGTCGAGCAAGCGAGGACTCTATATGGACAGGCGTTCCGCTGAGTGCGTCTATTGAGTTCTTGTTGAAGGCTCGCCTGAATGCCCAAAAACACGCGGAAATTACGTGGAATATCGCGCCAAACGACCTCGAAAGTATGGTACTGGAGCGTAGCAATGACGTAGGCGAGTTCTTGCCTATCGCCACCATACAGCCCGAAAATGGCAAAATCAATTACCAATACATAGACAAAACCGTGGACGAAGGCAGGTATTATTATCGCCTCCGCTTGTATTGGAAGCAAGGCTACAGCACGCGCTCTCATTTGGTTTGGGTGGACTTGCCTATGCAAGACGTTGAATTGCGGGTATATCCTAATCCTTTTGAGCGTGATATGCGCCTGAAGTTCAGCAAAGCCTTGAAAGGTGATGTTCTCATACAAATTACTGACCTTGCAGGCAAGGAACTTTGGGCGTATGAAGAGCCTATTGATGGGCAAGAAATGATAGCTCGAACTCGCTCCTTGCCTGCTGGCACATACCTATTGCGTGTGCAACAAGGTAGCCGAGTTTGGGAGCGGAAAGTGGTGAAGCAATAAATAACAAACTTGCCTACAACACCGTAGGCAAGTTTTTTGTCCAATAAAACAAAAAAAGGCTATCTGAAAAGGTAGCCTTTTTTATGGTAAAATGTTATCGAAAAGGTTTTAAAACACACAAACAAACCTTATGCTGGATCCACATCAACCACAATCTGCACTTTTTTGAACTCTTTTTCGCTCAATATTTCCTCTACTTTCTCACGAATGAACTGTTTTACGGCGTTTAAGTCCACATTTTCGCGCTCTATTTTCAGCAAAAGATTGAATAAATACATATTGCGAATACGGTTTACAATGTTTGGTTGAGGACCTAAAACCCTTGCCTTCCCAAGTTTTACCTGTAGGTTTTCGGCTAAAGTCAAAGCCGCTTTTTCGCTTACGTCTTTCTCTAAGTGCTTTGTAATGAGGCGAATAACCCGCGTGAAGGGCGGATAAAAATAATATGCCCTGTCCTCTATTTCGGTAAGGTACATACTTTCATAATCATGCGCTATGATATGCCCCAAAATGGTTTGGTCGGGTTTGTTGGTTTGGATTATCACGCGCCCCTTGCGGTCTTTCCTGCCTGCCCTCCCGCTTACCTGCAAAAGCATCTGAAAGGCACGTTCATGAGCGCGAAAGTCGGGAAAATGCAACATCTTATCGGCATCAAAAATGCCTACTAAACTCACATTATCAAAGTCCAAACCTTTGCTAATCATTTGTGTACCTACCAAAATATCGATGTTGTGTTGTTCGAAATCATTGATAATTTGTTGATAGCCATATTTGGAGCGCGTAGTGTCTAAGTCCATACGTTGCACACGCGCCTCTGGGATAAACAATTTTAGCTCATCTTCTATCCTTTCTGTGCCTAAGCCTATTGTTTCGATGCGTGTACTTCCGCACACATTACAGCGTTTGGGCAATGGCTCTTCGTATCCGCAATAATGGCAACGCAACAAATGCGCCTCCAAATGGTAGGTAAGACTCACATCACAGTTCTTGCAATCGGGAATCCAAGCGCACTCCTTACACGTTACATAAGGCGAATAGCCTCGCCTGTTTTGGAACAAAATAACTTGCTCTTTCCTGTTCAGCGCGTCTTGAATACCATTGATGAGTTGTGCAGTAAAAAAACTTTTGTTTGTCTTTTGTTTTCTTTCTTCCTTCAAATTCGCTAACTCTATGGCAGGCAAGGCGGCATCGCCGAAACGCTCTTTCAGTTGCACCAAGCCAAAACGCCCATTTTTGGCATTGTAATACGTTTCTATCGAAGGTGTAGCCGAGCCAAGCAACACTTTGCAGTGCTGTAGGCGAGCCATCACAAGAGCCATATCGCGGGCATGATAGCGCGGGGCGGGGTCTTGTTGTTTGTACGAAGTTTCGTGTTCCTCATCTACGATTATCAAACCCAAGTTATCGAAAGGCAAGAAAATAGCCGACCTCACGCCCACCACAAACGAAAAACGCCCTGAAATAATGCCCTGCCACACTTCCACGCGCTCATTGTCGCTAAATTTGGAGTGATACACGCCCATCGAAGAACCAAAAACTTTCCGCAAACGCGACACGATTTGGGTAGTAAGGGCAATTTCGGGCAACAAAAACAACACTTGCGAACCACTCGCCAATACTTTTTGGATAAGCTCTATGTAAATTTCGGTTTTGCCACTGCCTGTAACGCCTTGCAACAATGCAACAGGCTGTTTTTCAAACACTTGCATGATGCTATCCATTGCCCTCTGTTGTGCTTCCGAAAGGCGAATGATATAAGTAGGCTCAAAATCGTATTCCTCAAACCTCGAAACGACTATTTCAAATTCCTCGAAAACATCATTTTTAGTCAAGGTACGCAGGGCAGAGTCCGAAAAATTTTCAATCTGTTGCAAGACTGCTTTAGGCAAGCCGTTTTCGTTCAGCGTCCAATCTCTGAACACAGGCACTTGGCGCAGGTAGGCAAGGAAAATGTCGGCTTGTCGCGGAAATTTCTCTAATTTCTTGAGTAGTTTGTCTTGTTCGCCTTTGGTAAGATAATCTTTTGTGAGGCGCACTTTTTTCAACATTTTGGGCTGATAGCGGTCGCGTATTTCCTCAAAAACCAATACTACTTCCTTGGTTATCAACGACTTGATAACTTGATAAATATTTTCCGTGTCTATGGCATCTGCCGCTTCGTCATACGTAGGGGCTTCGCCATCTTTCAAAAAATCCAATAATTTCAGTTCCTTATCTGTAAATTTCTTGCCTTCCAAGACCGCATCGGGGCGCAACTGTATGCGCGAGAGACTCGATATTTTCAGTCCAGCAGGCAAGGCTATATTCATGACCTCGCCTACATGACACATATAGTATTGCGCCATCCAATCAAACATTTTGATTTGAAAGGGCGTAACCATAGGCGCGTCATCGAGGAGTTCTAAGACATACTTAGGCACGTAGTTTTCAGGCGGATTGCCATGAAGTGTAGCCACTATAGCCGTCAAGATTTTGCGTTGTCCGAAAGGCACTATCACCCGCGAACCCACCTGCACGTCAGTTGCCATTTGTGTAGGCACTCGATAAGTGAAGTAGCGCGGAATAGGCACAGGCAGAATGACATCTGCAAAGAGCGCGAGAGGAGCGGAGTCGTCTTGTTGCATAGGGGCAAAGATAGGTTTTTTTTGTGATTTTTTGGTGGTTTGGTGTTTTTTGGGTAGGTTTGCCACAAGATTTACCCCCAATAAAATTACTGTATGAAAAATATAACTACTTTGCTCTTCTTGTTTATTTTCGTGAGTTGTTCTGCTCCCTCGCAAGAGAAGATAGCCATAAAAGAAACTCCATCTTCTAAAGCTACGGAAGAAAAGCCTCAACAAAAAAAGCCAGAAAACAAAAAAGACACTGTTATAGAAAAACAAAAAATACTACCCGAAAAAAAAGAACCCAACGTTACCTCGAAAGAGAAGGTATATGAGTTTTTTAATCATATTGGTTGCTCTATTTGCCAGACTATGGCAGGTAAAAATTCTGCTGTTGATATACAATTATATGGTAATTGCGGGAAGCAAAGTTACGGACTCAAAGTAGAGATAAAGTATCCTACAGAAACCGATACACGCATAGAAGAATGGGTACTGCTAAAAAAAGTGGATAATATTTATACTTATAAATCTGACTTTGAAGGTAAATTGTGGGAGTTTACTTTGATAGGGGAATGTAAGGCATCTTTACGTTGTTTGAATGATGCTAAAATTTCTACTATTTATTTAGCTGAGGCTGATGATGAACCAATTAAAGATAAACAAAAGGAGTAATATTTCCCAAGTTCGTCTAAGTATGCCTTACTACTTGTAAATTAGCGAGTTAGTTGAAGTTTTTAACTTCGACTAAGAGCCTGTTCAAATTTTTTGGTAACGCATTTTCAGCCCCAGCGGGGCGATATCTTTGTAGAAAAGCCATTCCACAAGCCAGAACCCCGTAGGGGTGAAATCTTAAGATGTCGCCCCTACGGGGCTTTGATAATCTTGATAACGACATTCCTACAAAGATATCGCCCCTACGGGGCTACCAAGCAAAGTTATTTTTGAACAGGCTCTAAGTGGTTTTGCGGTTTTCAACCGCTACGCCAAAGGCGAATAACCATACTAACGCCTTGCCTACCCGCGCAGTAGGCAAGGTTTGTTTTTAGGTTAAAAAAGCCTATATTTGCATAGTGGAAAACGACTTAAAGTATGAACTACAACATCTCATTTCAGGAAATGAACCGATTGGGCAAGGAGGTCTTATCCAAACAACAGCCTCTTACCTTAGAAGAAGCAAGGGCAAAAATACAGCTTCTGAAGAAAATCAGTTCACAAAAGCACAAGAAGAACGGTTTTTAGAAGATTACGCCCGCCTGCATAACGTTTGGTTTGACGAATTTGATGAAACGAACTACCTTTCGGAAGGGGCAGAACAGCGTGTATTCTTCTTACCTACAGAGGCTTGTGTAATCAAACTCAATACAGGCATATTTTATGCTTGTTGGGAAGATTATCTATACAGTCTTTTGCTACACAACTTCTTTTTCGCTAACACAAATTACACTTTGCTGGGGTTCACACAACAAGAAGGTGCATTTTGCGCTGTAGTTAGTCAGCCTTATATCGACTTTAACACTGCGACTGACTTAGATGCTGTAAAAGCATTTTTGTCTGCAAATGGATTTGAACATAAGCGCAATAACGATTATTTTCACCCAAAATTAGGAATTATTTTGGAAGATTTGCATGATGAGAATGTACTTATGTGCGAAGGCGTACTTTTTGTAGTGGATAGTGTGTTTTACCTAACAAATGATTTTTGGTTTCGCACCTGAAAAGACATTGCAACGCACTATTACCCATCAGCTCGTTGAAGTTTTGATATAAAACTTAAAAAACTACGTTAGTTGAATTTTAAAAACCTCAACTTAGTGGTTTTGCGGTTTTCAACCGCTACGCCAAAGGCGAATAACCATACTAACGCCTTGCCTACCCGTGCAGTAGGCAAGTTTTTTTTGTGGTATGAAGACGAGGAGGAGTAATACAGCTTGCCTACTTCGTAAAGTAAATGCGTTTATTCGTACAAAGAAGTTGTAGTTTGGTGTGTTTGGGCGGTTGCCAGTGCGTTTGAGCTGTTATCTTTGCCGTATGAAAAACATCAAATTCTCTCTCTTGTTCTTCCTTTTTATGGGAATTGTGTTCGCTTCTTGCAAAAAAGACGAACCTGAAGTTATCAATGCTGACGATTTTACAGCCTCTACGGGTGCAATGTTGCGTGATGGCAACGTATTAGGCACTATCAATGCTTCCACAAACAAAGGTACACTTACCTATACGCTTGCTTCGCAAAGCATAGCAGGGGCAATAACAGTCAATGCTTCTACAGGGCAGATTGTGGTGGCAGATAGCGATAATTTCTACGAAGTATATTGCCGACTGAATTCTGTTAAAACGTTCACAGCAGAGGTATTTATCAGTAATGGCTCTATCAGCAAAACTATCAAAGTTACCATTGAGCTAA
Organism: Bacteroidota bacterium; assembly: GCA_004292795.1. Classification (GTDB taxonomy): domain Bacteria; phylum Bacteroidota; class Bacteroidia; order Cytophagales; family Microscillaceae; genus RDXI01. Next base: position 570 of record RDXI01000206.1, on the reverse strand, counting down.
AAATGGAAGATTGCAAAGGATAGTGCTATCAGAACAAAGTCTGCTCGAATGGGCAGGCTTTTATTTTTCCTTGCCTACTGAAAAGAAAAAAATGCCATAACAAAGCCACCAAGGGTGTATCCATGCTCCCGCACCCAAAAGTACGTAAGTGCCAAGATGAAACAAAATACCCGCAGGCAAGAACACCCACCGCGCCCAAGCGAAAAATACGACCAACACAAAAAACGTTTCCCACAAAAGCATACCCACACTCAAAATTCCGCACAAGATTTCGCTTTTGGCTACCCAAAGCCCCCACGGTTGGGCGTGCAAATGTAGGTAAGCCTGCAAGGTGTAGGGCTGAAACCAACCCAAGCCACCGATTAAGATTTTTTCAAGCCCAGCTATAGTATAAGGCAACGCAACCGACAACTGCATAAGAAAAATCCAAAAATGTTGGTCTTGGAGCATCAAACGCCTTTGCGCTTGGCGCGGAATTTCTACAGAGGTTTGGTTAGGCAAGATGATTTTGCCCTTAGGAACGGCATACACAGAAGCAAGCAGGAAAGGCATCAAGAAAGCCCAATACGT
>RDXI01000407.1 GCA_004292795.1 Bacteroidota bacterium | reverse complement strand
GCGGTTGGCTTATTAATGTATGCCATTGTTGGTTTTAGTTTGATGTATCCAGGAAAAGATTTTGCTGGAGCTTGGTTTGGTTTTAGTGGTTTTGGCGTAAATCCACCAGCCAACGCACTTACGCCTGCTTATAATGCAGGTTATACTTATTGGACAGATTTTATTTTTCAAGCTATGTTTGCTGCAACAGCCGTAACCATCATTTCTGGTGCAGTTGCAGAACGAATCAAATTATTCACTTTTTTGATTTTTGCAGTATTTTATGCAGGTTTTTGCTATCCTGTGGTTGGAATGTGGAAATGGGGAGGCGGATTTTTGCAAGCACTTGCTACTCCTTTCTACGATTTTGCAGGTTCGTCTATTGTTCACTCGGTTGGAGGTTGGGGGGCTTTGGCAGGAGCTATTGTTTTAGGACCTAGAATTGGCAAATACAAAAAAGATGGAGTTATTCCGATCCCTGGTCATAATATGCCTTTGGCTACAACAGGTGTATTTTTGTTATGGTTTGGCTGGTTTGGTTTTAATGGTGGATCGGTGCTTTCTGCTAATCCTGGTATAGTTTCTTTGGTTTTTGTAACTACTTCTATAGCTGCTGCAGCGGGTGCGATGGGTGCTTTTATTGCTTCCTATGCACTTTTCAAAACCAATGATTTGACGATGGTTTTGAACGGAATTTTGGCAGGTTTGGTATCCATTACCGCAGGTGCAGATCAAATGTCGGTAGGAAGTTCGGCTATTATTGGGTTTATTGGTGGAGTGTTAGCTGTTTTTGCAGTTTTGGCATTAGACAAACTCAAAATTGATGATCCTGTGGGAGCAATTCCTGTACATTTGGGTTGTGGAATTTGGGGAACTTTGGCAGTAGGTATTTTTGGAAATTTGGCAGGCGGAGCGCAAATTATGAGCCAGTTGATTGGCATTGGCGTAATTGGGGCGTTTTGTTTTGCTGTTTCTTTTGGAGCTTTCTTTTTGTTGAATAAAACTATGGGACTTAGAGTTTCTGAAACCGAAGAAGTAGAAGGCTTAGACATTAATGAGCATGGAATGCGCTCATATTCAGATTTTGTGGTGAATGAGGATTAAAATTAATGATTAGACTGTGTTTAGGTGTTGTCAAGGATCATCAGACTTTTAGTTTGATGATCCTTTTATTATGCCAACAAATCCTCCACCGCCAAAATCACTTGCGAGGCAGCAATTTTTTGCATACAATCGAAATGACCTTTGGGGCAAGCATTTTTTCCGTTGT
>RDXI01000205.1 GCA_004292795.1 Bacteroidota bacterium | reverse complement strand
ATACAGAAACGGGGCGACTCTCGGCTATTGTCCAAAACAAAGCCAACCAAACCGCCCAAACTGCCGAAGCTGTCGAGGCGCAATTCCTCCAGCACGTACCCGCGAGGCGTTTTGCCTCGCCTGAAGAAATCGCTTACGCAGTAGCGTTTCTTGCCTCGCCTTCTGCTTCGTACATCAATGGAATCAACTTGCCTGTAGATGGCGGAAGAACTAAAAGTTTGTAGAGTTATATTTGACAACAAACGGCTACCCGAAAAGGATAGCCGTTTCATTTTTAATCATCATCACCGCCACCATCATCATTTCGCTTGTGGGGTGGGGGAGGGCGATTGGGTTGTCTGTCCCGCACTATTTCCAGCACACGCTTAAAATATTCGTGTTCTAAGCGATGCAATTCAGAGAGTTGGCGTATGTTGATTATTTTCAATAAAAGCGTCTTGTAATTCTTGTCCGCATCTACTTCTTTTTGGCGCAGGGCTATCAAGTCATCAAAACTTTTTTCTAACTCGGCATCAGTAGCCGCCATACTAAAGCCCATTCTGCGTAAGCGCGTGATTTGTTTGCGCAAAGAAATGCGTTCAAGCGTATATTTGTCATACACTTCCCAAAAATTTTTCTCTTGTTCGGGTTTGAGGTTGATGCGTGTAGTGATTATTTCGCGCTTCGCCTGTTCTATTTCGGCTTTGCGTTGTTGCATACGTTCTTGCAAAAGGTTGGGCGGTTGGGCTTGGGCGCACACGCTCCCAAACAAAAAAAAGAATACAAATAAATTTTTCATATAAGGTTAATGGATACAAACGGATAGGTTAGTCTTATTGGTCTTCTTCGGAAAGTTCGTGCAAAATTTCTTCGTGGGTTTCGTGCCAAGCCTCTTCTTCTTCCTCGCTACCCGCCATATCTTCGCTCTCTACCAAATTGAGCAAGGCTTCCTCGGTGCTTTTGTCTGCTTTTGCCAACATATTCACGAGGGGCGTGTCTTCTTGTTTGGCTGTTTGGGTGGGTATTGTAGGCAAGGCAATAGGGGCGGGTAAAGCGATTATTTGAGGCGTTTTTTCTGTAGTGCGTTCTTGGGTAGGCAAGGCAGTTTTGGGTTTGGTATATTTGGCTATTACTATAGTAGTTTCAGGCGTAGTTGGCAGGAAAGGAGGGGGGAATAAAAAAGCCAATCCACACACAACGCCCACTGTAGCCCATTTCCATGTGTTCTTCCACGCCCAAAGAGGCGTTTTTGGTGCTTTGCTTTGGTTTATCTTGCGTGTGATGTGGTGTTGTAGGTTTTCAAAATAATCTTGTGGCACACTCAAAACGTCCTCTATCTTGCCTACAGTAGGCAAGGCAGGCAAGGCTTTCTGCTGAATATGTGCGGGCAATTCATCAAAATAATGTTCGGGTACTTCAAAAACATTGCCTTCCAAGCGTGTGATTTTGGCTTGAATGTATGCGGGCAATTCCTCAAAATAAGCATCAGGCACACAAAAAACTTGCCTACGCTCCATAGCCTCCAACGGACTCGCCTGCGCTACCCGCGCCATCACCAAGTCGGGAAGCGTATCAAAATAATGCTCAGGCACTCTAAAAACCGTATTTTTCATTGTACTGTTGTATTTTTTATTAATTCAATAACTCAATAATTCAATAACTCAATAACTCAAAGCCCACTTTTCATATATTCTTCAATTTTCTTGCTTGCCAAGTGATAAGACGTTTTCAACGCGCCAACACTTGTGCCTACTATTTCCGATATTTCCTCATATTTCAAATCGTCATAATATTTCATATTGAACACCAAACGTTGTTTGTCAGGCAAGGTCAGAATAGCCTTTTGGAGCTTGAGTTGTAGTTCATCACCCGAAATATAGTCGCTACTATCCAATTTTTGCCTCAATTCCTTCTGCACGTCCCCGATAGGCAAGAAAAATTTGCGCTTTTTGCGAGCAAGGAAGGTAAGACATTCGTTAGAGGCTATTTTGTATATCCATGTATAGAGTTTTGCATTGCCTTGAAAACTGTCAAGACTGCGCCAAACCTTCACAAAAACGTCTTGTGTCAAGTCATTGGCATCATCATGGTCGATAACCATTTTGCGTACCAACCAATACACGCGCTCTTGGTATTTACGCACCAAGATATTGAACGCCTTTTGTTGCGTTGCTTCTTGTCGAAAGAGTGCCAATATTTCTTGGTCTTCTAAGGTTTCTTTTGCCACAGGAGATATGCTCATTTGCGTCTTATTTGTACCTTAGACCATTCGCCCAAAGCAAGGTTTAAAGTGCTTTGCAAATTTCCACATTATTTGTAAATTCTAAAATTTCGCCTAATTTTGTACGAATGAAAAATTTTACGCTCTTTTGGTTGTCTTGCCTACTGACAGGACAACTCTATGCCCAAAAAACGCTCTCACTTGCCGAACTGAAGCAAGCTATGGACACGCAAGACGACACGCTCCGCGTCATCAATTTATGGGCTACTTGGTGCAAACCTTGTGTAGAGGAATTGCCCTATTTCATAGCGGTAGGCAAGGAGCTACACGCGAAAGGCGAGAAAGTGAAGTTTTTGCTCGTAGCCGTAGAAGACAAACCCGCCACAGTGCAAGCTTTCCTACAAAAAAAAGGATATGACCAAATAATGAACCCAAACCCGCTTTTTTGCGTTCTTACTGAAAAGGACGCGAATGTTTGGATACCGCAAATAGATGCGAAATGGGAAGGCGAAATACCTGCTACACTCCTCATCAATGCAAAACAGGCTATTCGAGCCTTTTATCCTAAACAAATGACGCGCACCGAATTGGAAAATATCATATCTTCTCATCAAAAAAAAAACTAAAAACCATGTCTGAAACAAAAAAAAGTGGCTCTAATATCGCCTTCATAGGCTTATTTGTAACCATAGCCATGTCCTTGTTTACCGTCTTCATTGCCACAAGTCAAAAACGAAAGAACGACAAAGAAGCCAAAACCGAAAAAGCCTCTGTAGCTCCCGCCAGCATAGACAAAAATCCCGAAGCAGTGTTGGGCTATCAAGTAGGCGACCAAGCAGACGACTTCAGCCTGAAAAGCACGGAAGGCAAGCAAGTCGCGCTCAAGGATTACAAAGACGCGAAAGGCTATTTGGTTATTTTTACGTGCAACCATTGCCCGTATGCCAAAATGTACGAAGACCGCATCATAGAACTACACAAGACTTTCGAAGCGCAAGGTTACCCTGTAGTAGCTATCAATCCCAACGACCCGACCATTCAACCTGACGACTCTTTTGATAAAATGCAGGAAAGGGCAAAAGAAAAGAGCTTTAAGTTTGCTTACCTCTTTGATGAAACGCAAGAAACAGCGCGTAAATTTGGCGCAACCAAAACGCCTCACGTCTTTTTGCTTGACAAAGAAAGGAAAGTGCGCTACATAGGAGCTATAGACGACAACGCGCAAGACGCTTCGCAAGCCTCCAAGTTTTATGTGGCTGACGCAATAAAGGAATTATTGAAAGGAGCGACTGTAAGTGTAAACAATACCAAAGCAGTAGGTTGTTCTATCAAATGGAAACAATAATATAAAGCAACACAGGCAATCTCGCCTGTGTTGTTTTGTTTTTTTTATCTATTTGATGCCTGTAGCAAATCCTTCAAAGACTTTAGCTCATCACGTAGGCGAGCCGCCTCGATGAAGTTCAATTCCTTCGCGGCAGTTTCCATCGCTTTTTGGGTAATGGCTATCTGCTTTTCGAGTTCTTCAGGCTTCATATAAGCGATAACAGGGTCTGCCGCAAGCGAGAAATTATCAGGCTCTACGTAATAATGCTTGATAACAGGTTGAATATCAGCTACTTTTGTTTGTTGCAAGATAGCATCTTTAGTCTTGCGTACTGTTTTGGGTGTGATGCCGTTTGCCTTGTTGAAGGTGTCTTGCACTTCTCGCCTGCGCTTCGTTTCCGACATAGCCCGTTTCATAGAGTCCGTTATTTTGTCCGCATACAGCAATACACGCCCTTGGTCGTTTCGTGCCGCCCTGCCTATGGTTTGTATCAAAGAGCGTTCATTGCGCAAAAATCCTTCCTTGTCTGCGTCCATAATAGCCACCAACGAAACTTCAGGCAAGTCCAATCCTTCGCGCAAAAGGTTTACACCCACCAAGACATCAATAATCCCCAAACGCAATTCGCGCAAAATCTCCACGCGGTCTAAAGTCTTCACGTCAGAGTGAATATATTGGCATTTGATACCTATTTTCTCCAAATATTTGGTCAATTCCTCTGCCATACGCTTCGTCAGGGTAGTTACCAAAGTCCGCCCTTCGTTTTTGATAGTTTTGTCTATTTCTTCAAGCAGGTCATCAATTTGATTGAGGGTGGGGCGCACTTCGATAATCGGGTCTAAAATGCCTGTAGGTCGGATTAACTGCTCCACCAATACGCCATCTGCTTGCTGTAGCTCGTAGTCGGCAGGCGTGGCACTCACATAAATTACTTGGTTTATCAAGGTTTCGAATTCTGCAAAATTCAAAGGGCGGTTGTCCAAAGCCGAAGGCAAGCGAAAACCATAATCAACCAAAGACGTTTTGCGCGACCTGTCCCCGCCATACATACCTCGAATTTGGGGCATTGTAACGTGGCTTTCATCAACAATCATCAAAAAATCTTGGGGGAAATAATCCAATAAACAAAAAGGACGTTGTCCCGCTTTTCGGCTATCAAAATAGCGCGAATAGTTTTCTATGCCCGAACAATAGCCCAATTCACGCATCATTTCAAGGTCAAACTCGGTGCGGTCTTTGATGCGTGTAGCTTCTTCGAGCCTTCCTTCTGCCTCGAAATAAGCAATTTGTTTCATCAAATCATCTTGGATAAATTCTATAGCTTTTTGGAGCGTGTCGGGAGTAGTTACGAAGAGGTTGGCAGGAAAGATAGCCACGATTTTCTCATCAGCTATTTTTTTGTTTGTTTCGGGGTGAATGGCGTGGATAGCCTCTATCTCATCATCAAAGAAATAAATCCTGTAGGCAAAGTCCGCGTAGGCAAGGTAAATATCGACTGTATCGCCCTTGACGCGGAACGTCCCGCGTGTAAAATCTGCCTCTGTGCGGTTATACAAAATATCGACCAACGAAAACAAAAACGCATTGCGGGCTATTTTCTGCCCCACACTAAGGCGGATAACGCTTTGTGCGTACTCGTCAGGGTTGCCCATACCATAAATACACGAAACAGAAGACACCACCAACACATCTCGCCTGCCCGACATCAGGGCGGAAGTAGTGCTAAGGCGCAATTTTTCAATCTCGGCATTTATCATCAATTCCTTCTCTATGTACGTACCCGTAACAGGCATATACGCCTCTGGCTGGTAGTAGTCGTAATAAGAAATAAAGTATTCTATGGCATTTTCTGGAAAAAACTGTTTGAACTCGCCGTATAATTGTGCCGCGAGGGTTTTGTTGTGCGACAATACAAGCGTAGGGCGGTTCAATCTCGCTACTACATTGGCAACGGTAAAAGTCTTGCCTGAACCCGTAACACCCAACAACACTTGAGATTTCTCGCCTGCCTCTATGCTTTTTACCAACTCTTCGATGGCTTGTGGTTGGTCGCCTGTGGGCTGAAATTCGGAGGTAAGTTTGAACATAACTGAAAAAGGCTTTTTTTGCAAAGATACAAAAATAACGTGTTTTATGGGAGGATTTGATGCGTTTGGTATGGCTTTTTTGCACTACAGGCTTGTACTCTAAAAACTTTCCTTAACTTTGCGCAAAAATCTGTTTTTTATGAAGTTTTTATTTTACTCGTTTCGAATGGCTTTGTTCTTCGGTGTATTGCTTTTGTTGCCCTTTTGCAACAACAAGCCCGAAAAAAACAATGACAAAGACGACAAAAAAGTAGCCACTGATGAGGGCAAAAAAGACGCGAAAGGTGGAGGCGAAGACACCACACAAGTAGCCGAGAAAGAGGAAAAAGGCGACAAGAAAAAACGCCAAAAGCCTTCACGCGTTACGCCAGAGCGTAATTTCAACGACATTGCTCGCCTGATTGCGGGTATGGAAGGCGAGGAGGGAAGCGCGTTGAACACTTACGAAAGCAATCCTGCTTGGAAAACCTACGCCCAAAATACTGAAGCTCAATGGAAAAGTATGGAGGCTAAACTCCCCAAAATGCGCACTTGGGCAGGCAAGGAATTGGCACACATCAACAAAAAAGGCGGTACATTGTTTTACCCCTTTGCAGGTGCGGACTTCTTGCACGCTACGACTTTCTTTCCTGAATTTGACGAAATCGTGATGATGGGGCTTGAGCCTATCGGTTCGCTTCCCAATTTTGAGAACATTAACAAAAAAGGCGCGATTCCCGGCTATTTTCAAGGAATGTCTAAATCGCTTGTAAGTATTTTGCAATACAGTTTCTTCCAAACGCTTCACATGGCGGTGGATTTCAACAAGGGCGTTTCGTATGATATTGATGGCACGTTGCCCGTTTTGATGTTTTTCATTGAGCGCACAGGACACCGCATCTTGAAATACGAAAAAGTGGCTATCAGTCCCGAAGGCGACCTTATCAGCGCGG
>RDXI01000204.1 GCA_004292795.1 Bacteroidota bacterium | reverse complement strand
CCCTTCCACCCCTCAACCCTTCCACCCCTCAACCCTTCCACCCCTCAACCCTTCCACCTTTCCACCCATAATATGATAACACTTTTACTTATTTTTATGGCATTTATTGCGCTGGGAGGTGGCATTTATTTGTTTGCTATTGAGCATGAGTGCAACGCCTTGATAAATGCAAAAATCACCAACCAAGAAGTGATGCGCATAGCCCGCGAATACAACGGCAGGCTAAGTGTGGGCGTATTGGCGCAAAAAACAAAGCTCGACTTCACAGAAGCCGAGCGGAAATTGTATATTATGTTGAGCGAAGGGATTTTTCATCATGAGTATGACGACAACTATCAGCCTGTTTTTGTACTCAATCCTTCCTTGCCTACGCGCACTGCGTCTGATTCCTTGCCTGCCCCTACGCGCCACGAACATTTGGGCGTGCCTGCTTCGGTGGTATCAGATGGCGAGGTTATCCAAATAGCCGTGCAAAATCAAGGGCGCATCACTGCCTCGATGCTTTGTATGAAAACCAAAATACAGTTCGAAGAAGCGAAAGGCACGCTGGAGCTTTTGCAAAGAAAAGGTGTTTTTGAGGCAGAAGTAAACGAAAACGGCACTATCATTTATACCTTGCCTGATTGGGAATTGCTCAAAGGCGCGTAATTATTCTTTGGTAGCAGGAGGTTTTGGCTTGGGTTTGGGTTTTGACTTCGACTTGGGTTGCACTTGGCTTTTGGAGGTTTGGCGTTTGTCGTAGGCTTCGCGTCCATCTATTTTGCGGTAATAGCCCTTCGATTCTTGGGCTTTGTATTTCTTGCGGAAAATATAACTAAAGTATGGCACGCCTCGAAAAACCTTGCCTACGTCTTTGGTGTCGCCATTGGCGCGGGTTTCTGAGCCTATGGCGTGGTTGTGGTCTACAGCCACATAGCAGTTTGGTATTTTGCAACGCGGAGGCACACGCAGGCAAGCTGTTTGCACGCCGAGCAGAAGCAATAGGGAAAAGATGAGTAGTTTTTTCATAGCACAAGGCAAGTTTTTTAATTTTAACGAAACAACACGCTATTTTGTATTTTGTCGAGATATTATCTATCTTTGTTTGCAAAGGTACAACATACATTCCTTCATTCCCACAATGACCAAAAAATTTGTATTTTTAAAATCAATCTTTTTAAGGTATGGCAAAGGAACTGATAATGGAAGATTCGTGCTGGCTAGTATATGCTGATGCCAATACAAAAACAATGGAAGTAGTATGGCTGAAGCCTGCTGATTTGTCAGATGAAGGGTTTAAGGAATATCTAAGAACGTTTGTGGACTTGTTAGAGAAGCATCAAACAAAAGCCTTTTTGGTGGATTCTCGTTTGGGGCATGTCGTGATGACTCCCGACATTCAGGAATGGCACGACCAAGAAATCATACAACAGTATGTGCGCTTGGGCATACAGAAAACAGCTTTTATCTTGCCTGCTGACTTATTCGAGGCTACCTCCATCGAGCAGACATTTTCAGAAGATATGGCTTCTCACGCGCTTAAGACGCAATATTTTGAGGATGTGGAGTTGGCGCGTACTTGGCTTGTAGCATAGGCTTCACAATTTTTGCAAAATAAAATTTGCCTGATTGCAAAACCTATCCTACCTTTGCAACACAAAATACTTCCAACCAAGGGGTGCCTTATGCAGATGTTGGTTATTGGATTTTAGATGTTAGCTAACAACCAACATCTATAAGCTAACATCTAACATCTATAAAGGCTGAGATAATACCCTACGAACCTGATGCAGATAATACTGACGAAGGGAACGGTTGTTTGAGTGTTGAAAGATGAAGGCTGAAAGATGAGCGTTGAAAGCTAAACGATGAAAGTTGAAGGTTAAATTTTAACTTTCAACCATTAACTTTCAACTTTCGAAAAATCAACTTTCAGCTATTAACTTTCAACTTTCAAAAGGGTTGCCCTTGCGCGGAGGTGCTATAGATTTTTTCCACCTCTAACCCTTTTCAAAGTTATGTTCTATTTCCTGATACGTCATTTTGTAGGGGCAACCCTTGTGGTTGCCCAAACCGCACACGATTTTGCTCTTGCCTTCTCGAGAAAGGCAGGCACGCGAACAGGGCAACCACAAGGGTTGCCCCTACATCATTTTTTGATGTTTTTTTGCTTTTTCCTGCTTTCGGTTTCTTGCCTACAGGCGCAAGACGATAAGACCTTCAAAGGTGTCGTTTTAGACAAAGAAACTATGGAACCCATACAAGGAGCTTTGGTTCATTGGGGTACAGACCTTCAAACATTTACTGATGAAAATGGTTTTTTTAGCATCAAAAATGTCTATGGAGATGTTGTAAAACTATTTGTCATATCAATTTTTGGCTATGAAAACCTTGAATATAAAGACTTTTCTATTCAATCTAATACCGAGCCTGTAAAGTTTTTCCTTGTACCAGAGCCTACATTGGTACATTATGCCTATTTTCCCACACCAAGAGAAGCCCTCAACAACTTAGGCGAGGTTATCCTTAGCAGTACGCGCCTCGATGAAAGTTCGCCCCTTGCCTTCACCAACGTAGGCAAGCAACAAATCGCTAAACAGAACTTGGGGCAGGACTTGCCTATCTTGTTGAACTTTACGCCTTCTGTAGTTACGACCTCTGATGCGGGGGCAGGCGTGGGCTATACAGGAATCCGTGTGCGCGGGAGTGATGCCACCAGAACGAACATTACTATCAACGGTATTCCTTACAATGACGCGGAGTCGCAGGGGAGTTTTTGGGTGAATATGCCCGATTTTGCTTCTTCGGTAAGCAGTATTCAGATACAGCGCGGTGTGGGAACTTCTACCAATGGCGCGGGAGCGTTTGGCGCGAGTGTGAATATCCAAACGAACCAAAAAAACGAAAAAGCCTATCTCGAACTCAATAATTCGGCAGGTTCTTTTCGAACTATGAAAAATACTTTGATGCTTGGCACAGGCTTGTTGGCAGGCAAGTTTACCGTTGATGCACGCCTTTCGAGCATTACGTCTAATGGTTTTGTGGATAGGGCAAGTTCGGATTTGAAAAGTTTTTATGTGTCGGGAGCGTATTATGGCAAACGCGCCACGCTTCGCGCCAACGTTTTTTCAGGCAAGGAACGTACTTATCAGGCGTGGAATGGCGTGCCAGAAGCTCGCCTACGCGGTGATGCAAAGGGTATGCAAGACTACATTGTGCGCAATTATTTGTCCACTGCCGACTCGCTTCATTTGTTGCAATCCAATAGCAGAACTTACAATGCCTATAGGTACGACAACCAAACCGACAACTACCAACAAGACCATTATCAGTTATTCTATAGCTATGATTTGGGCGCGGGTTGGAATGCACAAACTGCCTTGCATTATACCTACGGCAGAGTCTATTATGAGGAATTTCGCGCTCAAGACAATGTAAGCACTTATACGGCTTCGCCTCTTGTGATTGGCAATCAAAGCATCACGAATATGGATGTTATCCGCAGACGTTGGTTGGATAATGATTTTTTTGGAGGCATTTATAGCGTGAATTACAAAAGCAATAGGGTAGAAGTGATTTTGGGTGGCGGTTGGAATCGTTATCTTGGAAGGCATTTTGGCGAAGTGATTTGGGCGCAATATGCTACTACCTTGCCTACACGAAGCCGTTACTACAACAATGATGCGGACAAGCAAGACGCGAACCTATACGCTAAAGCCTACGTAGAAATTACGGATAAATTGCGCGGTTTTGTCGATATGCAGTGGCGCAATGTGTTTTATGACTTCGAAGGCTTGCAAATAGATGCACTCGGCACGCGCCCTTTGCAACAAAATACAAGGCTTAACTTCTTCAATCCCAAAGCAGGGCTTAGTTTTGAGGTAAATAATAACGTGTTGTTGTATAGCTCTTTGAGTGTGGGCAACCGCGAACCGAACCGCGAGGACTTTGTGAACGCTACTCAAGAAAGTCGCCCCAAGTCGGAGCGTATGTATGACATTGAATTTGGCACAAGGGTTTTTGGCAGTTTGGGAGACGGCAAGTGGAATGTGAATGTAAACGGCTATTATATGCTGTACGACAACCAACTTGTGCTGACAGGCAAGGTAAATGATGTGGGCAATTACACGCGCACCAATGTAAAAAACAGCTTCAGGCGAGGCGTGGAAGTGGAGGCGAGTCTGCAACCCAACGCCAAACTGCAATGGAATGTAAACTTTACGTTGAGCCAAAATCGCATCAAGGATTTTCAGGAATTTACAGATGATTATGACAATGGTGGACAGAAGGAAACGAAGTTTGGCACTACGGATATTGCTTTCTCGCCTGCTTTTATAGGCGCGAGCCAACTTGCCTACAGCCCCGCCAAAGGTTTTACAGTGGCATTGCTCTCGAAGTATGTAGGCAAGCAATACTTAGACAATACTTCGAATGAGGCGCGCAAACTCGATGCTTTTGCTACGCAAGATGTGCGCCTTGCCTACGAATGGAAAATGAAGGCAAGCACGCTTACCTTTTCTTGCCTACTGAACAACGTATTAGGCGCGGAATATGAGTCGAATGGCTATACGTATGGGTATTGGTCAGGTGGAACACGCACTACCGAAAACTTTTATTATCCCCAAGCAGGCAGAAATTTCTTGTTAGGTGTGGGCTTGAGGTTTTAAAAAACTTGCCTACAATTTTGCAAAGACCACATCAAAAATGTGGTCTTTTGTTGGTTTTGAGGGCTATTGAGCATTTGTCTATGCCTTGCAGTGCATTTGTCTATGCCTTATTTTTGGTTCAGAAGTGTGAAATGCTTTTTTTTGTAAAAAAAATACAACCTTTTTTTATGACGATACATTTCATTTTGTCGGCTATGTTTTTTACCGCCATTGTAGGGGCGATTTCAGGAAGAGTCTATACGCGCTTTGTCCCAGATGTTGATTATCAGCTTTTACCCACTTGGATGTTTGCTGGTGTGTTATCAAGTTTTATCGCGCTTGCAGTTAGTTGTATGCTTGCGCTTGTTTTTGGGAATATCATCGAGGACTTCTATCCACTGTTAGCAGTGTCGGTATGTGTTAGTGAGGTATTTCTTCTGTGGATAATGTATAAATCCATTACAAATAAGTAATTTTTAATCTCTTTTCAAAACAATATGAAAAATTTTGTACTCGCGCTTATTGGTTTTTATGTAAGCATTAGCGCGTTGTCTGCGCAAGGCGTGGGCATCAATGCAGATGGTTCTACAGCTGATGTTTCGGCTATGCTTGATGTGAAATCTACGACACAGGGCGTACTCATTCCGCGTATGACTCAAGCGCAAAGAGGGGCGATTGCCTCGCCTGCTACGGGCTTGCTGGTGTATCAAACAGACGGAACGGCAGGTTTTTATTTCCACAATGGCACAGCTTGGACGTTGCTTCACAATGCTACTACGGCTTGGGGTACAAAGGGCAATGCAGGCACGAATGCCACGAATGACTTTGTTGGCACTACTGATAACGTTGATGTGGCTTTTAGAAGAAACAATACGGCTTCGGGCAGAATAGGCACAAGCAATACTTCGTATGGATTAAGTGCTATGTCTGCCAATACTACAGGCATTAACAACGTGGCGTTTGGCGTGAGCGCACTTTCTACCAACACGAACACGCATGGAAATACAGCGATAGGGTTTTATTCCTTGCTCAATAATATTGGCAGTGCGAATACTGCCGTAGGCTCTACAGCTATGCGCAACAACACCACAGGAAGCACGAATGTAGCCGTTGGTTTGGAAGCAATGTATAACAACCTTACAGGCAATGAAAATGTGGCGGTAGGGAACGCTTCTTTGTTTAGCAACACTACAGGTGTGCGCAATACAAGTATAGGCACTTCTGCCCTCGAAAGAAATACGACAGGCTCGAGCAATGTAGGAGTAGGATATGGCGCACTGTATGTCAATACTACAGGACTCAACAATACTTCGCTTGGCGCGTATTCGCTTTTTTCCAATACTACAGCCAACAACAATGTAGCTATAGGTTTGAACAGTATGTTTACCAATATTACAGGAAACTTCAATACTGCCATTGGTACTGCTTCTTTAGAAGCCAATACTACAGGCAACCAGAATACAGCCATTGGTGGGGCTACGCTCCGAAACAATACCACAGGAAATAATAATGTAGCGATAGGGCTTCAAGCCATGCAAAACAACACGACAGGCAATGAAAATGTAGCGTTAGGGGCAGGTGCTTTGTTTGGCAATACCACAGGGGGCAACAACACCGCCACAGGTTACAATGCCTTGCGTACCAATAGCACAGGCATCAACAACGTAGCCAACGGTTTGAACGCGCTACTTTCGAATACTACAGGCAACGCTAACACTGCAGTAGGTATTCAAGCTATGCAAACCAATACTACAGGCTATGAAAACGTAGCTTTGGGCGCGGGGGCTTTATTTGGCAATACTACAGGCTACGACAATACGGCTACAGGCTATAATGCCTTACGTTCTAACAGCACGGGTATCAACAATGTAGCCAATGGTTTGAACGCGCTTTACTCCAACACTACAGGCAATACCAACACCGCAGTAGG
>RDXI01000203.1 GCA_004292795.1 Bacteroidota bacterium | reverse complement strand
CTCACACCTCCGCCCGGTTATTTCCCGCAAAACGTTTTGCTCAATATCAAAGGGTATGACTCCTTTGATGAAGTTTTGAAACGCAGCGCCAAAGGCCATGGAGTGCGCAAATCGCGCATAAGCCAACAATTTACCCAAACAATGCCCGACTCGATGGCTTGCGTGATGCGTTGAGTGCGCGACAAGTTTTGTGTCCAAAGTACGGAGGCAAGCCCATAGCGTACCGAATTGGCATATTTCAATGCTTCTTCTTCCGTATCGAAGGGTTGAATGGTAACAACGGGTCCAAATATTTCTTCTTGATTGGTACGGCAATCGTAAGGCAAGCCTTCTATCACGGTAGGCTCTACGAACCAGCCATTTTCGCACCCTTCAGGCTTGACAGCCTTGCCTCCTGTGAGTATCTTGCCTCCTTCTTCTTGCGCAAGGGCAATGTAACCCAAGATTTTTTGTTGATGCCCAGCCGAAATAACCGCGCCTAAGCGTGTGCTTTCATGCAAAGGATTTCCCACCGTTAGTTTTTGGACTTCCTGCACAAAGTCTTGCCTAAAACGCTCATATAGAGAACGTTCCACCAAAATACGCGAACCGCAGAGGCAAATTTGCCCCTGATTTGTAAACGAGCTTCGAACAGTGGTAGCGAGCATAGTGTCATACTCACAATCCGCAAAAATCAAAACAGGATTCTTGCCTCCCAATTCCAAGGATAATTTTTTGAAAACAGGTGCGGCGTGTCGTGCAATGACTGAACCCGTAGCCGTTCCGCCTGTGAATGAAATGGCTTTGATGCCTGGGTGGCTTACGATAGCCTCGCCTACCTTGCCTCCCAAGCCATGCAAAATATTCAGCACACCCGCAGGCAAGCCAATTTCTTGACAAAGTTCCGCGAGCAGGTAAGCGGTCATGGGCGTGAGTTCCGAAGGTTTGGCTATCACACAATTTCCTGAAGCCAAGGCAGGCGCAATTTTCCACGTAAACAAATACAGAGGCAAATTCCAAGGCGAAATACAACCCACCACGCCTATAGGTTGGCGAAGCGTATAGTTGAGCATAGCAGGCGAGGCATCATGCGTTTCTGTGTGGGCGTGTAGGATAGCGGTAGCGAAAAATCGGATATTTTGAATAGCGCGTGGAATATCCATAGTACGCGCCAAACTCAAAGGCTTGCCTGAGTCTTTGCTTTCGGCTAAGGCAAATTTTTCTATATCGCGCTCCAACACATCAGCCAAACGAAGCATATACGCACTTCTGCCCTCCGCACCCAAGTCACGCCAAGCAGGAAAGGCACGTTGCGCACTCTCTACAGCAAGGGCTACATCTTGCGCTTCGCTGTCAGGCACAAGACTATAAAGCTCGCCTGTAGCGGGTGCGAAGTTGTCTAAATATTGCGAAGCAATGGGCGCGATTAACTCGCCTGCTATATAATTTTTGATTTCAAATTTCATAGTTTTTACGAAAACAGTTTCATAAATTGTTTGAAAAACCAAGTTTTTTCAGCTTTTTCGAAGTAGGTAAGCACCTTGTCAGCTGTGCCTGTCAGGTCTTTAATCTCGCCTACCACTTGCTTATAGAGTTTTATGTCTTCGCTTGCCTCATCTCCTTCCAGATTTTGCGTCATACCCTCAAGGGCGCGCCTCAAGGGGTCAAGTTCGCGCTTTTTGCGTTCTCGAATAATGCACTGCACGACTGTAAAAATGTCTTTTTCTGCCACAAAATACTCTTTGCGGTCGCCTGCTTTCAGTTCTTTGCGCACAAGCCCCCAAGCTATGAGTTCGCGTGTGTTCATGTTCGTATTGCCACGCGAAGCACTTAGCTTTTCCATGATGTCTTCGGTACTGAGGGGCGCAGGCGAAAGAAGCAAAAGGGCGTGAATTTGCGCCATAGCGCGGTTAATTCCCCAGTTGCTTCCCAGCGTTCCCCACGTCTGAATAAATTGTTCCTTTGCTTCGTCGAGTTGCATTTTGTTGGTTGTTGTATGGTTATATGGTTGTATGGTTAGTTGTTGTATGGTTGTTAGATTTAGTAACTCAATAATTCAATAACTCAATAATTTACTCTTTATTCCCATTCTATAGTAGCGGGCGGTTTGGAGGAAATGTCATATACTACGCGGTTTACGCCTTTTACTTTGTTTATAATTTCGTTAGAAATTTTTGCCAAAAGTTCATACGGAATATGCACCCAGTCGGCAGTCATGCCGTCTGTACTCGTAACAGCACGAAGCGCGACTACGTTTTCATAAGTGCGTTCATCGCCCATTACACCCACGCTTTGCGTGTTGAGTAATATCGCGCCTGCCTGCCAAATTTTGTCGTACCAACCTGCGTCACGAAGGTTTTGGATATAAATGTGGTCTGCCTCTTGCAAAATGCGCACTTTCTCTGCTGTGATGTCACCAATGATACGAATAGCCAAACCAGGCCCAGGGAATGGGTGTCTGTGCAAAATGTGGTCAGGCAATTCAACTGTCTTGCCTACCCTGCGCACTTCGTCCTTGAATAGCATACGCAACGGCTCAACAATTTTGAGGTTCATTTTTTCAGGCAAGCCTCCTACGTTGTGGTGCGATTTGATGGTTACGGAAGGTCCCTTGACCGAAACGGACTCTATCACATCAGGGTAAATTGTGCCTTGTGCCAACCAACGCACATCAGAAATTTTGTGTGCTTCTCGGTCAAAAACCTCTATAAAAGTACGTCCAATGGCTTTTCGTTTTGCTTCAGGGTCGCTCAATCCTTCGAGGGTTTGGTAAAATTCGGTGTGTGCGTTTACGCCTATCACATTCAGCCCCAAATGCTGGTAAGAATGTAACACTTCTTCGTATTCATTTTTGCGCAAAAGCCCACTATCTACAAAGATACAATACAAATTTTTGCCTATGGCTTTGTGCAAAAGCAACGCGGCAACAGACGAGTCCACGCCACCAGACAAGCCCAACACTACGCGGTCATTGCCTACTTTCTCTTTGATTTCTTGCGTAGAAATTTCGACAAAAGAGGCAGAAGTCCAATCTTGCCTACAGCCACAAATATTGACCACAAAATTGTGCAATAATTGCTTGCCTTCGAGGGTATGTGTAACTTCGGGGTGAAATTGTATGCCGAAAATAGGCTTGCCTACCCACTGATACGCGGCGTTTTCTACCGTTTCGGTACTGGCTATGCGCACAAAGCCTTGCGGAATTTGCTTAATTGTATCGCTGTGGCTCATCCACACTTGCGAGTTAGGCGAGATACCTTGCAAAAGTGCGTTATCGGTAGCTATGTAGGCAAGGTTGGCTCTGCCATATTCGCGGGTGTTCGAAGGGGCAACTTCGCCTGCATTTTTTTGGGCTATGAGTTGCGCTCCATAACAAACACCCAAAATAGGCAAGCCTTGCTCGAACAAAGCCATAGGCACATCAGGCGAGTCGGCTTCGCGTACTGAACAAGGGCTACCCGACAAAATAATGCCCTGCAAATCAGCAGGCAAGGGCTTTTTCAGCAGGTCTTCTGCATACGTATAAGGGTGAATTTCACAAAAAACGTTCAATTCGCGTACTCTACGCGCTATAAGTTGGGTGTATTGAGAACCAAAGTCTAAGATAAGAAGGGACATAAGGGGGTGGAAAGGTGGAGAGGTGGAGAGGTAGAAGGGTAGAAAGAAAAATAGTAAAAATTACTCATTCGCTCCTTCATTCATTCGGTGTTTCAAAAAAATGCGTATTTTTGGGCAAAATTACTCCAGATTTATGAATTTCTATAAAAAACTTCTCGTTTTTGTGTGGCTGTTTGGTGGCTTTGCTTCGCAAGCCCAAGCCCAAATAACCTTTTCAGGTCATCTCAATACTGCCTTTCCTGTGTCAAATTGGCGGAATAATTATGGTGCAGGCTTTGGAGCGGGGGCAAAATTTGGCTATCACTTTACCGATATTTTCGCACTCAAAATAGCGGGTGATTATATCCAATTCGGGCATCAAGACACGCGCCTTATCCAAAAAAGCAAACTACCCCTTCATGTTACAGGCGAGTTCAACTTCAAATTGGGCAAGTTTACCCCTTTTGTAGGCATTGGAGCGGGGATAGTCTTTCAGCGTGATGTGCCTATTGGTTTTCGCAGGAAGTTTACAACTTTTGGCGCGAGTGCTACAGGCGGGTTGAATTTTGATGTGTCAGAGCGTACTTTCCTACAAATCCAAACACGCTTCTTGTGGGATAATGACTCGCCTATGCAAACTATCTCTTTAGGTTTTGGGGCAAAGTTGTAAAAAAGATACGCGCCTGCCTAATACTTTGTTGATAAAAAATAGAGGCTATCCCAAAAAAGGATAGCCTCCAATGCTATTGAGCTAACAAACAGAAGACAGGATTAACAAGATTTACAGGATTTTTTCTTTTCTTTAGTGCGTCAAAAACAACAAACGCCTAATTTACCTGTAAATTCTGTTAATCCTGTCTAAAATCCCTTAGCTTAATAGCATTGCGATAGCCTCTATCAATATATGGCGTGGGTAGGCAAGCTTACCTGAAGTTCATCTTGTAGCGCAGGTTACTGTAGTCGCGTATTTCGCAAACGACCTTGCCTATAAACATATCAGCTTCTACGCGCACAGGCACACGGTTTTTGTCGTCTGAAACCCAAAAGCGCACCGAGTTTTCACCACTGAACATTTGGTTGGCGGGCATAATAGGCACGAGTCGGTGTGCGTTGATGCGTCCAAATTTAGTTTTTACTTCTTCTTTGCCTTTGTAACGGATTTGCAAGGTATAAGTAGCATCTTCTAACACACCTGATATAGTGATAATGTCGCCTTCTTTGTATTTGCTGAAGTCTATGGTGCGCAAGTAATAATACCCGCTTATCATATCCTGCACATAGTCAGGCGTTTTGAACGTTTTTTTGCCTTTGTTGTGGGGCTTGTTGGCATCATCTTTCAGGCTGTAGTCTTCGTATTTCATCACAGCCGAGTTTTGCAAGGGCGAAAAATCTGTAACTTCTTCGCGTCTGTACTCGCCTTCTTCGAGATGCCTGTAGAAGCGGTGAGATACAAAGGCAGAGGTATCTATGTACGTTCTCCAAGTATCTTCTACGCGCACCAATGCGCCACCGAAGCCAGAAGTCTTGCCTACCACATCAACGCGGTAGCACATACGATTGTTCAAAGTATATTTCTTTTGTTGCACATCTACAGTGGCTGTACCTGCGGTAAGCATACCATAATGCACCAAATATTCTACGTGTTCGCCTTGTTTGAAGGTATCGTTTTTTATAGTGCGATAGTTGCCTTCTGCCACGAAGCCCGAAGCCAACATAATCAATAATGCCCAACTTGCTATTTTTTTCATTGCTTTTTTTGGATTGTTTTACTATATATACGTAAGACCGCCCTTGTCGTGTTTTGGTTGTACGAGGGATTAACAAAATATTATAAGCCTGCAACTTTGGGGACAAGGAAATGACTTTCATTGTGTTGTGGCGCATTGTGCAAGGCTTCTGTATGCGTAAATCCTTCTTTGGCTATGTCTTCTGCCCATGTATTCAGAACTTCGGTAGGGTGAATGAGCGGTTCTACGTTGGTTGTGTCTATGTTTTGCAATACAGCTACCCACGCCAAAATTTGGTCGAGCTGTTGTTGCATATTGGCAGATTGAGTAGCGTCTAAATGTAGCCCCGCCAAGTGTGCGGTATGGGCAATGGTTTCTTGAGTAAGCATAGACGCAAAATTACAGTTTTTTTGGTAAAAGTTGCAATATCAAACGTGTTTGAGATATAACGCTGAAATGAATTTTAAAGGTGCATAGAATTTTTAGCAAATCTTTTCATTCCGAACTCTTGTTAAAACAGGCAAGGCTTTTTACCATTTGTATAATTGCTTATCCAAGTATGCGACTTGCTTCATTTGCGCTATTTCGGCAAGGGAGGCAAGCGTGGGTTTGCGCTTTTCGGACATGAACGTGAACACAGGCACGGATTGAATGAGCTTGCCTTTGTGGAAATAATGATGCAAGAAATAAGCTTGCCTAACGCCTATGCGGTGCATTTGGTCAAACAAGAAATTGCCTAAGCCGTGAAAAATAGCCTTGCCTTGCCTGAATTCTATTTGTTGAATTTGATGCGCTTGTGAGCCATACACTACATCTGCCCCGAAGTCCAATAAATCATACGAAATTTGGGTTTGCGCAGGCGTAGGCGCGTAAGAGTCCACCTCGCCAAACTGCACGCCCACAAAAATCACGTCAGCCTTCAGTTCTTTGCGCATTTTTTCAATCACTTTTTGGGCTTTTTCGCGTTGGTAGCGGTTCGCACCTACAGCTTTGTCGGCACACTCGGCACAGGGGCAAAGTTCATTAAAACCAATAAAACCTACTTTTGTGCCATCTTTCAACGTAACGATAAGGGGCGTATTGGCTTGTTCAGGCGTAAGCCCTCCGCCAAAAGTTTTGAGGTTATTTTTTTCATACCATGCCATAGTTTTCTTGTACGGTTCTACGCCATAATCAAGGTTATGATTGCCCGTAAGTTCTATAATATCCGCGCCAAGGTCGAGAATAGGCTTCAGAAGCTAAAAGCCGAGTTCGGGGCTTGGTATTGGCAGTTGTCGCTGATGCTCACTTCGTTGCTGATATGCACAAGGTCAGCATTTTTAAAATGAGGCAAAAGATTTTCGGTCAAAAAGTCCGTGCCATCGCGGTCTGCCAACACGCCCATGTGCCTTGTGATAGCCGTAACACCTGTGAGGATAAAATGCGTAACTTGCTTCGAGTAGGCAAAGGGTGTTCTTTCTGAATCGGGGTTTGTGAGGGCGTAGCGGTCTGCTTCGCCAAAAAAGCTAATGCTATCTATCTTCAACGCCTTGAATTGGGCAATGCTATTTTCTATATCGGTAAGCAATAAATTTTCCTTAGCAAGCGGGGCAAACTCGCGCAAGGTTTTGATTTTTTGCGTGTTCGCACAACCAAAGTATTTCCTTGCCTGCCCCTCCACGCTCTCCAGCACATATACCTTGCCTGCACAATACCGCGCCTTGAGGTCGCTCAAAGCAATATTTTCTTGCGCACTGCCAAAACCCGTAACGACCAAAAGAGGCACATTCTGCACAAGGTCTTTAGCTATTTTTTTGCTTTGTTTTTGCTCATTTTTGCCGTTTGCAGTACAGCCTGCCACTGCAAGAGCTATCAAAAGTAGGTACAAAGTATGTTTCATGGGTGCAAATATAGGGCAAAAAAGTATTCGATAGGGCTTCTTTCACAAACGATTACGATAAGGAGTTGGGCAATAGTTATATATTTCTCGAAAAAAAATATAGTTTTGCATAACGGCAAGTCTGTAATTTTTATAGTTTAAAATTGTACTAAATCCATATTTCCCCATAATCGTGTGTTATGAAGATACCCTATTCCCAAAAATTCTTCGGACTGTTTGCTTCAGTTCTTACTTTCAGCCTTTTATTTTGCTCTTGGACGTATGCGCAAAAGATTGACATTCAACGCGTTGAACCCTTGCATTGGTGGGTGGGTATGAAAAACCCCGACCTGCAAATTTTGGTCTATGGCAAAGACATCAGCCAAGCCCGCGTCAGTCTTGCTTACCCTAACGTGGAACTGCGCGAGGTAATAACGGTTGAAAATCCCAATTACTTGTTCCTATATGTACACATCAAACCCAATGCGCAAGCGGGTATGTTGCCTATCAAGTTTAAGGTAGGCAAGATAGAAACAACGCGCAACTTTGAGCTAAAACAGCGCGTGAAGGCAGGCGAGGAATACAAAAGTTTTACACAAGCCGATGTAATGTACTTGTTGATGCCTGACCGCTTCGCCAATGGCGATAAAACCAACGACCAAATCGCGGGTATGAATCAAGGCTATGACCGCAAAGACAACTACGGCAGG
Organism: Bacteroidota bacterium; assembly: GCA_004292795.1. GTDB lineage: Bacteria > Bacteroidota > Bacteroidia > Cytophagales > Microscillaceae > RDXI01. The sequence goes on along the minus strand of RDXI01000203.1, from coordinate 3,407 downwards.
CACGGAGGCGACATCAAGGGCATTATGAATAACCTTGACTACATCAAAGATATGGGCTTCACGTCTGTTTGGATAAATCCTTTGCTCGAAAATGATGAGCCAAAAGAGTCTTATCATGGTTATGCCATTACTGATTTTTACAGAATAGACCGCCGTTTCGGGACGAATGAGGACTACAAAAAATTGGTTGAAATGTGCCACCAAAAAGGGCTAAAAGTTATCAAAGATGTGGTGCTAAACCATTGTGGCGATAAACATTGGTTCATTTTGGACTTGCCTATGAAAAATTGGATTCATCAATTTGCCGAATATACGCGCAGTAATTTCCGCCTTGCTACCTTAGTCGATCCCAATGCCTCACAAGCAGACCGCGATTTGATGGTGCGTGGCTGGTTTGACAAGCACATGCCCGACCTCGATGGACGCAACCAATACTTAGGCGATTATTTGATACAAAATAACATTTGGTGGATTGAATATGCACAACTTGACGGGCTTCGTTTGGATACGCAACCCTACCCACACAAGGATTATGTGGCGAAATGGGCAAAGGCTATTTTGGCTGAATACCCCAATTTCAACATTGTAGGCGAGGTTTGGGAAGATAAACCTTCGGTAGTGTCGTATTTCCAAAAAGGCAAAAAAAACCATGATGGCTACGATAGCCAAATGCCTTCAGTAACCGATTTTCCGCTTGCCTTCGCTATTAGTGGTGCTATCAATGACAACGATGGTTGGGACTCTGGCTCTTCGAAATTGTACTACACATTGGCGCAAGATGCCCAATATCCCAATCCTTCAAACAATGTTATTTTTGCAGACAATCACGACATCAGCCGTATCGCTACGAACTTCAACAAAGATGTAAAGAAATCAAAAATGGCAACGGCTTTGTTGTTTACCTTGCGCGGTATTCCTCAATATTTTTATGGGGCAGAAATCAACATGGAAGGACCTGGCAACGACCATGGCAAACTAAGAAGCGATATGCCCGGGGGGTGGGAAGGTGATGAAATCAACGCTTTTACCCAAAAAGGATTGACAGCTGAACAAACAGATTTGCAAAACTACACCAAGCGCGTTTTGAATTGGCGTAAAAATAGCAATCCTATTCACAATGGCGCGTTTGCACAGTTCTTGCCTAACGATAATTTGTATGTCTATTTCCGCTACACAGACCGCGAGTCGGTAATGGTCATCATGAACAACAATCCTTCGGAGGAGAAAAAACTTGATGCAAACCGCTATGCGGAACGTTTGGCAGGCTTCAAATCTGCCGTAAGCGTTACTACAGATGAAACCTTTGCAGACCTGAAAAACATCAAAGTTCCCGCAAAAACAGTGTTAATATTGGACTTGAAACGATAAAATAAACATCTAACAAAACTAAAAATGCTACTCTAAACAGGGTAGTATTTTTTTGTTTATAACAACAAAAAAGCTATCTTTACGCCTCAAAAAAAAAGTACGCTTTGCTATGGTATTATTCTTTGTCATACTCTATATCTGCCTCAATGTTTTGATAGGTTGGTGGGCGGCTCGGCGCGTAAAAAACTCACAGGATTTTGTGGTGGCGGGGCGCAATTTGCCTTTGATGATAACTTCAGCAGGTATGTTTGCTACGTGGTTTGGCTCTGAAACAGTCATGGGCGCGTCAGCCGAATTTGTGCAAAAAGGCGTGCTGGGCGTGATAGAAGACCCTTTTGGCGCGGCATTGTGTCTTGTTTTGATAGGAGCTTTTTTTTGCAGACCATTGTATAGGCTCAATATTTATACTTTCAATGATTATTTTCGATTGCGCTATAGCCCGCGTGTAGAGTTGGTTTCGGCTATTTGTATGGTTCCCTCCTACTTTGGTTGGATAGCGGCACAGCTCATAGCAATGGCGATTGTTTTGCAGGATTTAACAGGCTTGCCTGCTTTTTGGGGCGTTTGGTTGTGTATGAGTTTGGTTGTTTTTTACACTACTACGGGTGGAATGTGGGCGGTTTCTATCACAGACTTTGTGCAAACGATTATGATTGTGTTGGGTTTGGTTGTCATGGCGATTATTTTGGTAGGGCAGGCAGGCGGTTTGCAAAATGTGTACGCACATACACCCAAAGGCTTTTTTAATTTCTTGCCTGCCAATAAGTTAGACCAAATTTTGATTTATATCTCGGCTTGGATAACGGTTGGCTTGGGTTCTATCCCACAGCAAGACGTTTTTCAGCGCACTATGTCTGCAAAGTCAGAAAATACAGCCGTGTATAGTGCTTATTTGGGCGCGTTGATGTATCTTACCATAGCTTTTTTGCCTTTGTTGATTGCGCTTTGTGGCAAGGTTTTATATCCTGATTTAGTACAAGAGTTACACAAAACAAAAAATTTAGAACAACTTTTGCCTAAAATGGTTTCTTTACATGGAGGCGTATTTATCCAAATTTTGTTCTTTGGCGCGTTGCTTTCTGCCATTATGAGTACGGCAAGCGGAGCTATGCTCGCCCCTGCTACTGTTTTGAGTGAAAACATCATTCGTCCACGTTTCCAAAATATGACAGATGCCCAACATTTGCGCATTTTGCGTTGGTCTGTAGTGATTGTAGCCGTATGTTCGGCTATTATGGCAAACATGGGCGCGAGCATTTACGAGCTTTCGCGTCAATCTGCCGCCATTACGTTGGTTTCGCTGTTCATTCCGTTGTTGGGTGGCTTGTATTGGAGGCGAGCTAATACTACAGGTGCTATGCTCAGTATTGTGGTGGGTATGGTCGTTTGGTTGTGGGGCGAAATAGCCGTTTGGAGTACGCCTTCTATTTTGTGGGGCTTGTTGGCGAGTACAATCGCTATGTTCGTGGGTATGTGGGTAGGCGAGTCAAATACAAAAAAATTATAGTTTTTTTGGGAATATTATAATTTTTTCGTAATTTTGATATTATGTTATGAATTGAGCCACCCTATAAACATTCATCCTACTCAAAAGCTATACGTTAATGCACTTACAAGATATTGAAGAACTACTACCTTCTTGGTTAATCAATTCTACGAACTACTATGTGGTAGTGATAGATTGGTCAGGGACATATTTATATGCAAATATTTTGTTTAAAAAACTTTTCCCACTTTCAAAACATGACGTTATTGGGAAAAATTATCAAAATATCATACACCCTGACGAGTTAGATTTATACACCAAACTCGTGAATGATTGTCGTTCTGGTTCGTCAAAGACACGACAAATGAAATTTCGCAAAAACTTAAGTCCGCAAAATCATAACTTTTGGATCTTATGGGAGTTCATACCCTTTCAAAATAAAAATGGAGAAACTATTGGTGTTTTGCAAATAGGACATGATATTATAGATTATACTGCCCTCTATGACCAAAGTAGAGCTTTCTACAAAAAGATTAATACTATCTTAGCAAGT
>RDXI01000202.1 GCA_004292795.1 Bacteroidota bacterium | reverse complement strand
TTGTTATAGGGCTACAAAGATATAGCCCCGCTGGGGCAAGCCTATTCAATCCATTGATTTACAATATTTTATATTTAAATCTAATTCCGAACTCACGTAGTTATACTTTTGCTCGGTTTATTCGCCAAAGGCTTCAGTTAGGTAAGCACAAGCCAAGAGGCTTGCGCCAATGGTGGGAATATGTTTTCACAAACATCTATTTTTGACTGTGATAACCTATTTTTAGTGCTAACCATTGCATTTTAGCAAGCACTTCATTTACAAAATTACGTTTATTTGGTCTAAAAAGTTCAGGCTTCATATCAGTTTGATAAAGTTTCTCTATAATTTTATTTCCTTTGCCATATCGTTTAAATCGTTTCCAAAAACCAATAATTCCATCATCAAAATCGTGTAAAGCAATCGAAGTAAAAGCATAGCTCAAATCTCCAATTTGTGAAAGTCGTAAGCCCAAATCTATGTCTTCACCTCCTGCAATCGTTATATTTTCATTAAATCCACCTACATATTCAAATGCTTCTTTCCACACCAAACAGTTAGCAGTTATCAAATATTGAGGAACAAATTCCTTGTTTTTATCCAAAGTTTTCAATGGAATCAAAATCTCTTGGGTTTCATAGTAGTTTGATAACAAATCTGTTTTTAGAGATTTTACGTTGCCTGCATACGCTATAACACCATTTTTTGCAAATTGATAACCTGAAATAAGTGTTTCAGTGGGAATACAATCGCTGTCCACAAACAAAATCCATTTTCCTGTCGAATGTTGTACTCCTAAATTTCTCGCACTTGCGGGACCAACTTTTTTACATTCAAGCAATTTGATGTTGCTAAATTTGTCTAAAAACTCTTTTTTGATTGTCGTTTTTTGTTTCGAATTGTTGCAAACGATTATAATTTCTTTGGGGAATGTATCTTTTGCTTGTGTTTTGAAGAAGTTATCAAAAAAGTTGTCTATTCCTGTTTGATTATCTTTAACAGGAATTACGATTGAAATTTCATGTATGTTTAGTTGGTCAGACGATTTTTGTTCTGTTTTCTTGTCTATCGAGAAAACTAATCGACTTATAAGTGTCATTTGTTTGTTGGATTAAAAATAGCCATTAACTCATTAACATACACAACTCGCGTACATCTTTAAACAAAGTTATGACAAGTTTTTGGAACTTCCAAATATTTTGCAAAATATTTTTTAACATACTGAAAATCAGCAGCTTATAGTAGAATAACTCGCCTACTACAGCCACGCTTCTTGCCTACTTTCTATCCTGTAAAGGGTTTGATTGAGCAACATCTCGGCGGTGGCAAGGGGCAGGTAAGGCAGGGTTATCTCGCCTCCTGCAGTGCTAAATTTCAGAGTAGCCAAGCGTTTTTGGCGTTGATAAATAGTTTGGCTAAGGCTTACGTCTTGTATTTTTTGCCATTGCAAAAGCGTATAAGATTTGCCCCAAACGCCTTTGAAAACGGTTAGCCCTTCTTCTTGCGCAAGCCAACGGAATTTGCTACGCCACACCACCAAATGCACCAACCAATACGCTAATACCACACCCGCCACTGCCAAAGCGATAAGCAACTCGCCTGAAATGAGGTACAGCACGCCCCACAACAAAAGCGAAACAGGCAAGGACAAAAACAAGGCTTTGCGTCCCCAATAGGCAGGCGAGATGCGTTCCCCTTGTTCGCGGACAGGGGCTTGTGGCAGGTATTGCTCGGCTAATTGTTGCACATCAACCAAATTCGTAATGGGTACATTGATTTGGGCTTGTCGCTTGAGCTTGTCTTGCCCTGTGATGCTCATATCAATAAACCAAAAATCTAACAACCCACGCAACCAATTAGCGCGATACGTTACAAGTTGAATTTTGGAGCGGGTAATTACTTTTTGTTTTTGGGTTAATAAGCCATGCGAAACGCGCCATCCTTTGTCGGTTTCGGTCATTGTGAAATTGTAATATTCCAAGAAAATACGGAAAGCCGAAACCGCTACCGAAATAAACGCCACAACCAAAAAAACGCCCACAAAAAACACCCAACTCAAGGCATTGATGGCTTGGTCGGTGTAGGCTTCCATAGCTTCGCGTTGGTCGGCATCTAACATTTTTCCCGCATCATCAAAGAACTTGAATGTAAAGACCAACAACACAAAAAACGCCCTGAAATGATTGGCAGAGAGGCTCAACTTGAGGGTGTCGAGGTCGTTCAAGCGGTAAGTTTTTCTTTCGGGTTTCGAGATAGTCTCGCCTGCTGTGGCAAGCTCGCCTTCGCTTTCTTGCAAGAGAATTTGCTTCAAGGCTTCTGCTTTTTTCAACGAAAGTGCGTCTATTTTTGCCTCCACGCTTTCGCTCCCTGTGCTGTCAAAAGATACTTTGGCAATGCGGAAAAGTTGTTGCCAAACGCCTTGTTCTATTTGTACAGACTGAATACTTGCGAGGGGTATGGACAGATGTTTGCGCTTCCACCAACCCGAATGAATGTGCAGATGGTCGTCTTTGATTTGGAATTTATAGAACCAAAATTTGATGACTGTAATGACAATAGAAAGCCCGAAAAAGCCCCAAAAGAGCCACTCGGTAGCAAAGGGCTGGTTTTCTTGCCTACCGCGCAAGACGTAGTACAACAACACAATCCAAAATTGCTTGATGATTTCCCAACAAGTACGAATAAAAAGGATAAACAAACCCGCAGGAGATTGTCGTTGCGGAGTTTCCCACTCTTGGAGGTTATGCAATTTCAGGCTCATCTGTGTTGTCTTTGGTTTCTATGTCGGTTGTATCCTCTTCTATAGTTTCCTTATTTTTGATTTGCTTGCCTACAAATTCCTTGATTTTCTCGGCTGTTTCGCGGGTAATGCCATGCACGGTCAAATCCTGCCCTGCTGTATAAACGGAAATGGAGGCAAGCCCAAAGCGTCTTTCGAACATACCTGCCTCGATGCTCACGTGTTGCACGCGGTTGAAAGGCACAAGTTGTGTACTGCGCACCCACCAACCGCTTCGAAACAAAATATCGTGTTCGCGGACTGCATAGCCACTGTGTCGAAAACTTAGCCCCTCGCCTACCCAATACACCAATGCCAACAGCACGTAGGCAAGACTAACGCCTGCCATTACTCCCAAAATTTGGATTTTTTCAATGAAGTAAAACCCCAAAAACAACGCCACCGCCAAGGAAGGCATGAGGATAAAAAACCATATCCGTTGAATTTTGAGGTACGCGGGTTGCAAGGGTTGGTAGCTGATGCCTTCGATAGTCGGAACGTCCTCTATGACAACCAATGCGTTGGAAAAGTTTTGCATAGCGCAAATTTAGTAAAAGGACTGAACATTACAGCAACAACGTTTCACAAAAAATTCTACGCTCTGTGTAACTCCGTGCTTCTTTGTACCTCTGTGTTGAAAAAGAACATTTTTACATTTTTCTCAACACCCAGCCCATACTCACCAAACCAAACACGAACAACAATAAATATACCCACCACGCTTGCCCCAAAAGCAACGCGCCTATCAAAAACAAGAAGCCATATATCAAACACATTCCACTGAAAACAGCGAACAAAAGCAACCCAAAATTGCTTTTAGGCGAGTTGGGCGTAGGCGAGTGGCTCATGCCTTTATAGACAGGACTCCAGCCTATAGTGGGTTCGATGCGTTGCACAAAATTCTCTAATGTCTTGCGGTCTGTGGGTGGCGTTAGGAAAGTTACCACTAACCAAGCAACCGTAGTGCAACCCACGATGAAGAAAAAGCCATAGGGTTCAGGCAAGGCTAATTGCATACTGATAGGCAAGAACACGAAAGGCGCAATCGTAGCGGTTATTTCGCTCCATGCATTGATGCGCCACCAATACCAACGCAAAATCAGCACACCTCCCAAGCCTGCACTTGCCGAAATCATGAACTTGAACGCGCCTTCCATAGTCGTCAGGTAAGACGTGATAACCAAACCTACAAACATCAACAAAACTGTAGCCCAACGCGAAGCCACAATCAACTGCTTTTCGGTGGCGGTGGGGTTCACGAAGCGTTGGTAAAAATCGTTTATCACATAGCTACAGCCCCAATTAAATTGGGTGGCAATGGTACTCATATATGCCGCCAAAAAAGCCACTAACAACATTCCACGCAAGCCATCAGGCAAGAAGTCGCGCATCGCCATGACGTAGCCTAATTTTTTGTCGGCAGTGGAAAGTTCGGGGTACAAAATGAGGGAGGCAAGCCCCACCAAAATCCACGCCCAAGGACGCAAAGCATGATGTGCTAATTGGAAAAGAAGTGTAGCTTTTACAGCATCTTGTGGTTTGGGTGTACTCATCATGCGTTGCGCAATGTAGCCTCCGCCCCCAGGTTCTGCCCCAGGATACCAACTCGCCCACCACTGCACCGCCACGAAGCTAAAGAAAGTCGCTACGCCTATGCCCAACGCTTGTACGCCCTTGCCTACTGCCTCGCCTGAAGAAAAACGCGGAAAAAACTCTAAAGTTTCTACAGGTAGTTTTTTGACCAAACCCTCCAGACCGCCAATTTTAGGCGAGTTCACAACCAAATATGCCAAAATAATACAACCTGTCATTGCCAATACGAACTGCACTGCATCAGTTACCGCCACGCCTGTCAAGCCTGAAAGACTTGTGTAAAGCACTACGAAAAGCATTGCCAAAGCATAATAATACAACAAATGCTCGGAAGGTATGCCCAAAAACACGCTCAAAATCGCGCCTAAAGCCACATTTACCCAAGCAATGATAACGCCATTCATAAACACGCCTAAGTAAATCGCCTTGAAGCCTCGCAACCACGCGGCTTCCTTGCCTGCATAGCGCAATTCGGTTAGTTCTACATCAGTCAAAATATTTGCCTTGTGCCAATACCGCGCAAAGAAGAACGTGGAAACTAAGCCACCAATCAAGCCATTCCACCAAAGCCAATTCCCGCTAATGCCTTGTGTGGCTACCAATTCGGTAATGAGCAAGGGCGTATCTGCGGCGAAGGTCGTGGCGACCATAGACGTACCCGCGAGCCACCACGAAATTTGCCTGCCTCCCAAGAAATAATCTTGGGTGCTTTTTTTTTTTTTTTTTGTATAATACAGCCCGATGGCAAGCGAAAGCACAAGGTAGGCAATGATGATTGCCCAATCGGGAGTGGAAAGGAGTATAGAAAGTAGCATAAAACCTATAAAGGGCAAAAATAAGGGCTTTTTGTACGAAAACAAAAGAGTGTGGAAATTATCGATGCTTTATTCGTTTTTTTTTGTTTTTTTATGGTATTACTATAATAGGATATTTTTTTGAATAATGTGTCAAAAAGGCGTTTTGTTGCGCAAACTTGTTACATTCTTGGCAAGGTGTATTGTCAAAAAACAAATAAAACAATCGTTTGTATATTATTCGTATTGAATACAAATCAAAAAAAGCATAATATTTTGTGTTTTAATAAAATAGCCAAATTTTGAATTTATTTTCAAAAATATTTGGAATTAAAGTAAAACTATCATAATTTTGCAAAAGTTTTCTAATCCCCTTAAAACTATGCGATTACACTCTTTTTTGTGGTGCATACTTTGCATTTGCACCCTTGCTCTCTACAGTTGTAAAGGCAACGAACCCAAACCTAATCCTTGCGAAGCAGAAAAATTGCCTACCAACTCCGACATCAAAATCGAGGAAAGTATTCTTTTCAATAAGTTTGAAACAGATACTGTGATGACCAGCAACCGCATTAGCTTCAGTGTGCCTGAAAAATACACCTCTTATGAATGGCGTTTATTGGGTAGTAGCCAACGATGGACAACGCCTGAATTTGGTATCGTATTTCTGTCTGATATTGGCACGTATGAGGTTACACTCATAGGCAAGCGCGCTCCCAAAACAGCCTGCTTCCCTACTGATGATGGCATAGACACGCTCAAGAGAAAATTCGTGGTATTGCCACACGAAACCTCGCCTATCATTGGCGCGTTTGAAGGCACACACGAAGGCGAAACCGAAAAATTTACGGTTACGATAGCCTATGACAAGGTTGTTTCTTACGATGGCTCCAGTATTTTTGAGGGCTACCACATCAAAAACATCAACAAGGGCTGTGTATTGGGTGGTCCCATTTATCCCAATGTAGGACTTCGTTTACACCATGGTGGAAACGCTTTTGAGCTGAATCATGTAAGTACCGTTGATGTGCAGTACAGCTGTTTCGGACCTTTGGCTAAAGGCTATTTGGTAAATAATAATAAATTGGTGGTAGAATATACTTATGCTGACCATACTAAGCCTTTCACTGCACAAGGCTACCCTCGTATTGCCAAAAAGTTTATTGGTTATCGTAAACCCTAAAATAACCCCAGAATAATCTAAAAACCACTTGAAAACCCTTTTATTTTCAAACTTTATGTGTAATCTTTCTAAATTTTTGTGCTTCCTTCTTTTAGGAGGCATCTTCAATAGTGTTTCTTTGCTTCCTACACAAGCACAAGGCACTGCACCCGTTTTGACAAACTCAAACGGCACAGTCATAGCTCCCAGAGGAGCTAATGGAGGCATACGCACAGGTATGGACGCGCCTACAAACAC
>RDXI01000201.1 GCA_004292795.1 Bacteroidota bacterium | reverse complement strand
CCTGTAGTGCAAAAACACATGGAAAATTCTTTGATGCTCGTAACGGCATTGAACCCACATATCGGCTACGAAAAAGCGGCATACATAGCCAAAAAAGCCCACAAAGAAGGCAAGACGCTCCGCGAGGCGGCAATAGAAACAGGCTACCTCACAGACGAACAGTTTACACAATGGGTAGTGCCTGCGGATATGGTAGGTAGTTTGAAGTAATAAGCTTGCCTACAAAAAAATACAAAAAACCGCAGAGCTTAGGCTTTGCGGTTTTGTTTTACCCTATTTCTTGCTTGTTATGTCTTTCAGGAAAGCCTCTGCATCTGCTTTTTTGGAAAAGAAAATCATGGCAAAAGAAGTCTTGTCTTTGGTTGTTTCTGTGCCTGCTTCTGCCCACACATCAATTTTTTCTTCAGTAAAGCACGAGTTTTGTGTATTGCACAAGAGCGTAACTTTGGCGATTTTGCCCTTGCCGAAATAGTCGTTTTCTTCTTCTTCCACACGAGAGCCGTAGCCGTCAGTTTGGAAATTCATCTCTGCCACAGGGATTGTTTTGAGGCTGATGTTGCTAAGCAAGCCTTCATTGTCGTACTCTACAGTGGTGATTTTAAAGGTTTTGTCCTTGCCTACAAACTCGGCATAAACTTGTATGACTTCTTTCGAGGGGACTTTGATACTCGAAACCAACTTGCCTGCAATGGGGTAGGGCGTTTGGGCTTCGTTGCGCAATTTGAGCGTGGTTTGGGCTTCCGTATGTTGCCAGAAACAAAACACGAACAGTGTAAAAAGGAGTTTTTTCGTAAACATTACTTGGCAGGTTTAAAAATGAGTTTATAATTATTTTTGACCACTACCAGCACTAATTGATTGGCGGATAGTTTCTCTACTTTGTATTCCATAGCAGGAACGCGGAAGGTGTCGCCATTTTCGTCTGTCTTCTCGCCTTCTTGGAGCGTGATGTATTGTTTTTCTTTGCTATAGGTGTACGTGGTAGGCACTTCGAAGAACTCGCCTTTGTGGAAAGGGTTGAAAACCAAGATATTCGCCTTGCCTTCTCGCTGAAAGTCATAATAACTTCCGCGTTCAATCATCTTGCGGTTGATGTTCAGGTTGGCATTTTTGCCTTGTTCGCTCATATCTTTCCAAGTGGGCATACCTGTAGGGTCTATTTTAGAAATTACCCAACGCTTGTAAATCAAGTGGATAGGTAGTTCTGGTCCCGCTATGGAGGCAGGAGCAGAGGCTTGAGTAAGGCACAACACAAAACCCAAACTCAAAAAAAGGAGTAGCTTTTTCATAGCCCCAAAGATACGCCTCGAAACAAAGCTTTTGTAACAAACTTTATGAAACCCACACTTATCTATACGAAAGCGTGCTTTTATTTCGCGAAAAGTTTGTATCTTTGTCAAGAAAATCACGTTATAAGAAAAGTAGTGTTTTTTATCGTATTTATCAACCTTATCTTATTCTCTAAATCATGAGTGACCAAAGTTCTTTAACCCGTAAATCTATCACTGCCCATTCGGGGATAGTCAGCGTTTCTTCTGTTGGGTACTTGATAAGCCTTGTTATGGCTCTTACAGGGACTTTCAGCGTATTCGATATATTGGCGGCGGTTTCTTTTGTGCTTAGCCTTGTGAATATGCGCGGTGCATTGAAAGGTTATTCCGACATGGAATATGGCAAAGCCAATCAGAGTGCGTGGATAGCTTCTATCACGTCTATTGGCGCGACTATTATGGGGCTTTTGATGTAATTTTCAAGGTTCTTTCTCCAAATGTGGGGTTTCAGGAAGTTTCCTGAAACTTTTTTTATAATTGTTATAAGCAATCTCAAAAAAAACACCTAACTTTGCACCCTTATTTGTCTGAACTTGTAATTTATTACTCATACCAATATCATGGACTTGATCAAGCTCGTAGAGGCTCAAGATAGAGCGCGTTTGGCGGAAGCGAACTTCCCCAATTTCAAAGCAGGGGACACTATCAATGTTCACCTCAAAATTACCGAGGGTAGCAAGACGCGTATCCAACAATTCAAAGGCACTGTTATTCAGCGTCGTAACCCTGGCACTGCAGGCGAAACAATCACTGTGCGTAAAGTTTCTAACGGTATAGGTGTAGAGCGTATATTGCCTATCCTATCGCCGAACATAGAAAAAATCGAATTGGTACGCCAAGGCATCGTGCGTCGCGCTCGCCTATACTACCTACGTGGCAAGAGTGGTAAAGCGGCTCGCCTCAAAGAGAAAAAATAAGCCGAATGCGGTTTTTTCCTCAAAAAAAAGCGTGTATCTGAACAGATGCACGCTTTTGTATTATTTATCAAGCCATTGCCAACTCGCCTTTGAACGACTCGCGGGGCTGGAGTTGCAAGAGGTCGAACATGGCTTTGTCATCATTGAAGTTGGGATTGGGCGTAGTAAGGAGCTTATCGCCTGCAAAGATAGAATTCGCCCCTGCCAAGAAGCAAAGAGCCTGCTCGCTTGTGGGCATTTCGAGTCTTCCTGCTGATAGGCGCACCATTGCCTTTGGCATCGTGAGGCGCACTGTAGCAATCATACGCACCATTTCCCATACCGATACGCGCTTTTGGTTTTCGAGGGGTGTGCCTTCTATAGCTACCAACGCATTGACAGGCACCGACTCGGGGTGGGCAGGCAAGGTAGCCAGCGTATGAATCATCGAGATACGGTCTTCGTCTGTTTCACCCAAACCAATAATGCCTCCACAACAAACCGAAATGCCCGCACCACGCACATTCGCAAGCGTATTCAAGCGGTCTTCGTATTGGCGCGTAGTGATAACACTGTCATAATGTTCCGCGCTTGTGTCTAAGTTATGATTATAGGCATACAAACCCGCTTCTTTGAGTTTTTGGGCTTGACTCTCGGTAAGCATACCCAACGTACAACAAACCTCCATACCCAACTCATTTACACCTTTTACCATATCCAGCACGCGGTCAAAGTCGCGGTTGTCGCGTACTTCGCGCCATGCCGCGCCCATACAAAAGCGCGTACTGCCTGCTTCTTTGGCTTCTTGGGCTTTGGTCAAGACTTCTTGCACATCAAGCAATTTTTGCACTTGTAGCCCTGTGTTGTATTTTACGGATTGCGAACAATACGAACAATCTTCGGCACAACCGCCTGTTTTGATAGAAAGCAAGGTACAAACTTGTACTTCTTGTGGGTTGTTGTATTGGCGGTGAACGGTTTGGGCTTGGTATATCAACTCAAGCAAAGGGCTGTTGTAAATCTCGGCTACTTCGGCGCGAGTCCAATTATTGCGGATAGACGACATAGGAAAGGAATAAAACAAATGAATAAGCGGGTGAAACCAAGTTTGCGCTATGCTATGTGCAAAGGTACGCGAGTTTTTGGGTTTGAAAAAAAAAACTTGTTTGTATGCAAACTTGCCTGCTATGTTCGTTTTATAAGAAAACTAAAATTCTTCGTAAATATGCGTAAAAACACCATGCTTCTTCTGTTGGGCATTACTGCCTTCTTGCCCGTGGCGACCTATGCCCAAAAGGTTGATGAGCGTTTGCTCAACGCCATTACGCCCCTGAACATCAAATACCAAACAGAGGGCAGTACCATTTTTTTCAAACAACCTGTAGGCAAGCGTACCCAAGTGGTGTATATTGACAACAACACCGATATTTTCGACAAATTTGAGGTAAGGCAGGTATATGCTACTGTGCATGAGAGTAGCAAACCCTTAGACCAATCTCGCCTACAAAAACTCCTGATAGCCAATGGCAAGAAGAAAATAGGTGCTTTTGAGATGGTAGAGAAGGAAGGAGTCTATTTTGTGATATTTACCGCCAAAGTCCCGCCTTCGCTTGATGCTACCGACCTAAAGTCTGTGATTGACATGGTGGCAACTGTAGCCGACAGCACCGAAGAGTCCATGTTCTATACTGATGAGTGGTAGTAGTGCAGGGCAAAGATATAAAAAGAGGCTCTCCGAATAGGAGAGTTTCTTTTTTTTTGCCAAAAGCATATCGAATAGGAAAAAAATACTACATTTGCCTTGAACAAACCTTCGCTGTATATGAACCCCACCGAACAAGCCCACTTTTTTTTGAGAAATGCCCGCTATGCGGATTTTTTCAAACTGATGCAACTGAACGAAATAGAAATACCACAACTTGCTTTGCTCCGTATGGAGTTTGAGCAGGGAAATTGGGAGTTTCTTTTTCCGCAAAGGATAGATGTTTTCTTTAAAGACATCGAGGTAGAGCTAACGAAAGTCTTGCCTGCAGACCAAATGACTGCTACTGCGCAAATATTGTCTAAGTTTTACTTTCCTACAGGCGCATTTATAGGCAGGAAGCAAGAACTGCAAGACTTGCACGCCTCCCTACAGAAAAACTTGCCTACTGTGTTGGTAAATGGCTTGGGTGGTATAGGCAAGACTCGCCTCGCTAAAGAATACATCAGGAGGCATTTAGACAAATACGCTCATGTGGTTTGGGTAGAGCAAACTACTTCGGCAGTAGAGGCTTTTATAAGTGATGCTACCTTGCTCGAAAGTTTAGGACGTACATTTGAGAAAGAAACCGAGCAAGAACGTTTCGACTTGGTGCTAAGTGATTTGAAGAAACGAGGAGGTACTAACTTGTTGGTGTTAGATAACTATCAACGCCCTGACAATGAAGAGGACTTTGATGTTATATCCTATTTGTTATTCTCTCCTAATTGGCGTGTGTTGATAACATCACGAGAGAGTATTATGGATTTTGAGACATTGGAGTTGGATATACTCTCGGAAGAAGAAGCTATGATGCTTTTTAAGCTACACGCAGGCAAGAAACCTGTAGATGATAATGAATTGCAGGATTTATTAAAAACAATAGAATATCATACCTTGATGATAGAGCTATTGGCTAAGAACTACAGCAGAAACATTCTATTAAAAAGCATTGCAGATTTTGCAGGCAAGATAGCAGAACGAGAGATAGATGATGAAGCTCTACAACGTTTGGTGCGTGTGGCGCATAGCGACAAGGAAATACGCCTTTACAAACATCTATTGCGTGTATTTAGCTTGGGAAAGTTAGATAGCAAGGCGTTGCATCTCTTGAAACAAGTTGCTGTCTTGCCTGCTGAACCTATATTTATAGTTTTAATCTTAAAAACTAAAGAAGAAGAGCAAGATGTATATAGTATGTCTTTAGAAGATTTAGAACAAAAAGGTTGGGTTTCTTTTATAAACTACGAAGAAGTACAGATGCATCGCCTTATACAAACGGTTATACTTAAAATGACCGAACCCACTTATCAAGATTGCAAAATGTTATGTAAGCTTATAATCAATGCTTTAAGTTATAATAGAGTACGTGCTAATCCTATGGAATGGCAATGGGCTTCAGAGTATGCAGAATCTTTATTGATACATGTAGATTTTCAAGAAATACTTGAAAAAAAAATCATATTGCAAGGTAATCTAGGAAATTTTTATAGTCTATCTGGGAATTATCAAAAAGGAGTAATTGTATCAATGAATAACTTAATTTTAGCAGAAGATGTGTATGGCAAAATACATCAAGAATATGCAGCTTGTTTACATAATTTAGCTTTTTCGTATGATAATATAGGTTTATATGATAAATCATTGCCTTTGTATAAAGAAGTTTTAAAAATACGTGAGAAAACTATAGGTAAGGAACATATTAACTATATTAATACACTAAATAGCATAGGCAGTTTGTATTGTTATCTACAGGAATATGATAAAGCTATTACTTTTTTAGAAGAAGGAATAAATATTACAGCAAAAACAGTAGGCAAGAAACATGAAATGTATGCAAATAATTTAGGCAATTTAGCAATTGTATATGATAATCTAAAACAATATGATAAAGTTTTGCCTTTGTATGAAGAAGTCTTGCAAATAAGGAAACAAATAGTAGGCAAGGAACACCCTGATTATGCTACTGCTTTACACAATATAGCTAGTTGGTATACTAGTCAAAAAATGTTTGGCAAAGCTTTACTTTTGTATCAAGAAATTTTATCAATATATGCTAATACATTAGGCAAAGAACACCCTGATTATGCTACCGCTTTACACAATATAGCTTTTTGGTATACTAAACAAGAAAGATTTGAAGAAGCTTTATCTTTTTACCAAGAAACTTTATCAATATATGCCAATACATTAGGTAAACAACATCCTCGTTATGCTATGAGTATATATTATCTAGGGGGATGTCTAATAGCATTACAACGGATAGAAGAAGGAATACAAGCTATGTATATCGCCTATCAAATACTGTTCGAAGGGGTAGGCGAAGCACACCCTTATACACAACAGGTAGGTAGGGACTTGACTAATATAATAGAAATGAAAGAAAAAATGGGATTGTAGCAAACCCTTTCTAGGGTGTGGGGCATATTATATAGGAGGTTGCCCGAAAAGTGCCTTGCCTACAAAAGCACCCAAAGAAAATACGGCAAAATATCCACATTCAACCCTTAGGGTGTAGGGCGTTTACACAAGTTGTTATAATTCAAGTTTTACGCCCTACACCCTAAGGGTTAAACGCTTCGTAAAAGGCTGTTGCTATATAAAAATTTTGTATCAAAAAAAAAGATTAC
>RDXI01000200.1 GCA_004292795.1 Bacteroidota bacterium | reverse complement strand
CGGACAATGAATAGCCGTAGGTGCAAACCTACGGATACACGAAATATAAACCATTCATTTACAATTATTTAAGTCCTTTTTAATCCCGAACTCACGTTAGAAACACTAAGTTCTTTGTGTAGCTCTATGCTCCTTTGTTCCTCTGTGGTATTTTTGTAGGCAAGTTAATTTTTATTTCGGAATAATATTTTATAAAGCAACTTTACAAACAAGGATAGTCAGTGTAGCCTTTTTCTCCGCCTGTGTAGAGCGTGGCGGTGTCAGTTGGGTTCAAGGGCGCGTTCAGGGCGAAGCGGGTAGGCAAGTCAGGATTTGCGACAAAAGCCGTTCCGTAAGAAATCATGTGCGCCTTGCCTGCCTGTAGAGTCTGTTCGCCTGTTTCGCGGGTGTAGCCTCCATTGGCTATTATCAAATGTTGCGACAATGCGGCAAACGTGCCTAAAACATCTTGCCCCGCTTCGTTCATGAAGTGCAGGTAAGCCAAAGGCAAGCCGTTTAGTTGTTCGAGCAGGCAAGCATACAAGGCTACAGCGTGGCGGTCTTGCATACCATTGATGTTTGTCAAGGGCGAAAGTTTGATACCTACACGGTGCTTCCCACATACCTCGACCAAGTTTTGCATCACCTCGAACACAAAGCGCGTCCTGTTTTCGATGCTTCCGCCATAGTCGTCTGTACGTTGGTTCGAGCTTTCCATCAAAAATTGATTGGGCAAATAGCCAAACGCGCCATGCAATTCTACGCCATCGAAGCCCGCTTGCCTTGCCTGCTCGCCTGCTTGCCTGTAGTCTGCAATGGTTTTTTGGATTTGCGCAAGCGTCAAGGCTTGAGGCACTTCGTAAGGTTTTGAGCCTTGCGAGGTAAGGCTCATTTGCCCCTCTATAGCAATGGCAGAAGGTGCGAAAGGCAAGATGCCTTGCCTGTCTGTAGAATGTCCGAGTCTGCCTGTATGCAAGAGTTGCGCAAAAATCAGCCCGCCCTTGTCGTGTACGGCTTGGGTTACAAGTTGCCAGCCTGCTATTTGGGCTTCAGTTCGAATAGAAGCCACAAAAGGGTTGTTCGTGCCTTCTGCCGAGATGTTGATGGCTTCGCTCACAATCAAGCCCGCGCTTGCACGTTGGGCATAGTACAAAGCCGTAGAAGCCCCTACTTCGCCTTGTGCATTGGCACGAAAGCGCGTCATAGGAGCCATTACGATAGCATTAGGCAAGGACAACTCGCCTATTTGCAAAGGGGTTAAAAGTTTCATTATACTATAAATACATTTTAAAGTGTGCAGACATTTTAATAAATGCTTCATAGGATAGGGTTTCAAACCCTATCCTATGGAGCGAATAGGCAAGTTAATTTTTATTTCAGTATTATTTTGTAGCAAAAAATGTCTTCAACTCGCCTGCCTTCACGCGCTGTTGCTCGCCTGAAAGCATATTTTTCACACTAAACTCGCCTACCTGCATCTCATCTGAACCCGCCAACACCGCAAAAGGAATACCGCGATTATTGGCATAACTCATCGGTTTTTTGATTTTTTTCTCTACAGTAGGATAAAGCTCAGTGGCAAAACCCGCTTGGCGCAATTCGTACAAATACGGCAAACAATAGGCAAAAGACGCTTCATCAAAACCTATCATCAAAATTTGCGTGGCTACAGTAGCCTCCGCAGGAAAGAGATTTAATTCCTCCAAAGCATCATACAACCTATCAATGCCAAACGAAAAACCAACCCCCGGTAGGTCAGGCACGCCAAACGCGCCTGTGAGGTCGTCATATCTGCCTCCTCCGCTTATACTTCCCACTTGTACGCCTTCCACTTTTACCTCAAAAATCGCCCCTGTGTAGTAGGAAAGACCGCGAGCAAGCGTAAGGTCAAAATCTATGTGCAAATCTGTAGGAAAGTCTTTGGCTTGCGCAAAGCTATTGAGCATTTGGGTAATGGCACGCATATCTGCCAAGCCTTTTTGTCCATTAGGCGAGTTTTCGAACAAGGTAGTAAGGTAAGTTAGTTTTTCTTGCAAGTTGCCCTCGAAGGCAAGGATAGGCTTTAGTTGTGCAATAGACTCGCCTGAAACGCCTCTATCTGCCAACTCTTGCATTACTTTATCCAACCCTATTTTGTCCAATTTATCGATTCCTACGCATATATCCGAAAATTTATCCATCGCGCCTATCGCTTCTGCGATGCCGTTCAATATTTGCCTATGATTGATTTTTACTTGAAAATTCTGCACGCCCAACTTGCCTAACACTTCATTTATCATCAAAATAATTTCTGCTTCGCAAAGGAGCGAGTCCGTTCCCACTACGTCAGCATCACATTGATAAAACTCTCTGTAGCGTCCTTTTTGTGGGCGGTCGCCACGCCAAACGGGTTGGATTTGATAACGCTTAAAAGGGAAGGTAAGCGTGCCACGATTCATGACCACATAACGCGCAAACGGCACAGTGAGGTCGTAGCGTAGTGCCTTGCCTGCTATTTTGGAAGCCATTTTTTTCGAACCCATTGAGGTTACAGCATCAGCAGGTAAGTCTTTGAGAAAATCTCCCGAATTAAGAATTTTGAAGATAAGTTGGTCGCCTTCGTCTCCATACTTGCCTGTCAGCACGTCGAGGTTTTCCATAGCAGGCGTTTCGAGGGGCAAAAAGCCATAGCGTTGATACACAGCGCGAATGGTCTGCAAAATATAATTGCGCTTTGCCATTACTTCAGGCGAAAAGTCGCGTGTACCATCTGGTCGAGTAGGTTGATTCTTGTTCATACTTGCAAATTTCATAAAAAAGTTTTAAAATAGTGAAAAGTTGGCGATTGCGCTTCGAAGGTTGTCTATTTTTTGGGTAATAAATGCTTGATAATAAGGCTTTTACATTATTTTCTTTCTGTAAGCAAAAAAACGCATTTTTGGAGATTTAGCAAAAAGAGGCTATCTTAGAGCCACAATTTGTATGGTACAAAAAATGAAAGCTATGAAACAAAAGATTGCTTGCCTGCTGTGCATAGTGGGCTTCTTACAATTTTCAAGTTGTGCAAACGAGGAACTACAACCTGACGAAGCCTTGTTGGGCTATGACTATTATCCTGTGGACATAGGGCTGTTTTATGACTATGAAATCAAACAAACGTCCTATTTTCCCAATGACCCCACAACTAATGAAACCTTTCAAATACGCGAATTGTTGGAAAGCACTTTCACAGGCGTAGATGGCATAGGCAATTACAAAATCCAACGCTACAAACGCCCTACTTCGGATTTGCCTTGGGCATTGGACTCAGTGTATAGTGTGCGCCGTGACAAATTCAACGTAACGCGCTCCGAAAACAACCGACTATTCTTGAAACTTGCCTTCCCGCTTGCTGTAGGCAAGGCTTGGAACGGCAATCAATTCAATGAATTTCGCAAAGACGACTGCAAAGTTACAGATATGGACGTGCCTTATAAAATCAACAATTTTACGTATGACAAAACGTTGAAAGTAGAGTTGGCAAATGATTCGAGTCTTGTGTATCAAGACCGCCGTCATGAAATTTATGCCGAAAAGGTCGGCTTAGTTTATAAATCTACCAAAATACTCAATTATTGTACTGAACCTTCTTGTATCGGGCAAGGCAGAATATTGTCTGGCACTATCCGAACCCAAACCCTTTTGAATTATGGCAAAAACTAATCGTTTTGTAGGCGTGTTGTTTAGCACGCTTTTTCTGCTAACGGCTTTCAGCACTGCATCTGCGCAAGAAAGGAAACGTTACATTGTGTATTTGCAAGACAAAAATACACCAAGTTACACTATAGATAAGCCCGAAAAATTCCTATCTGCTCGCTCTATAGAAAGGCGCAAAAGGCAAAATATCGCCATCACGAAGCTCGACTTGCCTGCCAACCAAGCAAGCGTTACGGCTATAGCGAACACAGGCGCGAGGGTGTGGTATGTGTCGCGTTGGCTCAATGCTGTTTTGATAGAAACAGACGAAAAAACGCTTGCCAAAGTCAAAAAACTGCCCCAAGTGAAGCCCAATGTGGAGATGGTGTCGCCTATTCGTTCTGCTACAGCAGGCAATCCCAAACCGCTTGTAGATGCTTCTTTCAAGAACAAAGCAGGCAAGGAAAAAAGCTCTTTCCTGCAAATAGACTCAGCCGTGCATTATGGCAAAGCCTATCAACAAGCCAGAATGCTTGATGCGCAAGAAATGCACAAACGTGGCTATCGTGGGCAGGGTTTGTATATTGCGGTGCTTGATGCGGGTTTTGAGAATGGCGACAAAGTGCCTTTCCTGCAACATTTGCACGAAGATGGGCGCATTTTAGGCACGTACAACTTTGTAGAAGGGCAAGAAAATGTGTATAACACAGGCAATCACGGCTTGGAAGTATTGAGTTGCATAGGCGGGTATCAAATAAACAAATTCATAGGCACAGCCCCCGAAGCGAGTTTTTACTTGTTCCGCACCGAAGACGCAAGCACTGAACACAAGGTAGAGGAGTTTTATTGGCTCGTAGCCGCCGAAAAAGCCGATAGTTTGGGCGTTGATGTTATCAATTCTTCTTTGGGCTACACGGATTTTGATGATGATGCACATGATTATACCTACAAAAGCATGAACGGCAAAACGTCCATTGCTTCGCGTGCCGCGACTATGGCGGCTCGTGTGGGCATTATTGTAACCAACAGCGCGGGCAATGAAGGTGGCGGAGATTGGAAATACATGGGCGCACCTGCTGATGCGGACTCCATTTTGGCAGTTGGTGCGGTGGAAAGCCCCAAAAAACGTGCTTATTTCAGTTCTTTTGGTCCCACGTATGACAGACGTATCAAGCCCAATGTGGTCGCGTTAGGCTCGCCTGCTGTGGTAGGCAAGACGAGTGGTAGTATAGGCTACAATTCAGGTACGTCTTTTTCGAGTCCTATCATGTGCGGTATGGTTGCTTCTTTTTGGCAAGCCTTCCCACAACTGACCAATATGGACATCATAGACGTATTGCAAAAATCTGGCTCGCAAGCGGAAAAACCCGACACGATACTTGGTTATGGCTTGCCTAATTTCAAACGCGCCTACCAAATAGCACAAGAAAAAGCCCTCAAAGCCAAAACGGGCTTTCATGTAATGCTTGCCTACTCGACTGAAGGACAAGCGGAAAGCCAAACAAAACCGCTCCAAATAGCTTTTAGCGAGGAATTTGTAGGCAAGAAAGTAAAAGTAGAAATTTTGAATACAAAAGAAAATGTAGTGGAAAGCATTACATTAGAAAACGCGCCTAAAATATATGATTGGAACGCCACTACTAAATTGCCACAAGGGTTATATACTGTTCGCATAGCTGATAGCAACAACACGCGCAAGTGGCTGAAGGAGTTTTAAGTGCAAATCAATATTAACAAATTTTTGTGTAAAATTAGTTTAATTACTATTCAAAATAAAATTTTACAAATAGTTAGAGCCTGTTCAAAAATAACTTTGCTTGGTAGCCCCGTAGGGGCGATATCTTTGTAGAAAGGTATTTTGATTGATAAAAAGCCCCGTAGGGGCGACATCTTAAGATTTCACCCCTACGGGGTTCTGGCTTGTGGAACTACTTTTCTACAAAGATAACGCCCCGCTGGGGCTAAAAATGCACTACCAAAAATTTTGAACAGGCTCTTACAACAATATCTCTTCCCAATAATTTTTGTCAAACCACTTGGGTATGTGGTCGATGCGGTTGTTTTGGAGATAAACTTTTCGCAGGTTGAGCAAATTCAACAACCATTTTGGAATTTGTTTGAGTTGATTGTTTTGTACATTAAGGTACATTAAATTTTCCATTTTCTCAAAAGAGGCAGGCAAGCTCTCGAGGGCGCATTTCGTAACAGACAAATGCGACATCATAGACAAATTGCCCATTGATGAAGGCAGTTTTTTCAGAGGTGTATGTCTTATATGCAAACGCTCTAAAGTAGTACACTTGCCTATCTGGGTAGGCAAGGCTTGCAAAGGTGTACTGACAATGTGCAGATGAATCAAAGGCAAGTCAAAAAGTGTTTTAGGCAAGTGCGTTATGTGTATTCCTGATAGCCCTACACTTTCAATCAACGGACAAAGCCTATACGATTGGGGCAAATGCGTTACCGAACAATCTTGCGCCTCAATGCCTATCATACCCACAAATTCTGCCAAAACTTTCGCGTAGCTGAACGGCTTTTTTTTCGTTTTTCGAAAGAAACTGCGCCATTCTTCCAAAAAGATTTTGATTTCCGCAGGCATACCCAAGCCCTTCATCAGTTGCAGGGCTAAGACGTGATTAGTCGTATCTGTAGAACCCATCAACTCCCAAAGATTTTCTATTTCTTCAGGCGTATAGGGGTAATGTTTCTTTTGGGTAGGTTTCATATACACAAATTAGGTAAGGCATTTATGTTATGCAAAAGGGCAACCACAAGGGATTGCCCCTACAAAAACATTATACAACATCAATGAATAAAATTAGGACTTACGCACAATGTAGCACAGGCATCTTGCCTGTAGTGTAGGGACAAGAAATGGCAAGTTTAGTCATAAAAATGGTCTATGCTACAGCACACAGGCAAGATGCCTGTGCTACAGATGCTTCCTGCCGTTGTTGGTGTTAGAA
>RDXI01000199.1 GCA_004292795.1 Bacteroidota bacterium | reverse complement strand
GCCACGTGAGCGCGGTGGAAAGCCAAAAAATGCCCACCAAAAACACCCAACTCAAGCGCGTAGTCTGTATTTCTTGCCTACGTTCTCGCTCCTCTTGCCCCTTATGCACAAGGTTTAGGTTCAGCTCGCCATGCCGTAATTGGTGCAAAATAGATTTCACTTCGGCAGGAAAGGCATACAAAAGCGAAATGCCTTGCGAGAGCGAATAAAAAAGCTCGTTGCGCTGATTGGTAAACGAAAATTGCTCCGCCAATAGCTTCAGTCCATAAGGCTTTACGTGGTTGATGGTTTCAAATTCGGGGTAAAGCGTCTTGCTTACACCCTCCAAAATAGCCAAAGCCCGCAAAATGAGGAAAATTGCCCCTGGAATTTTGAGTTTGTATTGATAAATAATGTTTTGCAACGAAACCGTAAACTCTGCCAAACCTGCTTGCGGGTCGCCAAAAACGATAAATTCCTCTATCAATTCTTGCATTGCCCCTTCGAAGGCTTGCATATCGGGAATGGGGCTGTCAGGCGAAAGTGTGCGCATATTACGCGCCATAGCTTTTGGGTCTTGGTTCGCAAACCCTACGAACACACCTGCAAAGGCATATTTGTGATGCTTCAACAGCTTGCCTACCATACCAAAATCAATCAAAACTATCGTGCCATTGGGACGCACCAAAATATTGCCTGCGTGGGGGTCTGCATGGAAAAATCCGTACTCAAATATTTGTGTGAGGTAAATGTCCATACCTCGCTCTATGATATTCTTCGGTTCGAGTCCCCACACTTCCAACTGTGGCAGGTCGGTTATTTTGCACCCTTGTATGTATTCAGTAGTAAGGACTTTGGCGGTGCAAAAATTGGAATAAGGAAAAGGAATATGAAAGCTTGAGCTGTCCTTGTATATCTTTCGAAAACGCTCCATGTTGTGCAGTTCTTGGGTGTAGTCAAGCTCGCGTTGCATGGATTTTTCGAAGGTATCTACGATTTCAAGCGGGTTGTAGATGCCAAAATTCTTGAAATAATTTTCGGTCATGCGCACCACATCACGCAAGAGGGCAAGGTCGGTGCTTACCTGCTTTTTGGCTTCGGGGCGTTGTATTTTTACGACTACAGACTCGCCTGTAGGCAAGGTGGCTTTGTGGACTTGCCCAATGGAAGCCGCCGCGAGGGGCGTTTCATCAAAAAAACTAAAAATGTCTTCTACCTTTTTGCCAAACTCTTGTTTGATGGTTTGTTTGATGATGCTTATGTCTATAGAAGGCGCATTTGCTTGTAATTTCTCAAATTCTGTTATCAATCCTTCGGGCAGAAGGTCGGGGCGGTTGCTAAGGGTTTGCGCAAATTTGATGAACGTTGTCCCCAATTCTTCCATAACCATGCGCACACGCTCCCAACGCGAGTAGGCAAGCACAGGCTTGTCGTCTCGTGTCCAATTCGCTTGATTGGGTATGAACCTTCGAAGGGCAGTATTAGCCACCAAATCTTCAAAGCCATACTTCAACAAGACATTGATAAGTTCTCGAACTCGGTTCAGGTTGCGGACTGTTTTTTCGAACATGGAGGTTGAGGGTTGAGGGGTGGAAGGGGCGAAGGGTGGAGAGGTAGAAGGGTGGAAGGGTGGAAGGGGCGAAGGGGTGGAAAGGTAGAAAAATTATGAAAACAAAAAAAATTTGCGATAGGCTCATCTATACATTTCTACCTCTCCACCTTTCCACCCCTCGAGCTTTCTACCCTTCCCTCCCTCTCCCCCTCTCCTTCTGCTCCAAAACTTCTAAACGCTTTTCCAATGCTTCTACGCTTGCCTGCAAGTCAGCAAGTTGTTTGGTGGTGGCTATGTGCAGGTTTTCGGCTACGCGCTCCAATATTTTGGCTAATTGCGCCTCGAACTCGGCACGCCGTTCTTCTGTATTTTGCAAAAACTCCTCATACATTTTTTGCCCCTCTTCGAGGGAAACTTGCCTATTTTCCATCAGTTGTTGGTAGGCTGTTTGTAGCGTTTCGGTGCTTCGCCACACGAAGTCCGTAGTGCTAAAGAATATTTTGGAAAGTTGTTCTTGTATATCCATAAGAAGTTTGAAAAGTTGGGCAATATTAGCAAAAAAATAGTAGAAAAAAGTTACCACGTAATTTCATTTACGGCATTCAAGGGGCTAAAGCGCACTTTGAACACCGAGTCGCGCCTGATGTTGGGCGTGCCTCCTTTGCATTGATGCCCTGTGTTGTAATAATAAATGTAAAAGCGTTGGTTGCGGGAGGCGAGTTCGTGAAAATCGGGCTTGCCTAAGAGCGTTAAGATTTGGTTTTGCCCTAAGCCTTTGAGTTTTTCTTTTTGGGCAGTGAGCGAAGCAAAGAGTTTTGCCCTTTCGCCCTTGCACCCCAAGCGGTCTTTTATCCACGTCTTCGAGTCGAAGTTGTCAAGCGTAGGAGCAGGAGGCGTGCTACACGCTACAAAAGAGCAGGCTATCGCCCAGTACAACAATATTTTTGAGCAGTCCATCGAAGGTTCAAGGCATTGAAAATTGACAATTTATGCAAAGTAGCTCATTTTTTTTCAACTTTGCAATAATCGGGCTTTTCTCTATCTACAAAAGTTTGCATACATTTGCAAAAACGACTTGCCTAATATGAACAAAGGTGCGATTTCCCAATTTATTACCAAGCATTTCCGCCATTTTAACGGGGCAGCCCTCGTTGATGCCGCTAACGCTTACGAAGCCCAATTAGCCAACGGACACAAGATGTTCCTGACTTTGGCGGGGGCTATGAGTACCGCCGAGCTTGGCATCTCTTTGGCGGAGATGATTAGGCAAGACAAAGTACACGCCATTACTTGCACAGGCGCGAACTTGGAAGAGGACATTTTCAACTTGGTGGCGCATGATTTCTACAAGCGTATTCCGCGCTACCGCGACCTCACGCCTCAAGAAGAATGGGACTTGATGGAGCAGGGTTTTAACCGCGTTACAGATACTTGTATTCCTGAAGGCGAGGCTATCCGCCGTATCGAAAAGCACATTTTCGAGCTTTGGAAAGGGGCGCAAGACAAAGGTGAGCGTTACTTGCCCCACGAGTATTTTTATCAACTGATAGAAAGCGGTGTGTTGCAACAATACTACCAAATAGACCCCGCTCATTCTTGGATGCTTGCGGCGTATGAAAAGAACTTGCCTATTTTCGTGCCGGGTTGGGAAGACTCTACATTGGGCAATATCTTTGCTTCGTACTGCATCACAGGCGAGCTAAACCCTTCGACCATGAAGTCGGGCATAGAATATATGACCACTTTGGCGAGTTGGTACTTGGCAAATCATGCAGGCAAGGGCATAGGCTTTTTCCAAATTGGCGGAGGCATCGCGGGCGATTTTCCTATCTGTGTCGTGCCTATGCTGAAGCAAGACTTAGAAGACGAAGAAGTACCTTTTTGGTCGTACTTCTGCCAAATTTCGGACTCTACTACAAGCTATGGCTCGTATTCGGGAGCTGTGCCAAACGAAAAAATATCGTGGGGCAAATTGAGCATTACCTCGCCTTCGTTTGTGATAGAATCAGACGCTACCATTGTCGCGCCTTTGATGTTCGCGTATATTTTGGGGCAATAGTTGAACCTGTCCAATATTGTTATAAAGCCTGAAATATCATGTAACACAGACGGCTCGTCTGTGCGCCGTAGGCGAGGTTGCCCCTCAAAATATGCGTAAACTAAACGCTTTTTTCGCTTACAGCGCACAGACGAGCCGTCTGTGTTACAAATTTTCGCGTGTAATTTTTAAATTGTAATGTTAGACAAGTACATTATTTACTTGAAGAAGTAGAATAACTTATAAAAAAGCGCGGTGTTGTGTAAATACTGTTTTTATCTTATCTTTGCCTTATGTATATCCAAGACGTTCATATCCAAAATATCCGCTCCATTGCGGACTTCCAAATGCACTTCGACAACCCCGCAGGCTGGCACGTCATCATTGGCGACAATGGCGCAGGCAAGACCACTGTAGCAAGGGCGATAGCGTTGGGGTTGTTGGGAGGTGATATAGACAGTTTGCGAGAAAATCTAAATAACTGGATTGGAAAGCACTCTAAAGAAAATACAGGCAAAGTAAAATTAAGAATTTTACAAGATTTACGTTTTGACCAAACAACAGATGATAAAATACCTTTATCTGTGCCTAATGAGATAACTATCCACAAAGATAATTATCATGGTGGCATTACATCACCCCGTTACGCTGATATAATGCCTGAAGATTATAATTGGAATGGGTTGCTAAAAGGCTGGTTTTCATGTGCTTTCGGCTCGTTTCGCCGTTTAACAAGTGGAAATGAGGAGAAAGAAAAAATCTACAAAACACACCCAAGACTTGGCGCACACCTTTCATTGTTTGGCGAAGATGTGGGACTTTCTGAAGCTACAAAATTCTTAAAAGAACTACACATAAAAAATTTGGAAGGAGAAAGTGCAGACGGGGAGTATTTAGATTTGCTGATAAAATTCATAAACGAAGGCAAACTTTTACCTTATGGCTCTCAAATAACCAAAATAAGGTATGAAAATATCTGGCTTCGTGATGGAAATGGAGAGGAAGTGACTATTTGGGAAATGAGTGATGGGTTTCGGTCTATTTTGAGCCTTACGCTTGAATTGATACGCCAACTTGTGCGCGTGTATGGGCTGGAAACAGTGTTCGAGTATGTGAAAAAAGGCGAAAACGTCATCAAAACTCCGGGCGTTGTCATCATAGACGAAATAGATGCTCACCTGCACCCCACTTGGCAGGTAAAAGTAGGCGAGTGGTTTTTGAAATACTTTCCTGCTTTGCAGTTTATCGTTACTACGCATAGCCCGCTTATTTGTCGCGCTTCGCACACAGGCACGATTTGGCGACTTGCCTCCCCTGCCAGCGACAAACCTTCAGGCGAGGTAGTGGGCATAGACAAAGATAGGCTTGTGTATGGCAATATTTTAGATGCGTATGGCACAGATGTTTTTGGCGAAGGCATAGAACGAAGCGAAGAAGGGCGAAAAGGCTTAGAAAGGCTTGCCTACCTGAACAAAAAAAGCATTTACGACAAACAAGGCTTAACCGCCCAAGAACAAGCAGAGTATGAAAAACTAAAACAAATCTATCAAACAGATGCTATCTTTGACCTCTAAACAGCTATCAGACGCAACTACGCAACATTTGCAAACAAAGCAAGATGATGTAAATGGCAAAAATATATTTTCGGAACAAGTAAAACGTGCCGAAAGTCTTTGGGGAAATAAGAAACAGAATGGCAAAGAGGCTTTTGAAGAAATCGAAACTGCTCTAAAAAAATTGGGCAAGCCTGAAGGAATTTGCCATTATTGCGAACATAACCATGCAAAGCAGATAGAACACATTTATCCCAAGAGCCTTTTTCCTCACAAAACTTTTGTGTGGGAGAATTGCCTTTATATCTGTGGCGATTGTAACAAAAGCAAGTGGAATTGGTGCAAGGTGTTCTATCCTGCCAATAGTACAACCGAGAAAGAACTAAAGGAATTAGGCATTTTTCCCTCGCCTACAGAGGCATTAGTTTTTATCAATTTGCGAGAAGAAAACCCATTAGAGTTTATCATGTTAGATTTGGCAGGCAAGACGTTTCACTTCTTGCCTATCAGCAACGATAAAAACTCACGCGAATATAAAAAAGCTCGCTATACGATAGACTTGCTGAAGCTAAATCTTGATGAAATTTTGAAATGTAGGAGAAATGCCACCGAAAACTTTCTCAACTACCTCAAAAATTGTGTTAAAATCCAAAAAACTAAAAATTTTGAGGAATTAGAAACATTGGTCGAAAGTGATTTTTTGCCTTTAGACAGAAGCCAATCCTTTCAAGACGAAAAAGAACGTCTTTTCAATGAGTTCAAAAATAGAATACAAACAAGCCCACACCCCACTGTTTGGGAACAAATGAAACTCCACAGAGAACTCCTGCCCACCACTAACAAATTTTTCGAAGCCTTGCCTGAAGCCCTGCAATGGTAACAAAAAAGGCTACCTTTTTACAGATAGCCCATCTTTTATCTTTTACTTCTTATCTACTACCAAACGGTTGTCGCGGTTGGCTATTTCCCAAGCCGTGTTGAATACCAAACGCGCAATTTTGGTCATTTTGGCAAAATTTATTTTCTCTACGTCATCAGTAGGCTTGTGATAATCCTCATGCACGCCATTGAAGTAGAAAATGATAGGAATGTTGTTTTTAGCAAAATTGTAGTGGTCGGAGCGATAATAAAAGCGGTTCGGGTCGCTGTCGCTATTGTATTTGTAGTCCAAAATCAGGTTATCGCCTCGCTTGTTTACTTCCTCGCCCAAATTGTGCAATTCTGTAGAAAGTTTATCCGAACCAATGAGATAAATGTAGTTAGGTTCATTTTTGGCTATATAATCGCCACCAATGCGTCCCACCATATCGATATTCAAATTCACGACTGTGTGTAGCTTGCCTCCTTGCATACCTACGTGGTCGTAGTGGGCAGTGATAACAAGGATTTCGTTCTTTTTGTCTGTTCCTTCCAAAAAGCCTAAGATGTTGTCGGCTTTGAACTCTATTCTTTCGCTGTACTCGCCTTTGATGACAACGGTTGTTTTGGCGGGCTTGCCTGCTTGTTTGAGGGCTTTTTCCAATTTTTCCGTACCCAATAATTCTTTAGCCACTGCAGGCGAGATGTAATAAATGGCTTCATCTTTCTTGCCTACCAAGCTGGGTTGTCTGCCTGAATAATAATAGGCGTTGGTTTGCAGGGCTTCTTTGAATTTTTCTTGGTCGAGGCTTTTGACTACTATCACTGCCACCGCGCCCAATTCTTTAGCGCGTGACGCAATGCGTTTGTTGATTTCTACTTTTTCCTCCAAAAACACAACCGCCTTGCCTTTCACATTCATTTTTTCCAATGACTCAATGCCATCATTTGGCACTATCACCACTTCCGCCTTGAGTTCGAAGGGCGAAGCAGAAGGGAAACGAAGCGCGTAAAAGTCTGTACCGAACTTGTAGGTGTTCTTGCCTACCGAGAGCGTAGTCGTGGCTTGCCAAGCGCGTTTGGCGAGCATATATTCCTGCATATATGACTTGCTGTCCCCTTTAGTTATAGGTGCTAACAAGCCCAATTCTTTAAAATGTGCCGCAATGTACCTGCCCGCTTTGCGCATACCTTCCGAGCCTGTGTCGCGCCCTTCCATGCTGTCCGCCGCAATGACCTTTAGATGTTTTTCGAGGTCTTCGGCTGTGATAGTTTGCGCAAATTCGTTAGGATTGCCGACCTTTTGCGCCCATGCGCCACTGCACACACAAATAGGCAATAAAAATGTTAAGATTGTTTTTTTCATTGAATAGAAATACATAAAAAAGAATGGGTTATAGGGACTTGTTCCAAATAACGAAATTAGAGGGGCAAAATGTTTTTTTCTTACGTTTACAGGCAATTATTTTGCCCATTTGCCTATAAAAAAGCAGAAAACGCATATTTCTTAAAAAACGCATTACTTTTGCATCATGAGCCAAACCAAAAATAGTTATGCGTGGTGGGTAGTGGGTATTCTGACCATTGCCTACATTTTTTCGTTCATTGACCGCGTGATTTTGTCCTTGTTGGTCGAACCCATTAAGCGCGATTTGCACCTGACAGATGTGCAGATAAGCTACCTCATGGGCTTGAGTTTTGCCCTTTTTTATACTGTTTTGGGCATTCCGTTTGGGTGGCTTGCTGACCGAGCCAATCGAAAATGGATTATCACATTTGGGATTTTTATGTGGAGTATGCTCACGGCAGGCTGTGGTTTGGTGCGCAATTTTTGGCAATTTTTCTTCATGCGGGCTGGCGTGGGTGTAGGCGAGGCTACCCTCTCCCCTTCTGCCTATTCGATGATAAGCGACTATTTTCCGAAAGACCAACTTTCGCGGGCTTTGAGCGTGTATGGTATGGGCATTTACATAGGTTCGGGCTTGTCGATGGTGGCGGGTAGCAGTATTTTGTTGTTGGTGGGTGACGCGCCTACGGTAGAAATTCCTTTTTTTGGCGAAATTTTTAGTTGGCAGTTGGTATTTTTTTATGTGGGTTTGCCAGGTGTGTTGGTGGCTATTTTGATGGCTACAGTGCGCGAACCGCGTAGGCAAGGCACAAGTACAAAAACGAAACACATTGCTTGGCGCGATACGCTTGCCTACCTTCGCTTGAATGGCTATACTTTTTTTGGAACAACGATTGGCTTAGGCTTTTATACCATGGTTACCTACAGTG
>RDXI01000406.1 GCA_004292795.1 Bacteroidota bacterium | reverse complement strand
GGAAATAACCACCGCACAGCCCGCAAAATTGTCGAGTGCCTCTTCCAAAGCACGCAAAGTGTTCACGTCTAAATCGTTGGTTGGCTCATCTAAAAGCAACAAATTCGCGCCTTGTTTCAAAGTCATTGCCAAATGTACGCGGTTTCTTTCGCCACCTGAAAGCGTATTTACTTTTTTCTGCTGGTCGCCTCCGCTAAAATTGAATTTGCTCACATACGCCCTCGAATTGATGTCCCTGTCGCCTACTCTCATGAGTTCGTTTCCGCCTGAAATAAGCTCCCAAACGGTTTTATTTGGGTCTAAATCGTCATGTTCTTGATCTACATACGCCAATTTTACAGTTTGCCCGACTTCAAAAGTTCCAGAATCTGGTTGTACTTTTCCTGTAATCAATTTGAAAAGCGTTGTTTTTCCTGCGCCATTCGGTCCAACTACGCCCACGATTCCGCCTTGTGGAAGCATAAAACTAAGGTTTTCGAAAAGCAATTTATTTCCATAACCCTTCGAAACTCCTTTGACTTCGATCACTTTGCTACCCAAACGTTCTCCGTTAGGAATAAACAATTCCAATTTGGTTTCTTTTTCTTTTACGCCTTCATCGAGCATTTTTTCGTAAGAATTGATGCGTGCTTTTTGTTTGGCTTGGCGTGCTTTTGGCGACATTCTGATCCATTCCAATTCGCGCTCTAAGGTTTTTTGACGCTTAGATTCGCCTTTTTCTTCTTGTGCCAAACGTTTTTGTTTTTGGTCTAACCAAGACGAATAATTGCCTTTCCAAGGAATTCCCTCTCCCCTATCCAATTCCAAAATCCAACCTGCCACATTATCCAAAAAGTAGCGGTCGTGAGTTACGGCAATGACTGTTCCCTTATAATTTTGCAAATGTTGTTCTAGCCAAAGCACCGATTCAGCGTCTAAATGGTTGGTTGGTTCGTCTAACAAAAGCACATCTGGCTCTTGCAAAAGTAGCCTACAAAGTGCAACCCTGCGTTTTTCTCCCCCTGACAAATTGCCTATCAAAGCGTCTTCTGGCGGAGTTCGGAGTGCGTCCATAGCGCGTTCCAAACGGCTGTCAAGTTCCCAAGCGTTGGCGTTGTCTAATTTTTCTTGTACTACGGCTTGCCTGTCCATTAATTTATCAAAATCGGCATCAGGTTCGCCAAATTTGAGGTTAATTTCTTCAAATTCTGCCAACAAATCCACAATTTCCTGCACACCTTCCTGCACAATTTGTTTGACGGTTTTGGTTTTGTCTAATTGCGGTTCTTGT
>RDXI01000198.1 GCA_004292795.1 Bacteroidota bacterium | reverse complement strand
AAGTAGGTAGCTTCTTCAATTTTGGTGGGAAAAAAGAAGAGGAAAAACCCGAAGTGAAAGCAGAAGAAAAGAAATAAGCAATATGTCTTATAAAGGAAACAACCGACCTGCAAGTCGGTTGTTTTTTTGTGTCTGCTTATCGCACTTTCAATGCTTTGTCCAAAGTGTCCAAAGGTTTTTGGGCTACTTTGCGCGTATTCTTTGCTTTATAAGCTGTAAGGGCAGTGAGGGCTTCCTCGCCTACTTCATACAAACCGATAGGGTTTTTGTCCGCATTGAAACTCACGATAAGGTAATCAAGTTTCTCGACGAGGGATTTGAAACCTTCGCTATCCAACTGTGAGAATTTGTCACGCGCTTCTTTGCAAGCCTGCTCAAGCTCAAGGTGGTGTACGGGGTTTTCGCTCATGGTGATGGTCAGAGTCATGTCTTGTTGAAAAATAAAGTTTTGAATACGGGTGCAAAATTATATAAAAACAAGATAACGCACTACAGAAGTAGCCCAAACTTGACAAAAAAAGCCTTTTCCAAAAATATAAATTGTATTTTTCGAATAAAAAAGTGTATTTTAAAAATCAAAAATAAAGGACTCGCCTACAGCTATGCTCGAAAAATAAAGGACTCGCCTACAGCTATACTCGAAAAATAAAGGACTCGCCTACAGGCGAGTCCTTCTGCTTGATGTCAGATTGGTTTTTTTTGCAATTTCAGATTGCTTGTTATTTTTTCACTATTTTTTGTTGCCAGCGGTCTATAGCGGTTTGTCCTTCTATGATATATGTTCCGTCAGCCATTCTCGACAACGTTTCGCTTAGTATTTCGGCTATTTTGGCAGGCGAGTTTGAGATTTCCGCCATAAGTTGCCCGCTTGTATTCAAAATGCGAATTTTAACATTATCTTGCCCAAGTGCTTTGCGTGGAATGGTAAGGCTTACCTGCCCTTGTGTAGGATTAGGGTATATGTTCCATACTTCAGCGTTTGAGCCTTCCACATAGACTACAGGGCTGTAAGAAGTTCTGCCCGAAATATCCATTTGTTTCAAGCGATAATACGCGCCTTCGGCAAATTTATCTAAGTGCGTATAAGTCTTGCCTACCGTTGAAGTACCTAAGCCTTCTACAAAAGCAATGTTATCAAAATTCACTGCATCAATACTTCTTTCCACTTCAAAACCTTTGTTGTTGATTTCCTGCCCTGTAACCCATACAAGTTTAGCCGTTTCTGCATCTTGACGTGTGCCTTTGAAGCTCAACAATGTGATAGGCATAGGCGTGGAGGTGTTGCCCAATGTCCAATCCGAGAAGGCATTAACTGTACCCGTAACTTCTACATAAGGGTTTCCGCCATTGGCATTGTACGTACCGCCAAAGTTTGCCCATACGCCACTGCTATATCGCCATAGCTTGGCTTCTGCCGTAACAAGTCCGTTAGCTTCAGAAGGCGCGTAATAAATGCGTATGCTTCCTGCTGTTATGCTTCCTGCTGTAGTCGTGATTTTGTAGAGCTTTTTCGTGCTTTTGATGTTGGTAGCCACTGTTTCAGGTCTGTGCCTACGCGCCACTGTTACGGTAAGGCTTCCAGCCGAGCCACGATTGATTTGTATAGCCATTCCTGCTACGGTTGTATAACTTGCATTTATGACGCGCCCTGTGGCTATAATTTCTGCCAACGAGCCTGTCAAACCATCAAATACAACCCTATCTGCGCTTGGTGTTTCTACCAATGTGCCTGCAGTGCCTAAGTTGATGTCGTTGCCGTTCATATCCAAATAACCATTGGAGATAGTAAGCGTACCATTAACCGTAATGGCGTTTACCAATTTAACACCTGCAGGGTTATTGATAACCAAGTTGCCTGAAATAACAGCGGCTTGTGGCAAAGCTGTTTGGGCAGTAGTGCCTCCGTAGGTAAGCGTTCCTGCGCAAGCCAAATCTCCTCCTGCTACAATATTTCCACCGTTTCCAATAGTAAGGTTTGCGCCGTTGTTGATAGTCAAGTTCTTACAAACGGGTGTACTCGTAACGATAGTAGGATAATTAGGACGACCAGTGGGCAATGTTACATCATTGAAACGCCCAGGCACTACGGCAGGATTCCAGTTAGCTGTATTGTGCCAATCGGTATTGGTGTTGCCTGTCCAAGTGATAGCATCAGCAAAAATAACCGAATAGTCTTCTGCTTGTCCATACAAACCTACCTCACTACAAGTAGAGGGTGTTAAGGAAAAGGCGCACAAAACCCTCATTCTCAAATTGGTCGATTTTGTAGGCGAGGTAGAAGTCGTAAAATTGATAGTTTGCGTAATAGTAGCACTGGAAGTTGTAGAACCAATATCCTCGCCTGTATCAGCAAAATCACCATCATTGTTGTAGTCAATGTACGCTCTACAGCCCATGGGGTTTATGCCATCACCTACTTTGATGGTCATGGTATAGTTTGTATTGGTGTTCAAAACTGTGCTTTGTTCGCAGGCGTAATCTTTGTATGTGCCATCGTCAGGCGGAGTAGTATGATTGATTGTTCCCACCGAAACATTCAATATTCCCACTGTATTAGATTTGTTAGAATTAGTTGCTATAGCACACGAAGAAGCTGTAGGTGCTGTACCTACTATAGAAATGTAATTAGTTTTCGTGATACTCGAAGTTCCATTGGCTATCGTCAAACGCACCGAGTACGTACCGGGTGTGGTATAGGTATGTGTAGGATTTTGCGTTGTATAATCCGTAATTCCATCTCCATTTACGTCCCACGCCCACGAGTTATTGGGGCGCAGACTGCCATCATTAAACTGCACGCCATTACAAGAAGTGCGCGTGTAATCAAAATCAGCATACGAATCTGCCCATATATCAGTTGTAAAAATACCACGTCCATGCGTGCCTACCACTACAGTTTTATCAATAGCCCTGTATTGCAACATATCACAACGCACATTCGCCAAAGCATTGGCAGTAGGTCCCCACGTAGGGCTTCCCACATGGAAGTCATCTGTAGAATATACCCCTGCTTCGGTAGCCAATAATACTTGATTGCGATTGTTTGGATTGTATAATCCCCAACGAATAGGCATATCAGGAATAGTAGCATTGTCTTTGTTTGTCCAATTTGTACCTCCGTTGGTAGTTTCCCAAACAGAATTTACACCGTAGTTAGACAAAGTAACCATAATTTGGTTGTCGGTTGCGCCCACATCTATTGAGGAAATAGTCGCTCCATTGGGTAATTGCGTACCTGAAATATCACTTGGTGCTTCAGTTGCGCCCGTATTTGCCCCTGTTATTTTATATAATCTTGGTGGATTTGCGGCATCAGGCGAATTGCCTGCTATAAATAAAACGTTGGCAGTATTAGGAGAAACTTTCAATGCTGTAGCCGAGCCTGACAAGGCGGGACTGAGCGTTACGGCTGTGCTAGCGGGTGTGCCTCCAATACTTGTTACTCTATACATAGAGCCAGAAGCTCTATTTGTGTAGAGAATATTCCCCTGATTATCATACGTAGCCGCATTGATAAAATCGCCTCCTGTACCTGCTAAAGCCATAGTAGGGAAGGTAAGCCCACCATCAGTTGATTGATAGTAATTATTCTGAACATACGAAGTAATGACTACATTGGCATTGTCTTGGTCAACAAAACAAAATGCTCCATCACCGCCTGTTCCTTCTCTGCCGGGTTTTGCTTGAAAACCATTCATAATCAAAGAACCATTGTCTTGCGCCCCGCCTATATAAAAGGCTGAGTTTTGTTCATTCTTAGTAGCTACTGCATAAAACTGTGTGATATTAAAGTTCTTATTGCGTGCCTCTATGGAAGGTTGCGCCACACTTGTATTGCCTGCATTAGTTGAATAATACACGCCCCCATCATTTCCAAAAATAACTTTGTTAAAATCTGTGGGGTGAAATGCTATAGCGTGTTGGTCAGCATGCACGATAGGCAAGCCACACGTTACGCCTGTCCAATACGAAAGAGGTGTCCAACTTACTTGGTTGCCTGGTGTATCTGTGGCATCAATACTCCTAAACAAGTCAATTCCTCCTGCCAGTAGGCAAGCACTATTTGTAGGATGAACTTTTAGCACCGAACTGTACCAAGCTTGGGCGCGGGTATAGTGTGTTGTGCTTTGTGCGCAAGTACTTGTATTGGTAATATAACCGGGTCGAGTGATGGTTGTCCACGTAGAGCCACCATCTGTACTGCGTTTGATAAACGACACATCATTATCGGTTGCCGTTGCCGCATTGTAGGCTACTGCGTACAGTGTATTGGCGGCATTTGGCGCACAAGCAAGCTCTATTCTGCCCGGTGTGCCTGTAGCTGTTCCATAGCTCAATGTAGTCCATGTTGCGCCATGATTGGTTGATTTACGGATAGCACTTGTCGTAAATAGACTTGTGGAGCAATACAAATCGCCATTAGCGGCACGCTCCAAATCCACACCTTCCGTATTTCCATCACCATTGGCAATCACAACATTCCATGTCGTTCCACCATTTGTAGAACGTATAACGCCTGTATCGCGGTCTGCTATCAACACACTGCCATCATTCGCCACTACCATTTGGTTAATTCGGTAGAAGGTTGTACCCACAGAAGGCGTAGGAAAATGTGTCCAAGTAGCTCCACCATTGGTCGATTTCCAAAAACCATCACCACGCACTGCATCTACATTGAAAAAGCCCTCGCCTGTACCCACATAAAAGGTTTGGGTGTTATTAGGGTCATACACGATAGAAGTTACTGCCAAGTTTGACCAAAAGTCACTTACTTTTTGCCAAGAAGAATTGGCATCTGTAATATCATTGTTGTACCAAAGACCGCCATCAGCTCCTCCAGCCCACACTTTTTTGTAGCCATTAGCAGAGTCATTAGGGTCAAATATCAATGATTTTACGCGCCCTGCGATATTGTTTGGACCGCGCTCTGTCCAATTTACGCCTGTAATTGCCGCTTTTTCACGCATTTTATCGCGTGTATATTTCATGGCAATAGCACGTCTTTCGTAAGGTACAGTACCCGTAGCGGGGTCTTTTGTCCTGTTGATGTCATGCAACAACGCCAAATCAGGGCGGTCGGGGCGCATACGTTTTTTCTCTCTCACCACGTTATGCAGTTCCGACTGGCTGGAGGTGTTAGGAATGGTTCGGCAACTGTATAGTCCAATAAATAAGAAAAGGATAAATGCAGTTCCTCGTTTCGTAAAAATCTTCATGTATTACGGTATTTTATTAGTTAATGATGTAAATTTAACAAATAAAATTTGTATTTTCAATAGAATAGCAAAACTATCCATGTAATAAATAGTTATATGTGATTGATTTTAGGCAACAAGCAAACTTGCCTACTTCGCCCTTCTTTTTTATAAAATATTGTAAATCAATTTGTTAATTTTTAATAATCTTGCCTGCTTTTGTGGGTAGGCAAGATGATAGCATATTTTTTGTTGTACTTTTTTATGAAATATTGCATTTTTCATAGTCCTCCATAACCCCGATATGCCTTTAAAAAAGCATAGCCCGCGTTTCCACGGGCTATGTAGCAGTAGCATATAACAACCTAATAATTCAAAATCTTGGTTCTAACCGATTCCTCTTGTTCTCTTTTGCGTTCTTCTTGTTCCCACAAAAGAAGCGCGATGCGCAATTTGTAATATTCATATTCTTCGTTCAGGTACTCATAAAGCGGTTTGAGGGCATCGCCTTTCTTCAAATTGATGCTTACTACAGCGTCCATGATGATTTCATACTCGGCACGTTTGAGCAATAACCAAAAATCAATTTCTGCATTTTCTTCGTGGTGCAGTTTGATGAGGTGTGTTACCACCGTTTCAATCTTGATACCACGTTTATCGGCTATTTGTTGCGGATTTAGCCCTGATTGATACATTTGAAGCGAAACCTTGTGGTTATCGGGGTCTTGCTGTGTGGGGCTTACCTGCTGAATACGATTTTGGATTTGCTGATGCGAGTTGTCATTTTTGCGTTGGAAGTTGTCGCGTTGATAGGGCTTCTGCCTTGCCTGCGAGCTATTTTGGTCTTGCCTGTTTTGGTTTTTCTTCTCGCGTATGAAGGCAAGCACCAATTCTGTAAAATCATATCCATAACGGCGCACTTTGTCCGAAGTAATGCCTGTGATGGTTTCCAACTCGTTCTCACGAATAGGCTTGTAGCGTGCTATTTCCCAAAGGGTAGTATCGCTGAACACATTTTGCGGAAGTGCGCCTTCGCGGTCAGCAATTTTCTTGCGCAATTCTTTCAAGCGTTCAAAAAGTTCATCTTGGATAATTTCGTGTTTGGGCTTCGAGGGCGTGTCTGACTCTTGGTCGTCTTGCCCTTTTTTGGTAGCCACATACTTAGCCAACTCAAGCGTCTTGCCATTTTTCAAAATATCCCAACTCCTTTCGTTCAGCTTCAGCACATAGCCCTCATGGTAGGCAAGCTCGATGATGCCCAAGTTTATCATTTGCGCTATACAATCCGCCCATTCCTCTTGTGAAAGGTCATTGCCCACGCCAAACGTCTTCAGGCGGTCATAGCCTTTTTGTTGCACCTCTTTTTTGGGTGCGCCACGCAAAATATCAATCAATAAATGTTGGTTAATCAATTCATTGGTACGCGCCATGCAGGAAAGGGCTTTTTGAGCCAACACTGTAGCATCAAACATCTCGCGCCCATCTTCGCACACATCACAATTTCCGCAATCTTGCTCAAGATATTCGCCAAAGTAGGCA
>RDXI01000197.1 GCA_004292795.1 Bacteroidota bacterium | reverse complement strand
TACCAAAGCCCTGCACCCCGAAGTGCTGGAGTTTGTGGCTCGATGGGCATTGCTCGACAATGCACTTGGTCGAAACCCTGACGCGCCTACAAGCCTTGTGCGCTACAAAAAAACAGGCAACAAAACCCTGAAGCAAATAGCCGAAGAATTTAAAATAAAACTTTCCGACCTTACGCAATACAACGATTGGATAGCCGAAGACCAACCCATACCCGCAGGCAAGGAATACGAAGTTATCTTGCCTATTTCCACTGCCTCGCCTTCGGCAGAAGTGCAAGTGCTGACTATGCGCGGAGGCGAGTTAGACTTCAATACTTATGAAGAAGATGCCTTCACAGAAGGCACTGAAGAGGTTTCGACAAGCCAAAAAACGCACCGTGTAGGCAAGGGCGAAACGCTGTTTGCCATTGCTCGAAAGTATGGCGTTTCAGTTGAAGCTATCCGCCAATGGAATTTGATGACTGTAAATTCTGTCATAAAAGTAGGCGATGAAATAAAAGTGGAAGGCAACGCACCTATCGTAAAACCAACTACAAAAACCAATACGAACATTCCCAAACAAAATTTGGTAGAAAGCACCAAAACCACGACTACCAAAACGCACACTGTACAGGCAGGAGAGGGCTTATTCAAGATAGCGCGTATGTATGGCGTGTCGGCAGGCGAGTTGCGCAATTGGAACAAGCTTTCCTCCGATAACCTGAAAGTAGGGCAAAAAATCGTGGTCAAAAGCACTACCTCGTCCTCGCCTACAGGAGGAGGCGGAAGCCCCGCCAAAGAAGAAGAAGAAACGCCCAAAGACTCGCCTAAAGAAAATCCCAAAGAAAACCCTAAAAATAGTGCTGGGCTTTCCTACAGTATGCGTACTTTGGAGGCAAAAACAGTGCCTACCGAAATGTTGGCGTTGGGTATGCGCCTTCGCCTCAATGCTGATGCGAAACAGAAAGTTCAATCGTATGTGAATAAATTGCGAGAAAGTGCGCCTGCCTATTTTCGTCAGTTGGAAATCATAGATGGCTATATGCCTTTGATTGAACGTGAATTGCAGAAAGCCGAATTGCCTTTAGATTTTCGCCTCTTGCCTATCCAAGAAAGTATGCTCAAAGCTACTGCCGTTTCTAAGTCTAACGCGGTGGGTTATTGGCAATTCAAAAAAGAGTCGGCAGTGGAGGAGGGGATTATCGTAAACGAAGCTATAGATGAACGCATGAACATTGTTTCCTCCACAATGGGCGCGATAAACTACTTGAAAAAGAGCCAACTGATGTTCGATAATTGGGTAAATTCGTTGCTTTCCTACAATATGGGCAGAACAGGCGCGAAAAACCAAATAGCCAAAACCTACAAAAACCAAAACTTGCAAGGCATAGAAACTATGCAAATCACAGGCGAAACGCATTGGTACGTCCTCAAGTTTTTGGCACACATCATAGCCTTCGATGAAGAAATAGGCGTTAGCACACCCGAAAAGCAACTAACCGACTACACACAAGGCGCGAAAAAAACACTTGCCCAAATAGCCCAAGAAAACAAAACTACCCTGCAAGCCATTCAACCACACAACAAATGGCTCAAAACAAGTGCCGTACCCGTAGGCAAGCCTTTTTCGGTTATTGTATTGAAGAAATAAGGCTAAAACAAAATGTAAGGTGTGCGAAAAAAACTTAACACAGAGATACGGAGAAGCACGAAGAAACACTAAGTTTTTGTGTAGCTCTGTGTAACTTCGTCCCTCTGTGGTATTTTTGTAGGCAAGTTGATTTTTATACTAAAATAAGATTTAAAATGCGTATTGACCACAAGGACACAAGGTCACGAAGCTTACTTTTAACGTGAGTTCGGAAATAAAAAGGTTGCGTACAAGCCCCAGCGGGGCGACATCTTTGTAGCACAACGGTTTAAGTCTTCCAAAGCCCCAGCGGGGCAACATCTTAATAGCGCATAGATGTCGCCCCGCTGGGGCTTGTAGGTGGGTTATTTATAGTGCTACAAAGATATAGCCCCGCTGGGGCAAGTCTATTCAATCCATTGATTTACAATATTTTACATTTAAATCTAATTCCGAACTCACGTTACTTTTACCTTTTTTTCTTGTGTTCTTGTGTCCTTGTGGTAAAGTGTTGTACGCAAGTTAAGAATTATTTTGGTATTATTTCGGTATTATGCCTTCTGCTCGTTTGCCTATCAGCCCTAAGTGAGTGTTGTTGAAACTGTCAGGATATTTTAGTCCATAACCCGCTATTCTATCAAAAGCACTATGCCCAAACAACAAATTGCCTGTGAAAAATAGGATAGGGTTTTGCAAAAAAAAGCCTGCCAAACCAATAGCAACCGCTACAGCTTTGTGATGGGTAAGGTTGTAGGTAAACGCGCCTATGCGTGTGTTGAACAGATAGCCCAACATACCCACATCAGGCACTAAAAACCATACCCAATACCAATACCATGCCCAGCCTGTGGACTGATACACAACTACGCTCAACACGAGCATCAAAAGTTCTTCTACTTTTAAGAGATTTTTCATATTTCAGAGGTTTTAGTCAATAACTTGTTGCAAAGTTCGCCCTAAAACCTCCCGAAAAACGATAACAAAAGATAAGAAATTAGGATTTTTTCATAATCCTATTGCGTATTCGGCTCAAAGAAACAGGCGTAATGCCTAAGTAAGAAGCTATGTAATGTTGCGGAATACGCTCAATGATACGCTTTTTGTTGCTTTCAAGAAACTGCACATAACGTTCTTCGGGGCTTAGGAGCAACAAGCCGACCATTCTTTCCTCCAAACCCATAGCCACATATTCTGATAACTTGCCTGCCAACTGTTGATAGCTCCAAAGCGTTTGACTAAGGCGAGTCCAATCCGAATAAGCAAAACACAAAATTTCACAGTCTTCTAAGGCTTGAATAGAAAGCTCACTTTTCTTGCCTGTCAGACAACTGATGTATGCCGTTACCAACATATCCTCAAAGAAGAAGTACGTGCTTCGTTCCTCTGCATCTTTTTCGTAAAATTGATGTAGTGTTCCTTGAAGCACGATTCCTATTTCTTTGCCATATTCGCCTTTGCGAATAAAATATTCTTTTTTGGGAATTTTGCGCACATATAACCCAAAGGCAAGGGCAGACCAATCTTCGTCAGATAGTTTTACGAATTTCTCTAATTGGGTTCGCAAGCGTTGTTCCATAACCTTTAGGTAAGTTGTGTAGAACCAATTTTTGCCATTATTCAAACAATTCCTTGATAGGCTCGCCATACGCGCCACTCGGAAACTGAATACGTAGGAAAGCACACACAGAGGGCGCAATATCCACGATTTCTACACGCCTCACAGTGCTTTTGCCTTGTGGCACGCGCCAGCCATACCACAACAAAGGAACATGGGTGTCATATTTGAAAGGCGTTCCATGACTTGTGCCACCTCTTTCGTCCCACGCCTTGTCTAACCAACCCGATTTGAGTATCACAAATACATCAGGGCTTCGCTTGTGATAATAACCCCTTTGTATCATACCCCAAAAGCCTGTAGCGTGAGTTTGGTCGTGGATTGTGTGGGCGGGCATAGCATCATAAACACCTGTCATAAGGCGAATTTGGTTGGCTACTACGTCTTGTACTTCGTTGATATTCAGTTTTTTAGCTTCAATAGCGGGTTTGTTCAAATACAAACCATTGGCTTCTACCAACTCAAACCACTTGCCTTCGCCATACAAGGAGGTAAGGTATTTTTCGAGTGTTACTCGCATCACTTTCTCATCAAAATATCCACCGGGTATTTTCATACTTTGCAAATATCGAGGCACATCTCCGCCTGCATGGTCGGAGGTAAGGAAAAACAAATAATTCTGCTCGCCTACTTCTTGGTCTAAAGTCTGCAATACTTCGGCAAGCTCGCGGTCAAGGCGCAAATAAACGTCTTCCACTTCTACAGATTGCGGTC
Source organism: Bacteroidota bacterium (assembly GCA_004292795.1). GTDB lineage: Bacteria > Bacteroidota > Bacteroidia > Cytophagales > Microscillaceae > RDXI01. The sequence goes on along the minus strand of RDXI01000197.1, from coordinate 2,816 downwards.
CGAAATAATGCCCCACAAGGTCGGTGCTTGAAAAGCTAATCGTGAGTACATCAGTCAGATTGCCCTTGCCTAATTTTTCTTCTTTCAGCAGGCGCATTGCCACTTCTTTCACAAGCACATTGCCTGCAGGAGTAGCCACCAAAATATCGTAAATAGAAGGTTTTAGTTGCAATTTTTTGATGTTGTCACGTATTTGTTGGAGGTTGTAAGGAAAAACCGATTTTTCTTTAGTAGGAAAGTGGCTCTCGAAATTGTTGTCATCGGGTCCTGCTTCGGTGTATTGGTCTATAGGCAAGAGCGTTTTCCAGCCTTCTTCTATCAGTTTATCAGAGCGTTTCAGGTCGTTGTATTGCTGAAGCCACGCAGGGAGTTTTTTCATGTAATAGGTGCTTGTGATAAACTTACCTCCTTGCTTATCGTACCAAAACGCGCCATTCGCTGAATGACCTACAGGCAAGATTGCCCCTCTGTCCTTGATAGACACGCCAAAAGCACGCCCACGTTGATTGGTAGCTATGCGCACTTGGTCTGAAAAGGTAGTTACTAACAAATTGCGAGGCGACATCTCGCCTGCTGAAGTTTCCGCGCCTACAGTGCGCTCTGTAGTGTCGCCCACACAGTAGGCATATTGGTGATTTTCCCACCAAGTATTCGCCACTATGCCATGATAGGCAGGGCTTGAACCTGTGAAAACAGAGGCGTGTCCAGGGGCTGTTTCTGTGGGAATATAATTGTAGTGTGCATTGTGGCACTGAAAACCTTTGTTCATGAGGCGTTTGAACCCGCCTTCGCCAAATTTATCATAAAAGCGTGTCAAATAATCATAGCGCATCTGGTCGACAATAACGCCCACCACGAGCTTAGGTTTTTCGTTTTGAGCTACTAAAAGAGGCGTACAAGCCATGTAAAGCACTACAAAGGCGCAAAAAATTTTTCTCATGCTACAAAGATACAGATAGCCAACTGCATTTCAAAATTTTTCAAATAGTCTTGCCTAAAATTACAAACGATAGCATAATATAGGCGTAACATATAAGTAACATTCAAAACGAATACCTAACCCATATAAAAAAAACTTGCCTACAAGGGCAGGCAAGTTTTCGAGTGTTAAGTCATAATTATTTGATAAGTACATTCCCTGTTTGATATATGCGCACAAGTCCGTCATTCTCACAACTTGCGATAAGCATAGACCTTCCTGTAGGGCTGTCTTGTGCAGGAATGAACAAAAGCCCTTCGGGAGCATCACAAGTAGCGATAGCCCTTAAAAACTTGGGCGCGGTAGGAGTGGTTACATCATAGACTACAATAGCATCTGCACGCTCCAACCCTACAAACGCGAGTACGCTCTCGCCTACCTTGCCAATCGTAATTCCTTCGGGTTCTACGCCTTTGTTGTCGCTACGTCCATCATCATAGTTGCTACGAATGTTGTTGATGACATCTTTCTCTAATTGATTGCCACTATCATACACCAACGCGCCACTTTGTCCGTTCCAAACACTGAAAGAACGCGCTCCGAAAGCATACAGTTCAGTGTGTTCGTTGCTACCATTCTTGCCTAAAGTGTTCGTAATGGTAAGTCTGCCCAATTTTGCCTCTGTTTTCAAGTCCGCGCCATTGGGGAAAGAGGTTGCATTGAGGGTAACTGCTGATACGTTGGTTTCTTCCTTGAAAGCCGTATAATCTCGTGCATCTCCTTCGTTGGCTGTGAATAAGTAAGGTGTGCCATTGTGTAAGTAGTATGCTATAGCATCGGGTTGATACACTCCTTTGATAGGATAAGGCGTAAACGCAACTGTATTGTCTTTGTCGCTGGGGTCTATAGCATTGGCAACAATATTATGGTCTTTGAAACCAAGCGGATAAATAGCTGTGATAGCTTTGGTATTGAGGTCAATTTTGGCAATACCGTTGTTTTCTTGCAAGGTAACCCACGCAGTTTGCGAGTCATCTGATACAGCGATGTATTCAGGCTCGATGTCTTTCACAAAATCGGCATTTAAGCCAAAAATACGGAAACCGCCATTTTTCAAGGTTGCCTCTTGGCTTGCCAACGCGCTGAAATTTACAGTTGTAACGCTGTAGTCGGCTACTGTGATGATAGAAATAGAACCTTCGGGATCGACTGTATAAGTCGCGTTTGGCTCGCCTTCGTTGGCAGTCAGGGCATATTTGCCATCAGGCGAGAACGTAACCATGTCAGGTAACGCGCCTACCGTAACGGTGTTGAGCAATGCGAGGGTTTTCGTATCATAAAAAGCAACCTTGCCTGCGTCTTGCTTCACAGGGGCTTCAATAGCTACTGCCAATTTGCCATTTTTTACGGCTACGCTGTTCGCCGCGCCTACGCTTGCAACGTTGATATTGGTTTCCAATCTGGGCGAGGCAGGCGAGGACAAATCCACTACGTCAATGCGGAAAAGAGCAGGCGAGGCTTGTGTATTCACTACAAACAAGCGTTTGGTCGTGGGGTCATACGCACTGATTTCAGACGCGCCTGCACTACCCAAATCTATGCTACCTACTTCTACAAAAGAAGCGATGTCTTCCTTTGTATCAAAGGTTTCTTTTTGTTGGCAGGCTATGATGCTTGTAGCTAACAAGCATACCGAGAGTATTCTTTTATACATAACTCATTATTTTTTGTGCAAAAAAAGCGAGGTTTTTTGCTTTGTGTGTTACAGAATGTTTAAGGTTTTATTAAAAAACGTGAATTCGGAAATAAAAAGGTTACATACAAGCCCCAGCGGGGCGACATCTTTGTAGCACAACGGTTTAGGTCTTTCAAAGCCCCAGCGGGGCGACATCTTGAT
>RDXI01000196.1 GCA_004292795.1 Bacteroidota bacterium | reverse complement strand
GCCTATTTTGGCGAGGCGGTTTTCGGCAATATTAAACGAAACACTGATTTTGGTGATATTTTTAGCGCGATATTGCCCACCGCTTACTTCCTTGCCTTTGTCGTTGATGGCATTCACGACCAAATTTTCCGCCTTCAAAGCCGCCGCCGCTTCCACCTTGTTTTTCAGCTTGTCGCGTTCTTGGTCTATCTCGTTTTTCTCTACAAGGAGCTTGTTTTTTTCGTCTTTCAGCTCATTGTTTTTGTCATACAACACATTGGCAGTTTCGCGGAGCTTGTCGATTTCTTGGTCTTTTTTCTTGAGCAAGATTTCGTAAGCGTCTATTTTTTCCTTGTATTGCTTGAGTTGGTCTTGCGTAACTTTGAGCGTATTGCGGAGCGTGTTTCGGTCTGCGTCCACAGAGCGCAACACTCTTTGCAACGAGTCCACGAAAGAGCGACTTTCTTCGCCCATTTGTTCAGCACGTGCTATTTGTTCCTTTAGCTTTTCTGATAAATTGTTGAGGTCTTTTTCCGACTCGGATTTTTGGTCTTTGAGCAAACGCTCATACATGGCTTTGTCTGATTCTTTGCCTTTCCAAAGCATATAAAACACGACAAAATTGCCTACAGCCAGCCCGATAATGATGAGTATGAGCCATATTCGACTGCGTTCAGAGGTACGTGGTGTCTTATTGTCTGTATTCATGAGTAAAGAGTAAAAGAGTGATTGAGTGGGTAAGTGAATGATTGGTTGAGTGAATGAGTGGGTAAGTGAATGAGTGAGTAAGTAGGTAGGTAAGTTGTTATGCCAAAAAGTGAAAGCAAGTAAGCAAGCTAAATTCACTCATTCGCTCCCTCACTCAACCACTCTCTCACTCCTTCACTCATTTTTTGGGCATAATGAAGGGAATGATGATTTCCTTGCCTTCGAAGATAATCGGGTCTGGAGCCTCGCCTGCTTTGGGAGGTTTGGGATAGAGTTGGTTTACTTCTTTGAGTACAAGCGGGTTGATGTTGAACTTCTGCCCTACCATTTCGAGGGTTTCTTTGTCTTTCATGTGATACACAGCACGCACAGGAATCTTGATGCCCGTTTTGGGTTTCAAAACTTCCTTGCCTGTCATACCGTTCATTTTTTTCAGCGTGTCCACCGTAACATAATAACGGCGGGCTATGCGGTCAAGCGACTCGCCTAAACGAACTCGGTGCATATAGGGTTCTACAACTACTTGCTTTTTGGCAATTTCCTTAGAGCGTTTGATGCTGTCGTCAATGGCTTTTTTGAACTGGGCTTTGGCTACTGAGTCTTGAAAGAACTTGATGCGCCCTTCGTCTTGAATGTTCGCCACTATTTCGCTTCGAGTCGTTTTAGGCTTGCCTGCATACTGCCACGCCAACAACGCCAACACCACAAAAGCCGAGAGCGTTAGCCAAGGCAAAAGATTGAAAGTTTTGTATTGGCTGATGTCAAAAACAGGTTTTTTGTTTTTTTCAGGCAAGGGCGTTTTTTCGGCTACTTTTTCTGCCACTACAGGCACTTCCACAGGCGAGGGCTTCCAATCGAGCAAGGCTTGGCGCATTTCGGCACACGAAGCATAGCGGTCTTGTGGATTTTTGGCAGTCGCTTTGCGCACTATTTCCTCTGTAGCAGGCGAGATGAGCGGATAAAAGGCTTTAGGCGAGGGCATTGGCTCGTCTAAGATTTTGGAGCGCATTTCGGCTATTGTCAGTCCTGCGTATGGCACTTTTGCCGTTAGCAATTCGAACAACAGCAATCCCAAACCATAAATATCGGCACGTTCATCGACCACCACACCATCACGCCAAAATTCAGGCGCGAGTCGGCACATATTGTCCTTATCGCCCAACTGCACCATTTTTTGCGTATAAAACTTGCTCAAAGCAATATCCTGCACCTTGAGCGTGTAGTCTGATGTAAGCAATATATAACTTGGGCGAATAACTCCGCCAAACACACCTTCTTTATGCGCCATTTCCCACACATCAATCAGTTGCAAGAGCGTTGCAATGGCTTGTGCTTCGGGTAAAAGCCCATGTTGAAGATGAATATAGTCTGCAAGCGTTGTACCTTTGTGGTAGTCAAGCACTACATACGCCCCTTCTTCGCTCTCTATGTAGTCGTAGAGCGTTGTAAGCGTAGGGTGTTGCAGGCGAGCAAATTGGCGCGTTTCGGTAGCAAATGCCTCTTTCTCTTCGGGAGTGAAGACTACTTTGGGCGTTTTGATAAGCACTTTTTTCGAAAAAATGGTGTGTGTGCCTACAAAGTACCTAAACAAAGCATTTTCATACGCGGGTTGCTCTATGCGGTAATGCAAGATTTTATCTCCGTTCATACTGGGCGCAAAGTTAGGAGATATTTTTAGACTACCCAAAAAATTTGTTAAAAACAACGCCTTTTCCGCGCCTTGCCTATCGAATAGTTAAATATTTTGTTTTATCATTTTCTGCCTTAACTTTGCACAAAAAACTTTATATCTATAACGGAATGTTAGTAGAAGTCTTAAAATCTAAGCTCCACAGGGTGCGCGTTACACAAGCTGAACTACACTATGTAGGGAGCATTACTATAGACGAGGATTTGCTTGATGCGGCAGATATGATTGCTGGTCAGCGCGTACAGATAGTAAATATCAACAACGGAGAGCGTTTTGAAACCTATATCATCAAAGGAGAGCGTGGCTCTGGGCAAATTTGCCTCAATGGTCCCGCCGCCCGCAAGGTACAAATGGGCGACATTTTGATTGTGATAGCCTACGCGTATATGGAATGGGAAGAAGCCAAGCAATTCCAACCGCGTTTGGTCTTTCCTGATGAAAACAACCGCCTTGTGTAGCGTTTTTTGTTGTAAATCCATGTATTCCTACCTTCGTTACCCTATATAAAATTTGGGTAATTTTTTTTCATGAGTATTCGCAAAGTCCTTGCCTACGGACTGCCTTTGTTGCTATCTATCGTTTTGATGGGTTATGCCTTGCAGAAGGTAAGTTTGGCACAAATAGGCAAGTTGTTTCAAGAAGCCAATTATTTTTGGTTGAGTCTTTCCTTGCTGTTGGGCATCATCAGCCACTGGGCGCGTGCCTACCGTTGGGTATTGGTATTGCGCCCTTTGGGCTATGAGGTTACGGTTTGGCAAGCCACTGTAGCCGTGTTTGCGGGTTATTTCGCCAATGTTCTCATTCCACGAGCAGGCGAGGTAGCACGCTGTACCATTGTGCAACGCAGTAGCCAAGTGCCTTTAGCCGTTTCGGTAGGGACGATAATCACAGAGCGCGTATTGGATATTTTGATTTTGTTTGTGTTGTTGGTCATAATGCTTTTGGCAGAGGCAGGCAATATGACCGCTACCGTTTGGCAATTTTTGCAACAAAAAATCCCCAGCCTTGCCTCCCAAAACACCGCTTTTTGGGCAATTTTCGGCACTTTGTTTGTCGTGGGTGCAGTTTCGGGCATTGTCTTGTTGTTTTGGGTAAGGCGCACTTCGCACCCATTAGGGCTACGCCTTAGACGCATTGGCGAGGGAATTTGGCAGGGCATTGTCAGCCTTCGAACTGTGGAGCGCAAAGGTGAGTTTATATTTTATAGCTTGTTTATTTGGGTGTTGTACTATTTTATGGGCTATATCCTGTTTTTCTGCTTCGATAGGACAGCGCACCTCGATATGTGGTTTGCCTACATTATTCTCATTACGGGTACTATCGGAATGTCTGTGCCTGTGCAAGGTGGCGCGGGAGCGTATCATTTGATGGTCGGCAATATTTTCGCCTTGCGCAATTTGAGCGTAGAAGAAGGTATTTTGTTAGCTACTTTTATGCACGCCGTACAGCAGTTTGTCATTTTATTGGTGGGCGGAAGTGCTTTTTTGTACGGTTTATGGGCATATCAAAAAACAAATCCAAAAAAATTTGCAAATTCATAAAACCCTCCCTATTTTTGTGTTGAAAGTTGAGAGATGATGGTTGAAAGTTGATTTGTTGAATATTTAACCAATAATCCACCCCTCTACCCTTCCACCTTTCTACCCCTCCACCCTTCCACCCTTCTACCTCTATGCTACTACTTGCTAAAGAATACGTCCCCTTCGATTACTGGCCTATCTTCATACAATTCGGCTTGGCTATGGCTTTTGTGATTGCTACTATGATAGCTACCCACTTGTTGGGACCGAAGCGCAACAGCGAAATAAAAGACGAAACGTGGGAATGTGGTATTGAGCCTGTGGGTGATGCCCGCACTCCTATTTCCGTAAAATACTTCCTGATAGCCATTTTGTTCGTGCTGTTTGATGTGGAGGTTATTTTCCTCTATCCTTGGGCAGTGAATTTCAAGGCGTTAGGCTGGTTTGGCTTCTTCGAGATGCTTTTGTTCATGGCGTTGTTGCTGTTCGGCTTCTACTACATCATCAAGCGTGATGTGTTGAAGTGGGAGTAATGGCTTGCCTACGTTATACTTGGGAGGTTGTCCGTTGTGGATAGCCTCTTTTTTGATACCATTTTTTTCTTGCCTACCTTATCCCTTTGTTTACAAATGGATTGGTAGAATACACAAATTAATTATGCCTAATAAAATACTTGTAAATGATAGTATTGTAAGGCAAGATTTTGAAAAAAATAAGATGCAATTTTATTTAATATAGCTACAATTGGTTCGTATAGCGTTTGCAACATTCCACAAAGTTTTGCAGTTTTGTAGCAAAACAACCCTGTATGCAAGAACTTACTCCGAGAGAACAACATATTTTTGACATCATAGAAGCTATAGAGTATGAAAGGTTAAAAGACCAAGACACTTTTTATGCAGATATAGAGGCAAAAATAGCACTTCCCTTATTCCAAGCCATCATGGATATAGAAATCCAAAGCGCAAGAGAAAATGCTCTCTTAGCAACAAATGATACAGAAAATGATGATGATGTATGCCCAAACCTTGCAAGATTGTTGTGTAGCAGGCAAAAAAACAGCTTCCTGTTAGCCAAACAACTCATGCAAGGGCTTGTCTTTTCTGAAAATGCTTTGTTTAGTCTTATCAAAAGTGCGTATGACTTCTATCTATATGCAGATAGCTATAGGTTTGCAGATATTTATCATCATGAAGTTCCCACAAAATTTAGCCAACTTAGAGGCATAGCCCAACTCTTACAAATGGACGACTTGACAGAGGAAGAACGGAAACATTTACCCGAATTAGAATTGCAAACAAAAAAACGATTAGCAAATTTGTTTTACCTTTCTATTGTAGGCGATGGCGAGGTTTCTTCGGTTTGGTTGGTGTGAGTTTGCAACATTCCACAAAATTTTGCAGTTTTGTGATAAAAACAAATGTTAATTTCAATGGACGCTGTAGAATTTTTGCAAAATTGGTATCTCCAAAACTGTGATGGAGAGTGGGAACATGAATTTAGTATCCAAATATATACTGTAGATAACCCAGGCTGGGGCATATCTATTGATTTGGCTGGCACACCCCTTGAAGAAATAGTAAAGCCATATACCCTTATCGAGAATGACGAAAACGATTGGTATGGTTGGTCGGTTTCTGAACAAAAATTTGAGGCTTGTGGAGATGCGGGCAAGCTAAAATACTTGATGGAGATATTCCGCGACTTTGTCCAAGCGAACTCAACACATTCCGAGAAGTAACCGTTTACGTTTCATTATCATTCATAATGCAACCATAACCATTTTTGCAACATTCCACAAAATTTTGCAGTTTTGCAGCAAAACTTATATTCTCATGAGAAAACTCTTTTGCCTTTTTTTGGCTTTGATAATCGCCTCACAAACCTATGCACAGAAACCCAAAAAGCCAATAATCAAGTTCAGATATGATAGTTTGGGTTATAGCATACGCATTTTTGAAACGCACAAAATGAGGCAGCTATTGATAGGCTACAATTTTCAACAAACTAAGACTCCTACCAATCCCGATTCTACATTTCATTACATAGAAATAGGCTATAACAATTCCACTTTGCTAAGCAGTCAGGGCTTCTATAATTTTACTACGTATGGCTTGGGGACAGAAATTTTGATAGGTAAAAAAACGATTGTAGGCTTTAAGGCAAGCGCATGGCGTGCCGTTATGCCTCTTGTGGGCTTGGGTATCAACGGCATCTTTTATACTGATTTCAGGCAAGGCAATATCAAAATACGCCCTGAAATTTTGTTTGGTGCGCAACCTTTTAAATTGTCTTTTGGGGTAAATATTCCCTTCTTGTGGAACAATCGTTTTGAAAGATTAAAAGATAATTGGGGACAAATTACTTTTAATGCCCTTATCAAAACCAAAACGGTAGAAAAAACATACAAACGTTTCGAGAAGAAATTTGATTGGAACTATTAACTTTGCTCAAAAACCATATGCTCATGCAAAACTTTCCTCTTGTGCATCAATAACAAGACCATTTCATTGAGTAACAAGACCATTTTATTGAGTAACAAGACCATTTTATTGAGTAATAAGACCATTTCATTGAGTAACAAGACCACTTCATCGAGTAACAAGACCACTTCATCGAGTAACAAGACCACCTCATCGAGTAACAAGACCATTTCATCGAGTAACAAGACCATTTTATTGGCGCACTAAGCCATTTTATTGGCGCACTAAGCTACTTCATTGGCGCACTAAGCCACTTCATTGGCGCACTAAGCCACTTCATTGGCGCACTAAACCACTTCATTGGCGCACTAAACCATTTATTCAAGAAAATAAACACTTTAAACCAACCATATACCCATATTTATGAAAAAACACTTCTTCTTACTTTTACTCCTTGCCTGCCTGCCCAT
>RDXI01000195.1 GCA_004292795.1 Bacteroidota bacterium | reverse complement strand
AACAAATGAAACACCTATGAGGTTGTTATTTTGGTCGTAGGCAGGCGAGTATTTTACTTCGAAGTAATAAGAAGTGCCTTCAGGGAAAGTATAAAGTTGCTCCGCAACAACCATTTCGCCAAGCAATGCCTTGTTGAAACATTCCTTAAAGCGGACATGTTCGTTGGGAGTGGTGTATGCCAATATAGACTCGCCTACTGCCATATCCTTTCCAAAATAGTATTTGATGTATTGGGCAGTGGCTTCGTTGAAGAATAAGATTTCATAATTTTTGCCTATTAATACATTGCCATCTTTGGTACTGTTGGACAAGGCTCTTAGTTTTATTTCACTCTCTTGTAGTTCCTGATTGCGTTGCATCAAAAGTTCTTGCACTTTTTTTACCTCTGTAACATCACGCCCTACAGACTGTATTTGGATAAGCCTGCCTGCTTCATCAAACACGCCTTGGTTTATCCATTGTGTCCAGCCCCATTCGCCATTGGCGCGTTTGTCGCGGTTTTCGGTAATGAAGTTGTTTTGGGTAGGCGAGAGTATTTGTATTTTTTTCAAAATATCCTCTAAGTCATTCGGATTAGCAAAATTTACCCACTTCAACCCCAACATTTGCGAGGTTGTAACGCCTAATATCTTAGCTAAGGACGCATTGGCAAACATGATAGTAGTGTCAGGCTCAGAGAGTAGCACAAAGTCGCTTTGTGTTTCTACCACTTGCCTGTAGCGTTGTTCGCTTGCCTGCAAATCCGCTTCCGCTTCTTTCTTGTCTGTAATTTCTAAATGTGTGCCAGACATCCACAAGGGTTTGCCATCTTCTGTCCATTCGTGTACTTTGCCTCTGTCCAATACCCAAATCCAATGTCCATTTTTATGAAGCATACGCGCCTCACAATCATAATATTGCGCCTTGCCTTCGAGATGCTCTTCTATTTTTTTATTTACCAGCACAAGGTCTTCAGGGTGGCAAAGCCTTGTCCACGTTTCTATGCTGATGGGCTGTAGCTCTTCTAAAGTATAACCCAACATTTCTGCCCAGTGATTGTTAAAAATGCTTTCGCCTGTTTGCACATTCCATTCCCAAGTGCCTACATTCGTACCTTCCAAGATATTGTGAAGGCGTTGTTTTTCCCAAGCTACTTGTTTTTCGGCTTCTTTGCGTTGTGTAATATCATAAAAAGTAGCAAAAACTGCATACGGCGTTTTTGTATCGGGGTGGTAGAGTAATTGTGAATTGACGGATATCCACGAAATAGTGTCATCAGGTTTATAAACTCCCATGAGGACTTGTTGCTGTGGCTTGCCTGTGCGGATAGTAACCATAGCGGGGTGTTCTTCACCCAAAAAGGGCGAACCATCTTCTTTAATCGCCTTCCAACTTGAGTCAATAGAGGTGCGCCCTATCATTTGTTCGTAGGTAAGCCCCAAGATATGTTCAGCACTTTGGTTACAAGAGATAATAGCCCCTGCCATGTCTTGCAATACAATTCCCTCCTGCATGGTATCCAAGATAGATTGATTGCGTGAGTCGCTAATTTTGACGCTTTCCTCTGCGCGTTTTTTGTCTGTAAGGTCTTGGTGAATACCTATTACGCGTATTGCCTTTCCTTTTTTGTCACGTTCTACGACCTTGCCTATGAGCGAAAGCCAACGCCACTCGCCATTTTTGGCGCGTTTTCGGTGTTCTATGTCATAAAAAGCCGTATTGCCTATGATGTTGTCTTGCAAGGCTTTCATCACCTTTGCCTTGTCGTCTGGGTGTATGAGGTTTTGCCACTCGGTAATGTCGATATTTGCCTCTGTTTCATCATAGCCCATCATTTCTAACCAACGATGATTAAAAATAATCTTGCCTGTAGGCAAGTCCCAATCCCATGTGCCAAGCCTGCCTCCCCAAATCATCATTTCGAGTTGGTTGCGTTCTTCTTCTAAGGCTTTGAGGGCGTTCTTATAAGGCGTGATGTCCTTGCCTACTCCTTGTACTTCTATGATTTGCCCTTCTTGGTTTTGGATAGTCGCAAATTCCCATTCTGTATCAAAATAGCCGCCTTGTGGATTAGGCTTGCGTATCTCAAAGGTTATGATGCTTGAAGGATTGGCGAATAATTCCTTGACTGCTTTTTCACACTCTTGGAGGTCTTCATGGTGGACAGTAGGCGCGTAATGCTTGCCTATCAACTGCTCGCGTGTGAAGCCAAATTTTTCACAAAAAGCCTCATTTATATAGGTATATCGCCCTTCCATGTCTGTGCGTATGAGGTAGCTGGAATTGGAGTGTAGCAAAGAAGACAGCAACTCGTCCCTATGAAAAAGCTCTAATTCTCGCCTACGCACTTCAGAAGTGTCGTGTATGCTGATAGTCAGGTAGGTGATTTTGTTATCGAATAATGGTTTTACAGGCGAGATACAAAACTCATAATAGTATTTTTTATTGATGTATTCTATTTCTATAGTTTCTTTCTGTATTTCATGTGTGTGCTTCGCTTGTTCTATGAGGTGTTGCAAACGCTCTGCAGTCTTGCCTGCCAACATAGCCAATATATGCTTGTTTGTGTCGAGTTGCGTAATGCCTATTCGGGCAAATAGGTTCACAGCTTCGCGGTTGATGAGGCGCACCAACAAATTTTCTTCTAACAAAATATTCCCTTGTTGGGTATTCTCAAACAGGGTGCTGAACAACGTATTGGCTTCTACAAGCGTTATATCTTTCTTGACGATGTCCGCGTTCATGTACTTGATTTCTGCATACGCTGTTTGGAGTTCCTCGTTGGCAGATTGTAGTTCCTCATTGCCTGTTTCCAATTCTTCATTGGCAGATTGCAGTTCTTCGTTGGTAGATTGCAGTTCCTCGTTGAGCGATTGTAGTTCCTCATTGGCGGTTTCTATCTCCTCGATGTAGGTCTGTAAGTGTTCTCTCGTAACGTCTAACTCTTGCTCTAATTCTTGAATACGCGGATTTTCGGCATATTGGATATCTTGGGGCAGGGGCTTATACAATTCTTCTTCTTCTACTTCGTGCTTTTCAAGCACGAGCAAGTATAGTTCTTCTTGCCTGTCTTGTAGGTCTTTGCCTATCAAGCCACATTGGATTTTGATATAATATTTTTTGTCGTTCAGCGTCAGCTTCTTCAAAGGCGAACTCATGGGCTTTTTCTCTTTGATAGCCAACAATACAATGTTTTTGATTTCTAACAAGACCTCTTTCCGCAACAATTTGTTGATGTTCAGGTTGAGCATACCTTCGGGTATTTGCATAAAGTCGCTCCAATCGCCCCGCGTTTCCACAATGTCCAACAAAGGATTGAGGATAAGATACGGGTGTTGAGTTACATTGACAAACGTTTCGAATACACGCCCTCGATAGTCTTGCAAGTTGCTGGTTTCCTTTTTATTGCGCCATTCACTTCCCAAGCCTACAGGCTTGAAAGCTCCAAATTTGAGCGTGTTATGTGTGTTGCTAAACTTCCTTTTCTGAAATATCTTGTTTCTGTTGTCTAGCGTATCAAACAAATCATCTACCTGCGCAATACTTTCCGATTGCCCTAAAAATAATAGCCCTTCTTCTTTCAGCGCGTAATGAAACACAGGGAAAATTTGGCGTTGAATGTCGGCATTGAGGTATATCAACAAGTTGCGACAGCTTACCAAGTCAAGTTTTAGGAAAGGCGGATTGAGGGTAACGTCATGTTTGGAAAACAAGATTTTGCTCCGCAGGTTCTTGTCTATTTCATAGCCCTTTTCGGTTTTTATCCAATACTTATCTAAAAATTCTTGTGGAATGTTTTGTGTGCGTTCTACACTATACTGCCCTTTTCGCGCAAAGTCGAGCATCTCATCATCAACATCAGAAGCGAAAATCTGAAAAGAAAGGTCGTAGCGTTTATATTGGTCAAGCAGGTTTTGTATAGACATAGCCAAGCTGTACGCCTCTTCGCCAGAAGAACACCCCGCCACCCAAATACGCAAATTTTCCTTCACAAGTTGTTCGCTAATCCGCTTCTCTATCAGCCCCATCAGTTGTTGATGGGCTTCTACATCTCTGAAAAATGAGGTAACATTGATAAGCAAATTGAGATACAAATTATGCAACTCGGTTGTGTTTTTCTCCACATATTCCACATATTCATGCACGCTTGCCACTCCTAACTTTTCAACAGACTTGGTTATTCGGCGTAAAATGGTGTTTTTCTTATAATTGGCAAAGTTCACCCCAAATTTATTGTTCAACATAGCAAACAGCTTATCCAAATCTGTATTGGCAGGTTGTGGGAGCGCGTTATCCGTTTTATGGAATAACAACTCTTCTAACTTTTGTCCTATTTTAGCAGGAGGCAAGCTATAATCTACCAAGCCTGTTTGTAGGGAGGCGAGGGGCATTCCATCATATTTAGCCGTGTCAGGGTTTTGTATGATAGCCAAACCGCCTTTTGTCTTTATTTTCTCTATGCCTTGCGCCCCGTCTGTGCCTGTGCCAGAAAGTATAATTCCTATCGCATTTTTTCCATACGCTTGTGCCAATGAAGTCAATAGTATATCTGCTGAAGGTTTGGGACCTTGCAAAGTGCGTGGTTTGCTCAACGCAATAAGCCCTCCTGATATTTGAATGTCAAAATCGGGTGGGGTAATGTATATATAGCCTGCCTTTAGTTCTTGGTTATTTTCTGCCTCTACTACAGGCAAGACCGACTCCTTCGCCAATATTTGCACCAACATACTGCGATAATTGGGACTCAAATGTTGGGCGACTATATAAGCAGTATTAGTTTCTAAAATTTCAGGAAGGTTGGCAAAAAGTTCTGTAAGTGCTTCCAACCCTCCAGCAGAAGCCCCTACACCTATCACAAAAAACGAATCAGACATAATGAAAGTAAAACTATTTTAGTGATTAAAACATACTGTTTGGTAGTGTAAACACAAAGATACACAAATTATTAAAATTGTCTGTCATAATTCGACATAAACTATCAAAAGTACGTCTAAATGCCTACTAAGATAGACAATCGTATAGTTAGCTATAAAAAAAAGCCTCACAAACCTGAGTTTGTGAGGCTGAGATACACAAAAGAACTACTTACTGCCCAATGGTAGTTGATACCCCAAAGTAAGGGCTAACAAACGTTTTTTGTTGTAATTGTTATCTACATTTATCCAAGATGATTTATACATATTGGTAAGCCCATAATCAAAACGTACATCAACGTTCAAATGCCCCTTGCCTACTTTATACAACAAACCACCACCTGCTTGTAATCCAACATCCACTCGATTGATATCTAAATAGATAATATCACCTGAACCACCATCAGGTATTTGCCCAAAACGTACTTTGTTTTCAGCATCAAAAAGATCATGTACAAGTTCGTCATCACTTTTTACTTTAGCTTTTCCATTCAAACCATAGCCAACACTTATACCTGCCTGTAGGTAAGGCTGTAATTTCTTAGATCCAAAAGTTCTACGCAACAAAATAGGCAGTTCCAAATAGTTCAAACGATAAACCACATCAAATTTACTTATCGCATAACCCTCAACACTTATAAATGCAAGGTCGTTGAAAGTAAAGCCTTTTTGCGTATAGAGCAACTCTGTTTGGAGAGAAAGGTTTTTGGTAAGGCTAATATTTACCCCTACCCCTGTCAAGAAACCAAGCACCGATTCCTGTGATTTGCGTATTTCTTTCGTTTTGGCATTCAACCAACCCAAACCTATACCTGCTTTGGGAACGATAGATACTTGTGCCACTACGCCATAACTTATCAAGCAAGATAGACACACTAAAAATATTTTTTTCATAATAACCGTTTTTTTCTTGCAAAAATAGTACACTTGCCTATACTATCCAAATTTTTATCTTTTTTTGGACAATCGAAAAGCCTTGCCTACCTTCTTCGCCCTTGTTGGTGTTGGAAAAGTGCAGGCAAGTTGTTTATTTTCAACACATTACGCTTGCGTGGGGTTGTGGGTAAGCGAAAGGTGGGTAGTGAAGTGTAGCTACAGAACAAAGTTGCACCCAATTTTTTGAAATACTGACAACGGCACAGAACTAATCAAAATTTTCCATAAAATATATCAATCTTTCGTCAGGTGTTTGTTGGTGAAATGAATGATATTTTTCGACAGAGCCAAACAAATCAATAACTTGCCTGCTATTTATGATAATATCCTTGCCTGCTAAAATGTGGTTATAAGAGCTATATTCCCAATCTTCCAACTCGCCTACAAAGCCATGATGAACAGGATTGTAATGAATGTAATGCACCAATTTATACAAATACGCTTCTTTTGTTACTAATTTTCGCCCAAAACTTTGCATAAATAACGCACCTTTCCTACTTTTTCGTGCATTGATTATTTTGGTATAACTGTTTTGAAATGAGCCTATTTGATGGGTAAGGTTATCGGAAATGTGAAAATCAGGAGCTTGTATTTCTTCTTGTTTTAGATTAAACAAGTTTGTCAATGTTTCAAAGCTCTTTATTTGCAATAATAGATGATAGTGATTAGGCATCAAACAATACGCATATACATCAGCTATAGGCAAGATATAATCCTCTAAACGCATCAAAAACAGTCCATAATCTTTATCTGTTGAAAATAGATTATTGTTATGTACTGCGTGATTGTAAACGTGATAAAACTTATCAGGCTCTAAAGGTATTCGTTTATTTGCCATTATGAAAAAGGTTGATTTTGTGGGAGTTGAGTTGTCTAAAAGAGAGTTCTAACCCTTAGGGTGGCGGTTCAAACGCGCCCAAAGTAGGCAAGAAAATACTAAAGTTCGACTGTCTAAAAGAGAGTCCTAACCCTTAGG
>RDXI01000194.1 GCA_004292795.1 Bacteroidota bacterium | reverse complement strand
GTTATCTACTATGGTATGCCTGAAAAAGACAAGGAAAAACTCAAAACCCTCAATGCTGAAGTATTGGGCATCTTTGCGAGCCAAGAGAAGTGGATAACTACGGAAATCGTAAACGAATTTGAGAAAAACCTGAAAGAAGCCAACAAAGTAGCAACCATTAAAAACTTCGATGCAGACCATGCTTTTGCCAATCCAAGCAACCCGCGCTACAACGCCGAATACGCCAAACAAGCCTACGAGATGAGTCTTGCCTTCCTAAAGCGTAAATTGAAGTAAAAAAAATTCAAAAATAAACCATTGATAATCAATGCTTTAGAAAATACTTTCAAAAATATTTAAAATATTTTCGAGAAAAATTTGGAAGTTATAAAAAACCGCCCTATCTTTGTAACGCTAAATAGTTAATAGTTTGTGTGTAATCGAAAACCATATCGGCTTTGCGGATATGGTTTTTATTTTTAAATCGGTTTTAATTATTGTTATATATATCTGAAAATAGCTTGCCTGTGTCATGGGACGCAGGCAAGCTATTTTGCTATTCCTCTTTCAGCATCACGCCATCGCGCATTTCGAGGGTTCTGTCGCTCATCTGGGCTAAGGCTTGATTGTGCGTTACTATCACAAAGGTTTGGCGCATTTCTTCTCGGAGGCGGAAAAACAGCTTGTGCAGTTCTTGTGCATTGTTCGAGTCGAGGTTTCCGCTTGGCTCATCAGCAAACACAATCTTAGGACGATTGACGAGGGCGCGGGCTATAGATACGCGCTGTTGCTCGCCTCCCGACAGTTGGGAAGGCAAGTGATGTATGCGGTCTTGCAGTCCAAGATAGCCGAGTAGTTCTTTAGCGCGTTCTTGCGCTTGTTTCTCGCCTACCTTGCCGAGATAAGCGGGCATACATACATTTTCGAGGGCAGTAAATTCGGGCAGTA
Source organism: Bacteroidota bacterium (assembly GCA_004292795.1). GTDB lineage: Bacteria > Bacteroidota > Bacteroidia > Cytophagales > Microscillaceae > RDXI01. Next base: position 5,888 of record RDXI01000194.1, on the reverse strand, counting down.
AGTTATGAAATTGGAAAACGAAGCCTATTTCTTTGTTTCTGAATTGGGCAAGGGCATTGCCTCGTAGCTTTAGCACATCAACGCCTGCTATCTGCAACGCGCCTTTGTCGGGTTGGTCTAACGTACCCAAGATATGCAAAAGTGTACTCTTGCCTGCCCCTGACGCACCCACGATGGCGACTATCTCGCCTTCTTTGATGTCGAGGCTTACGCCTTTGAGGACATGAATGGAGGAGTAGGATTTGGTAAGGTTTTGGGCTGTTAGCATAAGAGATTGAATGAATTTGGGCGCAATTTACAGCAAAGTTATGGTTTTACCAATGCAAGACTATGGCAAGCGTCATGGCTTGGTTTAGGCGCACATCTGGTCTTTCCTGCCACAAATATTTATGGGACTTCAGATTGTGCTGAAAACGGGTAGGCGAGATGCCTTTCTGCTCCAAATAAGCGCAAAAATAAGTGGCGCGTTTTTGAGATAATAAGATATTGGCAGGCAAGTCGATGGGCTTTTCTGGTCTGATAGATAACTCGACAGTGATGGCGGGATATTTTTTTAAGATGATGGCGAAGCTATCCAAGCGGGTTTGTTGGGTAGGCAAGATGGAAGGCTTGCCTGCTTCGAAGGCTATGTATTGCAACGAATCTATGTACCGCGTTTCGCTTTCGGTAAGGTCTGCCTTGCCTGCCAACGCGCAAGCGCACAGCAATAGCAGAGCAGTCGATATAAATTTCATAAGGAAAGTTTTGTTTTGTAGGTTTTATTTTGGGTAATGTTTCAAAAAGTGTGCTAACTTGCAAGCCCAATCCATGTATTATTTTTTCCTTTGCTGATATGCTCAAAGTCCAAACGCAACTTCTTGGTAGTTCATCTTCGCAAACCTTTGAGTTTGCGCCCAAACAAGCCCACGATTGGGATTGCAAGGTATTGAACGCACATACTTTTCATATAGTTCGCGGTGGTTTGTCTTATACCGCAGAAGTGCTGAAGGCAGACTACAGCACCAAGACCTTTACGATTTTGGTAAACAAATTGCGCTTTGAGCTACAACTGCAAGATAAGTTCGATTTGCTCCTTGCACAAATGGGTATGGACAAGGCGAAGACGCAAAAAATAGGAAGCCTCAAAGCCCCTATGCCCGGTTTATTGATTGACATCAAGGTAGAAGAAGGGCAAACAGTGAAAAAAGGTGACACGCTGTTAGTTTTGGAGGCTATGAAAATGGAGAATGTTTTAAAAGCCCCTACAGATGCTACTATCAAGACTATCAAAGTACACAAAGGCGAAAATGTGGACAAAAACCAAGTGTTGATTATCTTCGCATAATATTTTTTGTAAGGTTTTAGTTGATAGCGCACTTGCTTCTTCGGAGGCGAGTGCGTTTATTTTATGTCCTTTTTGAAAAGATAACAAAAACGTTTGAAATGGTATGAGAAGGCGTTTTTTGTTTTTTATAACCTTGAAAAAATTACAATAAAACTTGGAAAAGTCAAAACAAAGCAATAGTTTTACTACTTATAACAAGAACCCATCAAAAATATGAAAAAAATCTTAGCAACACTATGTTTTTGGTGCTTTGGCATAGCCTACGCCTTAGCACAAGTTACGGCTAACCCCGCCATTTTTACGGCAGACCAAGCGGTTACGCTCACGTATGACGCCACGCAAAGCCAAGGGCAACAACTCGCCAACTTGCCTACCAATGTAACCAGCATAACGGCGCACATAGGCGCGGTATTGGCAAGTCCTACGAGTACGGTTTGGACAAATACACCCGGCACGTGGGGCGACCCAAGTGCTACCCCTAAGTTCACAAGACAAGGCACATCTAACATCTACACGCTTACCTTGCCTGCAAGTGGTGTGAGAGGTTTGTTTACCGCTCTTGTAGGTACAACTACGCCCATCTTCCGTTTGGGGCTTGTGATGCGCGAGAATGGTCCTTGTGGCAACTTTGCAGGTAATTCTACGGCTTGCAAAGAAGGCAAGACTCCAACAGGGCAAGACATTTTTCTAGACATCAACCAAGGCGGTTTAGATATTGCATTTTCTACCCCTACGAACAATGGCTTTTTTGTCAATACAGGCGATGTAGTAAATTTTACGGCTACTACCAACATTAGCGCGAATATTACCTTTGAAATAAATGGCGTGAATGGAACAACCGCCAACAGCGTAACAACTTCAAGCGGACAAGTTACTGTAGCGAGCAATGTGGACAAGTATGTAGTGAAAGCAAAAGCCGTAGCAGGAACTGTAAATGTAGAAAAAACGCTTTATTTCTTGCGCAGGAAAGCAACACCTATCTCTAATGCCTTGCCTGCTTACGCTTTGTATCCCAACACAACATTTCCCAAAATAGGCATCAGCTACAGCCCAACCAATAACAAAGAAGTTACGGCTGTCTTTCGCGCTCCGAGCAAAGATAAAATGTACCTCATAGGCGATTTCAATAATTGGGAACTTGACCCTGCTTATCAACTGAACCGCACAGACTATACTGGTACAGACAATGACGATTTTTATTGGGTTACGTTCCAAGTGCCTACGGCGGGAGTGGAATATACTTTCCAATATCAAATATACAACGCCAACGAAACATTTGATAAAACTGCAGACCCCTATTCTGAAAAAATCTTAGACCCTTGGAATGATGGGTTTATTTCTGCTACAACATATCCCAACCCCACGCCCTATCCCACAGGCAAGACTACAGGCGTTGTCAGTGTGTTACAAACCAACCAAACGGCTTATACTTGGTCAAGTGCTACGTTGAATTTTCAACGCCCTGCTAAAGAGAAATTGGTAATTTATGAACTTTGGGTATATGATTTTAGTGAAACACGCGACTTTCAGGGCGTAATTGATAAATTGGATTATTTGCAAGGTTTGGGCGTGAATGCTATTCAATTTATGCCTATGATGGAGTTTTCGGGCAATATCAGTTGGGGCTACAATACCAATTTTTATTTTGCGGTGGATAAGGCGTATGGCACAAAAAACAAGTTCAAGGAATTGGTGGACAAATGCCACCAACGCGGTATGGCGGTTATTTTGGATATGGTGTTGAACCACGCGCAAGAGGAATTTCCGTATGTAAAAATCTATCCTGCCAATGCAAATCCTTGGTTCAATCAAAATGCTACGCACCCTTTTAGTGTATTCCGTGATTTTAACCATGACTCACAACTTACCAAAAATTTGGTAAAAGATGTAAACCTCTTTTGGCTTGATGAGTTCAAGGTTGATGGTTTCCGTTTTGACCTTTCCAAAGGTTTTACACAAAATGCACAATGCGCCAACAAAGAAGATGTGGGTTGCTGGAATCAATACCATGCAGACCGCGTGGCTACGTGGAAACGCATTGCTGACGAGATTTGGGCAGTACACCCTGAAGATTATGTGATTTTGGAACACCTTTCCGAAAATGCAGAAGAAGCAGAATTGGGCAATTATCGCTGGAATGAAACACCCAAGAAAGGTATGATGTTTTGGCGCAACATGGAGAAGAATTTTGCTGAAAACTTGATGGGCTACAACAACAGCACTGCCGATATTTCAGGCTCTGACTTTGGCAATAATGCAGGTTGGCAGGCTCCGCGTTTGATTCCTTACATGGAAAGCCATGACGAACAACGTGTGATGTATAACGCACTCAACAGTGGAAACAGTTCTATCAGTACGCACAATGTAAAAACTGTTCCTATTGCTATGGACAGGGCGAAAGGTTTGGCGGCTATGTGCTTCCTTAGCACAGGTCCCAAAATGATTTGGCAATTTGGCGAAATGGGCTTTGATTTCCATATCAATCGTTGTCCGAATGGCACTATAGGTACAGGCACAAACTGTCGTACAGACTCTAAGCCTCTGCCTTGGGTGTCGCCTCAAAACTACGACACACAGCCAGACCGCGTGAAATTGCGCAAAGCCTATAGTGAAATCGTAAAACTCAAAACTACGTATGATACATTTGGCAGTTTTGATACTTTTGTAGAAAGTTCACAAGACGGAACTCAATACAAAAAACAACTGAAGCAAACTTCCTCGCCTTATACTGCCTCGCCTACAAGTGGCAACAACATGAACGTAGTAGTAATTGCTAACTTTGATGTTGCTCCCCAAAACGTAAGGGCTGACTTCCACCACGAAGGTACTTGGTATGACTTCTTTAGTGGTAGTGCTGATGCTCCTTACAGCGTTACGGGTGGCACAAGCAAAAGCATCAACCTAAAAGCAGGCGAGTTCCGTATTTTTACAAACTTCCCTATTCCTGCTCCCGAAGCAGAACTTACAGCGTATGCCTTGCCTGCCAAAGTAGGAAGCCTAACCGCAGTAGCTCTTTCAGAGTCAGAAATTAAATTGGATTGGACTGATGCGTCTGGCATTGAAACGGGCTATCGCGTAGAGCGTGCCACAACTGCCAACGGAGTTTATACACAAGTAGGAAGTAACTTGCCTGCTGGCGCAACTACCTTTACCAACACAGGACTGAACCCAAGCACTACCTACTTCTATCGTGTGGTAACGCTTTCGGGCAATGGCAACAAGAACTCAAGTGTAGTAAGTGCTACAACCAATGCAGTAGTAGTACCCAACGCACCTACAGGTTTGACAGCTACCGCAAGCACAACGGCTTTGGCTATCAATTTAGTATGGACTGATGCCTCGAACAATGAAACAGGCTTCCGCATAGAGCGCAAAACAGGCGCGGGTGCTTTTGCCGTTATCGCGAGCAATGTTCCTGCGAATACAACTACTTACACCGACAACACAGGCTTGGTAGAAGGCACTTCTTACACCTACAAAGTTTGTTCGGTAATAGGGGCGCAAAGTGCTTGCTCGAATGAAGCCACTGCTACCGCGCCTACTGTTGTTCCTAACGCGCCTACAGGTCTTACCGCTACACCCAGCAACAGTGCCTTGTCAGTTGTATTGATGTGGACAGATGCTTCTACCAACGAAACAGGTTTCCGCGTAGAGCGCAAAACAGGCACGGGTGGTGCATACGCTGTAATAGCAAACAATGTAGCTGTTAATGCCACTACTTATACGGATACTGATGCTAACTTGGCTTTGGGAACGCAATATTTCTACAAGGTGTGTGCAGTAATAGGTGCGCAAAGCACGTGTTCAGGCGAGGCTTCAGCTACTACGCTTACCTTATCCGCGCCTACGAACTTGTCTGTAACTCCTGCGATTACGAAGGCAATGAATTTGACGTGGTCAGATGTAGCTACTAACGAAACAGGCTACAGCGTTTCGCGCTCTACTACTTTGAACGGTACTTACACCGTGCTTACTTCCTCGCTTTCTGCCAATGCAACAAGCTATGTGGACAATGACGCAAGCCTAACCGTAGGAGGCAAGTATTTCTACAGAGTTTGTGCTACATTGGGAACAGCCTCAAGCTGTGCCACTTCTACCGAATCGACAGTAACGTCTGTAGAAACGCGCTTGTTTGAGCAATCTATTTCGTTGTATCCTAACCCTGCTCAAAACGCTATTTTTGTGAAATTTGACAACAAAGCAGGCAAGCAAGTAGAAATACGCTTGTTGGATTTGAGAGGCAAGGAAGTAAAACGTTACTTGCCTGCCAATGCCGAAATGGTAGAACTTAGCTTGGCTAAATTGCCCAAAGGCGTATATATGCTCGAATTGCGTACTGAAAAAGGCACAGTTACGAAGCGTGTAGTGAAAAACTAAACAGCTCGTAAAGCGATACATAATTATAAAAAGAGGCTTCCTTTTCGGATAGCCTCTTTTTTTGCCTTTTGAATTTGAATAATACTAAAATAACGTGAGTTCGGAATTAGATTTAAATATAAAATATTGTAAATCAATGGATTGAATAGGCTTGCCCCAGCGGGGCTATATCTTTGTAGCCCTATAA
>RDXI01000405.1 GCA_004292795.1 Bacteroidota bacterium | reverse complement strand
CCAAGTCGAAGCAAGCCACAAGCCGTAAGAAGATGATTGAGAAGCTGAACATTGAGGAAATAAAGCCCTCCAATCGTAAGTACCCAGGCATCATTTTTGCCCAAGAGCGCGAAGCAGGCGACCAAATCCTGATAACGGAAGGGCTTTCCTACACTACCCCCGAAGGCAAGGTTTTGTTCAAAGACTTGACTATCAATGTGAACAAAGGCGACAAAATCGCGCTTATCTCGCGTGATAGTGTGGCGGTTTCTGCCTTTTACCAAATCGTGAATGGCGAACTCGAACCCACATCAGGCACGTACAAATGGGGCGTTACGATAACAACGGCTTACCTGCCTATGGACAACCATCATTATTTTCAGTCCACGCTCAACTTGGTCGATTGGCTTCGTCAATATGCCCCCGGTGAGAAGGACGAAACACACATGAGAGGTTTTCTTGGTCGTATGCTCTTTGCGGGTGATGAACCTTTGAAGCAATGCAATGTGCTGTCGGGAGGCGAGAAAATGCGCTGTATGATTTCGCGTATGATGCTTACCAACGCCAATGTTTTGATGCTCGACGAGCCTACGAACCACCTCGACCTTGAGGCTATCATTGCCTTCAACAACTCGCTGAAAGACTACAAAGGCACGGTTTTGTTCACTTCGCATGACCGCGAATTTGTGCAGACTGTAGCGAACCGCATCATAGAAATTACGCCCAAAGGCGCGATAGACCGCTATTTGCTCTATGATGAATATTTGGAAAATGCCCAAATCAAAGAAATGAAGACGAAAATGTATGTATAAAACTAAAACGGTAGCGCAACTTGCCTACCGTTTTTTTTATATGATTAAATTGTATATCAATAATACTAAAATAATTCTTAACTTGCGTACAAAACTTTACCACAAGGACACAAGAACACAAGAAAAGAAGGTAAAAGTAAGCTTCGTGACCTTGTGTCCTTGTGGTTAATACGCATTTTAAATCTTATTTTAATGCGCCAAAAACTTAACACGGAGATACAGAGAAGCACTAAGAAACACTGAGTTCTTTGTGTAGCTCTGTGGTTCTCTGTACCTCTGTGGTATTTTTTACGCAAGTTAAGAGTTGTTTTAGTATTATTTTTACTTTTACTTTTGTGTCCTTGTGTTCTTGTGGTAAAGTTTTTTGAGGATAGGATTTTTCTTTTTTGACATTAGAAACAATAAAAATATGGCAAAATAAGTTGTAAATTCTGTTTATCATGTCTAAAAAAACTTTTTACCACCTAAAGCGCAAGCCCAATGTGCCTCCACCCGACAAACGCCAATCTCTTTGCGCGTCTTGCACATCAAAAATAACGGTAGGCGAGAGTGTTCTTGCCTGCTCGTAATCCACGCCTTCTTTGTGCAAAGACGTAAAATCTAACGCGCCACCTAAAGCTATCGAAAAATGCTTGCCTACGTGCTTGGTAATAAAGAGCTGATACCTTGCCCCAAAATTTTCGAAAACGCGGATATTGTTTGCTCTTCCCAAAGAACGCAATAAGTGATAGGCTATCAATTCTGTGTTGCTTTCCCAAGTGCGCCACGCGGCTATTCTACAGCCCAAGCCATAGCCATAATGCCAAAAAGGTCGATTTGGATAATATCGAATACCAATACGCGCTAAAGTATAGAAATAAGGCGTTCCAGAGCGAATAGTAAGGTCGGTAAAAAGCATTTCATTGGTAGCAAGTTCTATGTTTTTGTAACCTCCACGCCTCACAAAATTGACTAAGCCAATTTGTTTGAGATATTGCGCTGAGTCTGCATAATTGAACACTCCTATCTGCCAACCGCGTTTGGTCTTGCCTGCCACGTTCAGAATACCCGCCAACTGCACGCCCTCCATCTCGCCTAAAGCCACATTCACCAAACCCGCCACTTGCACGCCTCGCGTGTGTTTGGTATTGACATTCACAAGTCCGCCCAACTGTACGCCCTCTACGCCTCCCAAGCCCACATTGAGCAATCCGCCAAGTTGTACGCCTTTAGTGTGTTTCAGGTTGAAGTTAGCCAAGCCTCCCGACTGCACGCCTGTTATGTTGCCATTCATCACATTGACAAAACCCGCCACTTGCACGCCTTTCAAAGAATCGCGGACTCCGTTTATAAGCCCTGCTATTTGCACGCCCTT
>RDXI01000193.1 GCA_004292795.1 Bacteroidota bacterium | reverse complement strand
ACAAAGATATAGCCCCGCTGGGGCAAGCCTATTCAATCCATTGATTTACAATATTTTATATTTAAATCTAATTCCGAACTCACGTTAGCTCGCAAATCGCCATTCTAAAAATGTCCGCACTTCAGATTTAGCAAAAAAAAAACTTGCCTACGGATTTTGTAGGCAAGTTTGGGGAAAGTTATCTTAGGCTTCTTTTGCCGATTTATGCGTGAAGGTTAGCGTTTCGCCCTCTCCGCTATAATCTACTGCTATCGTGTCGCCTTCGGTCATTTCGCCACGCAAAATTTCTTCTGCAATGGGATCTTCGAGATACTTTTGGATAGCGCGGTGCAAAGGTCTTGCGCCATATTGCGGGTCATAGCCTTTCTCACTGAGGAAGTCTTTAGCTTTTTCGCTCAATTCCACATTGTAGCCCAATGTAAAGATGCGGTCAAAAACTTTCTTCAACACAAGGTCGATGATTTGGTGCAAATGCTCGCGTTGTAGCGAATTGAATACAATCACATCATCGAGGCGGTTCAAAAATTCAGGCGAGAAAGCCTTTTTCAGCGCGCTTCTGATGGTTGCTTGCATTTCTTCGTCTTGATTTTCAAGCTTCGACTTCGTAGCAAAGCCCACGCCCATACCAAAGTCCTTCAAATCGCGTACACCGATATTAGAAGTCATGATGATGATGGTGTTCTTGAAATCCACGCGCCTACCCAAGCCATCAGTCAAAATGCCATCGTCCAACACTTGCAACAAGATGTTGAAAACGTCAGGGTGGGCTTTTTCAATCTCATCAAGCAATACCACACTGTAGGGCTTACGGCGTATTTTTTCGGTAAGTTGTCCGCCTTCTTCATAGCCCACATAGCCCGGAGGCGCACCCACTAAGCGCGATACAGAGAATTTCTCCATGTACTCGCTCATATCGATACGCACAAGCGCGTCATCTTTGTCGAATAGGTAAGTCGCAAGGGCTTTCGCCAATTCGGTCTTGCCTACCCCTGTAGGTCCTAAGAAGATAAACGAACCAATCGGTTTTTTCGGGTCTTTCAATCCCACGCGGGTACGTTGGATAGCTTTCACCAATTTAGATACAGCATTGTCTTGACCAATCACACGCCCTTTTAGCTCTTCGCCCATGTTCAGGATTTTTAGCCCTTCTTTTTGAGCCACGCGCTTCACAGGAATACCCGTCATCATAGCGATAACTTCTGCCACGTTTTCGTCAGTAACAGTGTAACGGCTACGCTTCGTGTCCTCTTCCCATTGGATTTTGGCTTGGTCAAGCTCTTCGAGAAGGCGTTTTTCCTTGTCGCGGAGTTGTGCCGCCTCTTCGTATTTTTGGCTTTTTACGACCTGATTTTTCTCTTTTTTCACATTCTCAATCTTTTCCTCAAGGTCAATGATGCTCTTGGGTACTTGGATATTGTTGATGTGGACTCTTGCGCCTGCTTCATCGAGTACGTCTATTGCCTTATCAGGCAAGAAGCGGTCGCTGATATAGCGGTCAGAGAGTTTCACACACGCATCTATAGCCTCTGGCGTATAGTTTACGTGGTGATGGTCTTCGTATTTGTCTTTGATGTTATGCAATATTTCGATAGTTTCTTCAGGCGAGGTGGCTTCTACCATCACGACTTGGAAACGGCGAGCCAAGGCGCCATCTTTTTCTATGTATTGGCGGTATTCGTCCAAAGTAGTAGCACCTATACATTGTATATCGCCACGCGCCAATGCAGGCTTGAACATATTGGAGGCATCAAGCGAACCTGACGCGCCTCCCGCGCCTACTATAGTATGTAGCTCATCAATGAACAAGATAACCTCTGGCGATTTCTCCAATTCATTCATCACAGCCTTCATACGCTCCTCGAACTGACCGCGATATTTCGTGCCAGCAACAAGGGAGGCAAGGTCGAGAGTTACTACACGCTTGCCGAAAAGCACACGCGACACTTTTTTCTGCACAATGCGCAACGCCAAACCTTCAGCGATGGCAGTCTTGCCTACACCCGGCTCGCCTATAAGGATAGGATTGTTCTTTTTCCTACGGCTCAATACTTGCGCTACGCGCTCAATTTCTTTCTCGCGCCCTACTATAGGGTCGAGCTTGTTTGCCTCTGCCAATTTGGTAAGGTCGCGCCCAAAGTTATCAAGCACAGGAGTACGCGATTTTTCCGTACCGCGTTGCTCGCTTCTTTGACCACCGCCATACATACGTCCACCTGCGTCATCATCATCATCATCAGATGTATGTGCATTTTGGGGCTGTGAGTGCGTGAGGGTGTACTCTATTTGGTCGCGTACATTTTGGTGTGTAACGCCCATTCGGTTCAAGATTTGCGCACCGAGGCACTCTTCTTCATGCAAGATAGCCAATAGCAAATGCTCTGTGCTAATCAGCTCGCTTTTGAAGTATTTGGCTTCAAGGTACGTAACCTTCATCACGCGCTCCGTTTCGCGGTTTAGGGGAAAATTGTTGGGATTTCGAAAAGGGCTGACTGACTTTGGCTTCGTATATTGCTCTATGGCTTGTTGCAATTCAGCAAGGTCAACACCAAGTTGTTTTAAGACTGTGAGTGCCATTCCTTCACCATCGCGGATAAGCCCCAGAATCAAATGCTCAGTGCCAATGTAGTCGTGTCCGAGCCTATACGACTCTTCGCGGCTAAGTGAAATCACCTCTTTGACTCTACTTGAGAATTTTGCTTCCATATATTTTTGATGCGTGATATCGAGTTGAACGGGGTTGGGGATAAGATAAATGACGATAGGAAAGGCAAATCTATAAATATAAATCTACAAATCCAAATATTTTTTGGCATATATGCCTTCACAGAAAATTAAATCTATGATGCTCATATTGGGCGCAAAACTCTTGCCAAATACTTGTGTGTAGGGCTTTAACGAATTTTCTAACATATTTGGTATAGGCAGTTTCGGGTGTATGGTGTTTCTATAATCTGTAATTGCTTGATTTTCAGTATCTTGCACGTAGGCAAGACAAATTTCGGGTGCTTGGGGTAGTTGTAAAATCTTACGACAAACTGTCAGCAGTTGCAGGTTGAAATCTGCCAAAAGTGGTATTTTGGTTTGGTAAATGGCTTCAAATTCTTCAAAATAATAGGCAAAAAAAGGGGCTTTGCCGTAGGCAGTTTTGATGCTTCGCAGGTGTAGGTCTATCCATTTTTGGCTATAGTCTATCTCTATCGTTTGGGTGGCTTGTTTGGGTTCGGTTTTCTTGACAGGAATGATAAGGTCTAACGCGCCTTGTGAGGTCAGGATTCGAGTACGGTTTCGGTAGCTTTGTTTGGCGTAATGCTCGCCTACGTCTATCAAAACGCGCTCGCTCCTTGCCCACGCACAAAAGTACGCAACACAAGGGAAATAATGAAGCGAATGTAAGATTTGTTGCATTATGTAAAAAGTGAAATGGTTTCTTGTTGAATGGGCAATGGCAAATGATGACGTTTGGGTTCTATCAAAGTAGGCAAGACAACCCTACTCTCGCACATATTCGTATTCTTGTAACTTGCCTGAAGCATCTTGCGAACTCAAATACATGATACCCATTGTCAGTTTGTAAACTGCTTGGTCATTCGGGAAGTTCACACGAAAGGTAGAAGTACATTCAGAAAATTGCATACAATCAATCGTGTATTGCCTGATGTTGAGTTGTATTTTGGTAGGATTTTTCGAAGTGAAGTAGTATATTTCTACATCATTCCAGCACTGCCCCACCTTAACGATATGTATATGTTCTGTAACGCCATTGCCGTAAAAGTTTACGGATTTGTACTTCTGCGTGTGATTTTGTGCTTGTGCCACTTGTAGGCAGGCAAGCATCAAGAGGGTAAGCATCAATGTTCGCATACAAAAAACAAGGTTTAGGTTTGTCTTACAACGCCCCAAGAGGCAAAAACTTATAGCCTTGCCTACAAAAAAAAAGACAACCCGCGTAGGCAAGTTGTCTTTTTCTGTTTTATGCTTTTACCATTTGAACGCTCAACTGTAGGCGAATGTCATCACCCACGACCAAGCCACCTGCTTCAGTCAAAGCACTCCACGTCAAGCCAAAGTCTTTGCGGTTCACTTTGCCCGAAATCTCAAAACCTGCTTTGGTTTGTCCATAAGGGTCGACAGTCGTTCCGCCATAATCCACATCAAGCACTACAGGCAAGGTCGTATTGCGGATAGTCAAATTGCCCGATAGTTTGTAATCGCTTCCTGCTTTTTCTATTTTCGTAGATTCGAAGGAAAGTGTAGGATATTGCGCCGCGTCAAAAAAATCGCCAGACTTCAAGTGTCCATCGCGTTGTGCATTGCGCGTATTGATGCTGTCCACATCTGCCGAGAAGGTTACTTTCGCATCACTGAAATCGTCTGCGCTTGCCTCCAAAGTAGCCGAGAAAGTGTCGAAGCTACCCGTTACAGTAGAGATTACAAGGTGTTTTACCTTGAATTGCACTTCAGAGTGCGTGGGGTCAATGTTCCAAGTTGCCATAAGGATAAGAGAGGTTTTGAAAATTACTTGTATATACAACTATATAACAACGCGGGCTTGCGAAAAGTTGTATATACAAGCATTTTTTTTCAAAAAAAATCTTGCCTACGCGCTAAAGACTTGATAATCAATGAGTAAGCAAACCTTAAAAACAAAAAAAAACTGTTCGGGTAGAACAGTTTTGTATGTAAGGCATTGCCAAATGGACTATACTTCAGCTACTTTTTTGTAGTTCTCTACAATCATTTTGCCTTTGTAGTAAAGGTTTCCATCTACTACGTAAGCAGTGTGGCGCGTGTGTGCTACACCTGTTTCGGGGCAGATAGTGATTGTTTGAGGCGTAGCCTTATAGTGAGTACGACGCTTATCACGGCGCGTGGAGGAGTGTCTTCTTTTCGGATTAGGCATATTTTTAAGAATTTAGGGTTACAAATCAGTTTTTATTTAATTTTTTCAAGGCTTCCCACCTATCATCAACAGGCTGGTCGTCTTCGGTTTCAGCATCAGAAGAAGAATAAATCAATTTCACTTCCGACTCATCATCATCATCTGCCTCATCTGCAAATTTGGGGTGCAATCTTTTGAACGGAATAGCCATAGCGACATATTCGTACAAGTATTGCGCCAACGGCAAGGCTTGAGTGCCATACGCCAACACTTCCAATTCGTCATCAAGCGTTTCTTCGTGGTCGCCAAATTGAATAATCAAACGCTCTTTCACTTCCACAGGGTAGTCAAATAACTCAAGGCTTCTGTCGCAGGTAAGCTCAATCGTGCCTGTTATCAAGAAATCAAGTTGCAAAATAGACTCCGATTTACGCAAATCTACTATAGCTTTCAAATTGCCTTTTTCGAGCAGGTCGGTTTCCATAGCGCGAAAGAAGTCGTCTTGAATGCTAAATTCGTATTGATATTCTTGATTTTTCAACCCTGCAAGGTCGACAACATATTGGTTCAACACACTCATACACAATAAATTCCTTTTGCCAAATATCGCGTGCCTGTACGCAAGCACGCGATGGGTTGGGTTTGGAGGCGCAAAGTTAGCAATTTTTTCTGAAATAAAAGTTTTTCAATAAAAACTTTTATGAAAACCTCGAAATAATAGCTTTTCAATAAAAACTTTTATGAAAACTCAAAAGGGCAACCACAAGGGATTGCCCCTACTCGTCCTCTTCTTCGTCCTCTCTGTCGTTTTTGCGTTTGGGCTTCTCGTTTCCGCCTACCACAATCACGATTTCACCTTTGGCGGGGCTTGCCTGAAAGCTTGCTACCAATTCTGCCAACGTACCGCGCCTTGTTTCTTCATACATTTTCGAGATTTCACGCGAAACTGAAGCGGGGCGGTCTGCTCCCAAAAAAGTAGCCAACTGTTCTAAGGTTTTTTGCAAACGATGTGGCGACTCATACAACACTATCGTCCTTTCCTCCATAGCCAAAAACTGTAGGCGAGTCTGTCTGCCCTTTTTGTGAGGCAAAAAGCCTTCGAACACAAATTTATCGCAAGGAAGCCCAGAGTCCACCAATGCAGGCACAAAGGCAGTCGCCCCGGGCAAACATTCTATTTTAATGTCGGCTTTTAGGGCTTCGCGTATGAGCAAAAAACCGGGGTCTGAAATGGCGGGTGTGCCAGCATCAGATACTAAAGCTAAAGTCTCGCCTGCCTGCACGCGCTTGATGACGTGGGTAATGATATGATGCTCATTGAAGGCGTGATAGCTTTGCAAGGGTTTTTTGATGCCCAAATGTTGCAATAAAATGCCTGTAGTGCGCGTATCTTCTGCCAAAATGCCATCAACGCTCTGCAAAATCTTTACAGCGCGGTAGGTAATATCATCTAAATTGCCAATAGGCGTGGGAACAACGTATATCATACTAATTGCGGGAACTTATTGTGCAAAGATACAACAAAGAGAGGGATTAGCCCAATAGCACACAACAACTACGCTCACAAGATTGCACGATTCTTCCAATTCTTGGGCGTGTTGCTCGGCTTTCAAACGTACTTCTATTCTGAAATTTCGCTACTTTAATTTCGAACTCACGTGCTTAAGTAGTGTACCACTACAAATTTGTCAAAATTAGGACTTACGCAATGTATCACAGACGGCTCGTCTGTGCGCTGTAAGCGAAAAAAAACGCCTATTTTACGCATACTTTGACGCGCTACTTCGCCTACGGCGCACAGACGAGCCGTCTGTGATACAAATTTCGCCTTTTTTTGAATGGAGTATGTGTTTTGCGTAAGTCCTAAAAATATTAGAAAAGTACAAAAATATGTTTTTCGTAGGGGCAATTCCTTGTGGTTGCCCTTTTTCGAGCAAATATTTCAGTTTTAAACAAAAATTTGTGTTGTTTACAAGGGCAACCACAAGGGATTGCC
>RDXI01000014.1 GCA_004292795.1 Bacteroidota bacterium | reverse complement strand
AAGGGCAATTTTAGTTTGAATGGCAATACGAGTTTGATAACTGCAGGCGATTTTACGGCTGTACCCAATAAACCGGGCTGGGTATATACACGCAAAAGTTTTACCAATGCCCAACTTGTGGATAACGACAATCATAGGCTTACCAATTCGAGTGGCTTGTTTCACTTAGGCATTTTGCTTGCCTACCGCAACAATGCAAACAACATTGTTGGCTCAAGTTATGCGTTTTTCTCCAATTATGACTCCGAAATTCAGGTAGATTTGGGTGCGGATAAGGAAATTTGCAATGGAGGCAATGTTACGCTCAATGCAAATTTGAGTGGGGCTATCTATGCTTGGACGAAGCAAAAAGTAGGCGAGGCGACCATTACGCCTGCGGGTTCGAGCCAAACGCTCAACGTGACAGAAACCTCTGCGGGAGATTACAAATTTGTGGTTACGGTTACTAAAGGCAACTGCTCGGATACTGACGAAATTATCGTGAAAGTCTTGCCTGCAGTGGCTACGCCTTCTATCACAGGGTTAGCAAATAAATATTGCAAAGACGCGACTGCCGTAACGTTGGCAGGCTCGCCTACAAGCGCAAGTAGTTCGTTTACAATTAACGGAAGCCCTGCTACTTCGTTTAATCCTGCTACGCTTTCAGTGGGCAATCACATTGTACGCTATACATACATCAGCACCTCAACAGGTGGCACAAACTGTAGTGCGTTCACAGAACAAACGGTGGAAGTGGTCGCCTTGCCTACGCTTGCTTTTGTGGGCTTGGCGGGTTCTTATTGCGCCAATGCTTCTGCTGTTACGTTGCAGGCAAGCCCTGCGGGTGGAACTTTCAAGGTAAACAATGTTACGGCTACAACGTTCAATCCTGCTACGCTTGGCGTGGGCAATCATACTGTAAACTATAGCTTCACAGATGCCAATGGCTGTACAAATAGTATCAATCAATCCGTAAGCGTGTTGGCTGTTCCTGTAGTTTCTATTGCGGGTTTGGCAGATAGTTATTGCGTGAATAGTGCAAGTATTACGTTAGCAGGCTCGCCTACAGGTGGCACTTTCAAGATAAACAATGTTACGGCTACAGTTTTTAATCCTACAGTTTTAGGAATAGGACAACATACCGTGAATTACAGCGTAACGGCAGGCGGTTGTACGGCTTCGGTGGATAAAACGGTTACGGTTTTGCCTCTCACGGATAATCAATGCTTTACGGCTAACTTCTTCATTCCTGACCTTTTCTCGCCTAATGGAGATAAGAGCAATGATGCGTTTTTGGTGGCAGGCAGTAATATCAAAACTTTCAAACTGAAATTGTTTGATAGATTTGGCGACCTTGTGTATGAAACGAACAGCTTCGCAGATGCAAGCACGAAGGGCTGGGACGGCAAGAAAAACGGCAAAGACCAACCTGTAGGCGTTTATACGTGGCAGATAGAGGGAACGCTCCTCGATGGCTCTGCCCTTACCTACAAAGGCGCGAAGCGTGGGGCGTTGAATTTGATACGATAAAGTTTCGGTTATTTTTTTTATTCGGAAATAGCGCAGGCGAGTTGCTTGCGCTATTTTTTGTAGGCAAGGCTTGTGTTTTGAAAAGAAAAAGTGTATCTTTGAAAAGTCTTACGCATTTTTTACGTTTGATTGATATAGATAGCTATTGTGTGTATGAAAAAATTTCTTTTTGGGGTATTGTTTTTGTTCTTACCCGCCCTCGCCTACGCCCAACAGAAGGACGTTTCGTTGGCAGAGGAGTATTATAGCCAAAACGAGTTTGAGAAAGCCCGCGAAGTGTATGAGCGTGTGGCACGTATGCCCAACTCGCTCTCGCTCATTTATAGCCATTATCTCAAAACGCTTGTCAATCTGAAGGATTGGAAAGAGGCGGAAAAGCTCGCCAAACGACAAAGCAAGGAAAATCCTGAAACCATGATCTACAGGCTCGACTATGCGTGGGTAATGGAGCAACAAAACCAACCTGCCTTAGTAGATAAGGAAATCGTGGCTATCAATGACGAATTGCGCAAACGTCCCGAAGCTACCTTGGACGCTATAGAACACGCGGTTAGAATCGACCATGTGGATTGGGCGGAGAAAATTATCCTTGCCTCCCGCAAAAACCAAAAAGAAAAAACGCTTTGGGCGTTGGAATTGGCACAAGTCTATGCCCTGCAAGGCAAACAAGATTTGGCGATTGAGGAGCTGATAACTTTTGCAGTGAAGGACAAAGACCATTTGGACGGGGTGAAAAGTGCCTTGCAAGACAACCTCTCGAAGCCCGAAGAATTTGATAAATTGGAGCAAAACCTGCTTACCAAACTCGAAAAAGACCAAGACCAAATTGTCTATAACGAACTGCTTTTGTGGATTTATCTCCAACAAAAACGCTTCACTCGCGCCTTCGTGCAGGCACGCGCCCTCGACAAACGCTACCAAGAAGAAGGCAATCAAATCGTGAACATTGCCCAAATAGCCCAACGAAACAACGACTACAACGCGGCGGCGCAAATGTACGAATATGTGATAAAAACCTATCCTGCGGGTTTAAACTATGGTTATGCCCGCAATATGTTCCTCAAATGCAAGGAAGACGCTATCAAAAATACCTATCCTGTGGATAAGGCA
Source organism: Bacteroidota bacterium (assembly GCA_004292795.1). Taxonomy (GTDB): domain Bacteria; phylum Bacteroidota; class Bacteroidia; order Cytophagales; family Microscillaceae; genus RDXI01. The sequence continues at coordinate 35,457 of RDXI01000014.1, read as the reverse complement.
GAAATAGAAAATCTTATCAAACAATACAAACAACTCTTAGGCGAGTTGGGCAGAACGCCCAAAACGAAGGAAGCTATCCGCAACATGGCATTGCTGTATGCGTTTTATTTGGATAAAAAAGACACTGCAGTCGTATTGCTCAACGAAGCCATCGAACTTTCGCAAGGAAGCGCGGACTTTATGAGTGTGGCTAAAATGGATTTGGGCGATATTTATTTGCTCAAAGACGAGTCGTGGGAATCTACTTTGCTCTATTCACAAGTGGAATTGGCACGCAAGGAACACCCCATAGGACACGAAGCAAAACTACGCAATGCCAAACTTTCCTACTACAAAGGCGAGTTCGACCTCGCTACCGAGCATTTGGACATCTTGAAAGAAGCAACCAGCCGAGAGATTTCGAATGATGCTATGGAGCTAAGTTTACTTATCAAAGACAACATTTTGGACGATACGCTTGGCACAGCGTTGAAGGAATTTTCGAAGGTAGAGCTACAACTGTTCCAACACAAGGAAAAAGAAGCCATGATAAGTTTGGACACGTTGCTCAAAAGGTATCCGAAAGAAAATGTAGTCGAAAAAGCCTTGCTTACGAAGGCTCGCCTGCTTGTGCGGGTAGGCAAGGCACAAGATGCCGTAAAGCCCCTCGAAGACCTGCAAGCGCAATTTCCCGAAGGTATTTTTGGAGATGATGCTATGTTTTTGTTGGGCAAAATCTACGAAGAAAATATACAAGACAAGGACAAAGCCAAAACAGTATATCAAGATTTTTTGGTAAAATATCCTGCCAGCATCTTCACAGCCGAAGCACGTAAGCGTTTCCGTATTTTGCGAGGCGATTTTATGAATTAGGGTATTTCAGTAGGCAAGGCGCGAGTCTTGCCTACTTGCTTTACGCGCCCAAGCGAACATTTCTCCGTTCCAAAATGTTATAACCATAACTTAACCGCCGTTAATATGCCATTACTTCAAAACCAAGAAGTTCCTGATTTCAGTACAGAAGATGTATTGGGCAATCCTATTCACTTGCATAGTTTGCGAGGCAAAAAGATATTCATTGCCTTCTTGCGCAACACACATTGCCCCCTCTGCAATTTCCATTTGTTCAAATTGACGCACCTTGCCGACAAATTGAAAGAGAACAATACTGAAATTTTGGTCTTTTATGAATCGGACAAGAAAATGTTTGAATACAGCCCTTTTTTCAAGGATAGGATTTTCAAGGACAACAAAATCACCATCATTTCTGACCCTCAGCGCAAAATATATGACTTGTTTGGAGCAGAAATCAATCCTGAAAAAGCGACTTTAGAAGCCTTGAAAAATGCAGGACGCTTTGCGGAAGTGCAAGAGGCGGCGCAACTTGGCATTACAGGCGATGGACAAGAAGCAGGCACAAACCCCGATGCTATTCCTGCCGATTTTTTGATTGATGAGCAGTTGATTATTCAATATGCGCACTACGGCAATGATGCAGGCGACAATATCAACCTCAAATTGGTAGAAAGTTTTGCGGTGGCAGGCAAGTAATTTATACAAAAATCAAATCTAACAGCAAACTCGATTTGTTGTTAGTTTTTTTTTGTTTGCAAAACACCACAAAGCTATTTTTATAGCTTTTTCGCATACACAAAGCTATTTTCATAGCTATTTTTATAGCTTTTTCGCATACAAAAAGCTATTTTCATAGCTTTTTTGCATAGCTTTTTGTGTGAAAAAGCTATTTTTGCACCACATTTGTTTCCTTAGCCTCTATGCAATCCATTTTTTACAATGCCTTAGTGCTTGATGCTCGTTCTGAATGGAACGAAAAGCGCGTAAATATCCACATACAAGAAGGTAAGATTGCCCATATCTCGCCTGCCCGCCCCGTAGAAGGCGAGGCGCAAATCATAGATTGTTCTGCTTTTTGTGTGTCGGTGGGGTGGATTGATATGCGTGTGTTATTGCCCGAACCTGGGCTTGAGTACAAGGAAACCCTCGAACAAGGCGCGAAATGTGCGCAAAAAGGAGGCTTTACAGACATTGTGCTATTGCCTAATACCTTGCCTGTGCGCCAAACGAAGCATGACGTGGCTTTTGTGAAACAACACCCCGCGCAAAGTATTGTCAAACTTCACCCTCTCGCCTGCATTACGCTGGAGGCAAAAGGACACGACCTAACGGACATGATAGACTTGCATCATGCGGGGGCGGTTGGCTTCACTGATGGCATCTTGCCTACTGCGCACACAGGCATTTTGTTGAAAACCTTGCAATATTTACAGCCTTTTGATGGCTTGTTGATACAACGCCCTGATGACAAACTGCTTACGCAATATGGCGTGATGCACGAAGGCGTACAAAGTACCATGTTGGGCTTGAACGGTATGCCTCCTTTGGCGGAAACCTTGCTTGTGCAACGTGATTTGCAACTATTGGAATATGCGGGAGGACGTTTGCATTTCTCGCTTGTTTCTTGCAAAGAGTCGGTGCAAATGATACGCGAAGCCAAGCAAAAAGGCTTGCAAGTTACGTGTGATGTGGCGGTGCATCAGTTGTTTTTTGATGACAGTGCTTTGCAAGGCTTTGATAGTTTTTACAAAGTAAACCCGCCTTTTCGTACTCAAGACCACATAGACGCGCTGTGGGAAGGCTTGGCAGATGGTACGATTGACGCTATAGTGTCTGACCACAATCCGCAAGACGAAGAAAGCAAAAACTTGGAATTGGATATGGCGGAGTTTGGCATTATTGGCTTAGAAACCTTCTTTTCGGTCTTGCATACTGCCAACAGTAGGCGAGCTAATCCGTTGTCCTTGCCTGCTTTGTTGGCTACTTTCACGACCAAGCCACGCGAGATTTTGCGCCTGCCCTTGCCTGCCCTGTCGGTAGGCGAGGAGGCGAGCTTGACTTTCTTCGACCTCGATTCGGAAGTCTTGCCTACTGCCAAAAGTACGCTTGCGACTTCAAAAAACTCACCTTTTTTTGATGTTCCTTTGCGTGGAAAAGCCGTAGGGGTCTTTCGTGCAGGCAAGTTCAGTGTTTTGTAATATAATTTTTGATTAGTAAACGGCAATGTATTTCTTTTGAAAAAGTATTGCCGTTTTTTTTTGTTTAGTATAAATAAATTGTACAGATGCCGTGCCTGTTTATACAAATGCCGTGCTTGTTTGTACAGATGCCGTGCTTGTTTGTACAGATGCCGTGCCTGTTTGTACAAATGCCGTGCTTGTTTGTACAGATGCCGTGCTTGTTTGTATAAAAATTACTTTTGATATTAACTTTTTTATTCTCTTCTTTCTTTTAAATTTAATTGTAACTAAATATATGAAAAAAAGCCTTGCCTACCTACTGCTATGTTTTTGGAGCGTGCCGTTGTTGTATGCTCAAAACGACCTTACTACGCACTTCGAGAAAACGAATGGCACAGAAACCGTAACCTACCAACAAGGCATCGAGTTTTTGGAGATGCTCGATAAGCAGTTTGCGTGCATTACTTTGCAGACTGTAGGCAAGACTGATGTAGGCAAGCCTTTACATTATGCAATTTTGTCGCTTGATGGCGACTTCGACCTTGCCTCCCTGCACAAAAAAGGAAAAACTATCCTGCTCATCAACAACAACATACACGCAGGCGAGCCTGATGGCGTTGATGCTTCGTTGATGCTTTTTCGTGATATAGCTCGCCAAACAAGACAAGAACCGCGCCCTCCTTTGGTCAAAGCTATGCAAGACATAGTGCTGGTGATGATACCCTTCTACAATGTGGGGGGCGTGCTAAACCGCAATAGCACAAGTCGCGTAAACCAAGTGGGACCGAAAGCCTACGGCTTCAGGGGCAATGCACAAAACTATGACCTGAACCGCGATTTTATCAAACAAGATACAGAAAATGCCCGTACTTTTGCCGAGTTGTTTCATCTCTGCAAGCCTCACCTGTACCTCGAAAACCACACGACCAACGGGGCAGATTATCAATACGTCATCACATATCTTGCCACACAGCCCGAAAAACTCGGAGGCAAGGCAGGCGAGTATATGCGCCAAACGCTCATACCCGACCTTGAGAAGCGTATGCAAGCCTTGCAAGTGCCTATCTCGCCGTATGTTACCGCTTTCAGCGACACGCCAGACAAAGGTTTTGGCGGTTTTTTAGACTCGCCTCGTTACTCTTCGGGCTATACTTCGTTGTTTGGCACGTTGAGTTTTATTGTAGAAAGCCACATGCTCAAACCCTTCAAACAGCGCGTAGAAGGGACGTATAAATTTATGCAATCTGTAATTTTACACGCCCACGAAAATGGCGAAAAAATTCGCGCCACCGTTCAAGCCCAAAAAGACAATACCAAAACAGAAGATACCTTTGCCTTGAGTTGGAAGGCAGACAAGAAGCGTTTTAGAACTATCAATTTCTTGGGCTATGAACCTATCAAACTCAAGAGCAACGTTACGGGGCTTGAGCGAACCTTCTATGATAGGAGCAAACCCATAGAACGCCCCATACAATATTTCGATGCCTTCGCGCCTGATGTGGTGGTGCAAAAACCGCTTGCCTACATCATACCGCAAGGCTGGCAGGAAGTCATTACGCGCCTACAACGCAATGGCGTAAAGCTACAACGCTTGACGCAAGATGTGCGGGTGGAAGTGGAGGCGTATTATATAGATAGCTACGAAACAGCTCCGCGCCCCTTCGAGGGACATTATTTGCATAGCCAAGTGCAGGCAAGGAAGGAAACGCAAACCGTGTCTTTCCTACAAGGTGACTACGCGGTCTTCGTGGGGCAGGCAAGCAACCGCTACATAGTAGAAACCCTCGAACCGCAAGGCGTGGACTCGTTTTTTGCGTGGAATTTCTTTGACAGCATCTTGCAACAGAAGGAGTATTTTTCGGATTATGTGTTCGAGGAGATAGCCGAGAAATTATTAGCAGACAATCCTGACCTTCGCCAACGCTTCGAAGCCAAACGCCAAGAGGACGCAGAATTTGCCAAAAGTGCCAACAAACAACTGGACTTCATTTACAAAAACTCGCCCTATTACGAAAAAACGCATTTGCGCTACCCTGTTTTTCGTTTGGAGAAAGAGGTGCGCTTGCCTTTGGAGTGATGAGCTTTCGATTATTCTGCCTTATCTACCACAACAGCCGCATATTCCAACACAGCGTACAACTGTTCTATACTTAGGTGTGGGTAACCTCTCAACAAATCTTGTAAAGTAGCCCCTTCTGCCATTTTGCGTAGCAAAAGCTCTACAGTAATGCGCGTTCCTTTGATGATAGGCTTTCCGCCCATGATGTCAGGATTTCGAGTAATGTGAGTAGTATAAAGCATACAAGTTTTGTTTTTTGTTTTTGAACCTTAATAATTCGTGAAGGCAAAAGTCAGCAAGTTCGCGCCCATTCGGAAGGCGGCTTGACGGCGTTCTTCGGGGTCATTGTGGATAGATTGGTCTTCCCAGCCATTGCCTAAGTCCGTTTCATACGAATAGAAACACACCAAACGCCCTTCGTAAATCAAACCAAAGCCTTGCGCAGGTTTGCCATCATGTTCGTGGATTTTAGGCAAGCCATTCGGAAAGTCGTATTTTTGATGATACACAGGGTGCGAGAAAGGCAATTCGACAAACTCCAATTCAGGAAAGACTTTTTTCATTTCGGGGCGAATGTACTTGTCCAAGCCATAGTTATCGTCTATGTGCAGAAAACCTCCTGCGAGCATATACAGGCGTAAGTTTTGGGCTTCGGCTTCGCTAAAAACCACATTGCCATGCCCTGTCATGTGAATGAACGAATACGTAAAAATGTCCTTGCTTCCTGCTTCCACCACGTCCTCCTCTGGCGCGAGGTTCGTGTTCAGGTTGCGGTTACAAAAATTGATGAGGTTGGGTAGCGAGGTCTTATTGCAGTACCAATCACCGCCACCATTATACTTTAGCTTGCCTATGCGCACAGTGGGCTTTTGCGCCCAAGCAGGCAAGGCGAGCAAACAGAACAAAACAAGCAAAAATCTGTATAGCATACGTTTCTTGAGAAATAATAGCAAATGTAGGCAAGTTTCGCTTTATTCGCAAACAAAGGCTTGCCTACTGCACAACTTTACAAAATTTTTCTGCCCATCAAAAAAATATAAAATACTGAAAATCAATGTTATACACAAAAAAATAACTTTCAACTTTCAACCTTCAACTCTCAAACTTTGCACAAATCAAAAAAAACATATTAACTTAGCCCCCTGATAGAGTTTAGACTATATTCAAACAACATGGATCAATTTCAAACACTTGGACTCATTGTGCCTCCGTTGGTGGGCAGTCTTATACTATTCTTGCTACGCACTACAAAAACCGAAACGTTGAAGTGGATTAGCTTTGCTATAGCCCTTTTCACGTTCTCGCACACCGTTTATTTGCTTACGCAATTCAATCCTGCGGGCGGTTTGCAGTTTGAGTTCAACATGATTTGGATAATGTCCGCCAATATCAATTTTCACATTGGTATTGATGGAATCAGTATGCCACTCGTGTTGCTGACTACGTTGCTTTGCCCTTTGATTATCCTCACAGTGCGCGAACAGAGCTATCCACACGCATTTTTTGGCTTAGTTTTGTTGATGGAAAGTGCTTTGATAGGCGTTTTCGTGGCACGAGATGCGTTTTTGTACTACTTGTTTTGGGAAGCCGCGCTTATTCCTATCTATTTCCTTTCGGCTATTTGGGGAGGCGAGAACCGCATCAAAATCACGTTCAAGTTCTTCATTTACACCGTTTTTGGTAGCTTGTTTATGTTGATTGCGTTGGTGGTGTTGTATATGCAAAGCGGTTCGTCAGACTATGATGCGTTCCGTTTGTTGAAACTTGATGCTACTACGCAAATGGTGCTTTTCTGGGGCTTATTCATTGCGTTTGCTATCAAAATGCCAATTTTCCCTTTCCACACTTGGCAACCTGACACTTATACAGAGTCACCTACGCCTGCTACCATGCTTCTTTCGGGCATTATGCTCAAGATGGGCGTGTATAGCTTGTTTCGTTGGTTGTTGCCCATTACGCCCTTAGCGGTTCGTGATGCACAAATATGGGTTATTATTTTGGCAGTGGTGGGCATTGTCTATGGAGCAATTATTGCCATTCAACAAAAAGACATCAAGCGTTTGATTGCCTATTCATCTTTCTCTCACGTGGGTTTGATGGCGGCGGGTGTGTTTTGTATGAGCGAGTTTGGCTTACAAGGCACTATGATTCAAATGTTGGCGCATGGCATCAACGTTGTAGGCTTGTTTTATGTGATTGATATTATTCAAAATCGCACCAATACCCGCGAGATAGAGAACTTGGGAGGCATTACACAATCTGCTCCCGCGCTTACAATTTACTTCACTATTTTGATGTTGGGCAGTGTGGCATTGCCCCTTACCAATGGCTTTGTAGGCGAGTTTTTGCTCTTGCGTGCTGTGTTTGCGAAGGACGTTTATTTGGGAGCTATTGCAGGTTTGACTATCATTTTTGGCGCGGTGTATATGTTGCGTATGTATCAGCGTGTGATGTTTGGCGAAAAAACAGCTTATACCCAACATGTGCAAGACGTTACGGTAGGCGAGAGTTTGGTCTTGTTTCCGCTTACAGTTATGGTTTTTGTGATGGGCTTGTTCCCCAATCTTTTTCTCAATCTGTCTGCCCCTGCGGTTATGGATTTATTGAAAATTTTAGGATAAGCATTTGATAAATCAAATATACCATAGGTTTAAAACAGCATTTGATAAATCAAATGCCTACCAATTAAAAAAAACAAAGTTCCATTCTCGAACAGAATGGAACTTTTTGTATCTTTGTAGCTCCTTTTCTACCCTTGCGTTATGATGCCTTGCCTGTTTTTGTGGTCTGTAGTTAGTTTTTGCTTGCCTCCCGATTGGGCAATGCTCCAAAAAGCCTTGTTGGAATATGAACGCCAACACATTCACCCCGTTTGGCAAGCGCAACATCAACGCCTATACAAACAAATATCGGAGAAGGAACGCAAGCAATTAACCGACTTGCGCCTTGCCTACACAGAGGCACAAAAAGCCTTGAGTCAATGGCAACAAAAACCAACCTTGCCTACAGACAGGGACAAACTTTTGCGCAAGATACAAGAGATAAAAAACGCGCTCTTGCCTATTCAAGAAAAATATGTGTCCTTGTTGGCTACGTTTGCCGAAGAGCGCAATGCCAAAAAAGGCAAGTGGCGGGCAGATATGCAAGCCATCATTGAACGCTACAATGCCCAAATAGACAACGAAACCGCGCCTTTTTTCGCCAAACATAACTTCGGTGTGTATGATGACGAAGACGCTTTTTTGCTTTGGGAGCCAACAGAGAAAAAAGAAGACGCGGCAGGTGGGAAAGATGATTAAGGTTTGATATGCCCTCTGTGGTAATAAAAAAAAGCAAGCCCACATGAACTTGCTTTTTCCGTACTTACCCCACTCGAAAACCCATTACCAAAATATCATCTATTTGGCGTTGTGGTTCGTGAGGGTGATAGGTCATCCATTCTTCTATAGCGTGTTTTAGCACACTGCGCTGTTCTTCCATAGGTTTGTTGTGGATTTCCAAAAACAATTCTTTCATGTATTTTATCATAAATTTGCGCCCATCAGGTCCGCCGAATTGGTCTTGGAAACCATCAGTAAACACATAGAACGTAGTAGGCGAATTGACAGGGATAACGTGCTTCGTGAAAGTGCGCTCTTTTTCTTTTTGCGAACCGCCAATAGGCATTTTGTCTGCTTTTATCTCGAATAATTGCCCATTCTGAACATAGATAAGCGGGTTTTTCGCCCCTGCATATTCCACTATTTTATGTTGCTCATCAACCACACACAACGCCATGTCCATGCCATCTTTGTTGTCCGTTTCGGCTTGTTGGAGCGCGTTTCTTACGCCCTTGTGCAGTTCTTGAAGGATAATTTCAGGCGAGGTAATGCCCTTTGAAATCACAATTTCATTCAATAAATTATTGCCTATCAATGACATAAACGCGCCCGGCACGCCATGTCCTGTGCAGTCGGAGGCTGTTATCAAGACTTTGGCAGGCTCGAAACCTATAACGGTTTGGCGTTGTTGTTCGTACTCCGTAACCTCGTCATAAATAGGCTTGGGTTCGGTTTGCGTACACCAATAAAAATCACCTGACACTATTTCGCGTGGTTTGAATAACAAGAAACTTTGCGGAAGCATTTTCTTGATTTTTTCCATGCGTGGAAGGCTGGCATCTTGGATACGCTTGGCGTAGTTGATGCTGGACGTGATGTCCTCGTTCTTCTTCTCGATGATAGCCTTAGATGCGAACACTTCGGCAGTGCGCTCTGCTACCTTGCCTTCGAGATTTTCGTATAGCAAGGCATTTTCAATAGAAATCGTAATTTGCGAAGTCAAAATCTCCAATACTTCGAGGCGGTCTGGCGTGAAAGCGTCTGTAGTGAGGTTATTTTCCAAGTATAAGATACCCGAAATTTTGCCCTGATACAACAAAGGCATACACAAAATAGACTTAGGCTCTACTTTTTGTATATACGTGGGACCTATGATGCTTCTTTCATTCGAGGCATCATTCAACACCAACGTTTCGCGGGTGCGCACTGCATAATAAATCGCTTCGCTTGATAGCTTCGGAATATCACTCACACCGTTAGCTTTTTCGATAGGAATGGCTTTCAAACATTCCACAAACTCGCTCCCTGCCGTACATTCTGCTTGTATTACCCACATACCATCATCATCAGGCAAGACAAACAAACCGCGTTCTGCGCCTGCATTTTCTATCACAATGTGCATCATCTTCTGCAACAGACTTTCAAGTTTTACCTCGCCAGAAAGCGTTTGCGAAGCCTTGATGATGCTGTTCATGTCCAGATTGTTGTTGCTACCTGTAGAGGTCGCGCCTCCGCCTATGATGGTTTGCGTGGTAGAGGTAAGCGGATTGCTCGCATTGGAGCGGTTTTTTACAAATTTATCGTAGCGTTGTTCGAGGTCTATCAATTTGCGCTCCGCGCCCCAAAGTTGGTAGCGGTGCGAAGCGTCTTGTAGATAAGCCTTGCCTATTTTTTCCTTGCCTTGTGCGAAATAAAACTCTGCCGCGAGTTCATTGGCGATAGCCTCCACCCACAAAAACCTTTCGAGGCGAGCATTATCTATTGCCAAATCATAATGATCCATTGCCTTCGAACCCATACCCGACAAGCGATATAGCTCGGCTTGCACAAGGTCGGCAAGGTGTTGATAGTTGGCGGGGTTTGCTTTGCCCCAACCTTTGAGTTTATGCAGGTTGTCAGTGATTTTATCTAAGATTTTAGGCTTTTCTTCTGTAGTGATTTCAGGAAAAATGCCTACCATAATGAGCGAAGAAATACACGCATGGAACGGCACAAACGCCATACCCGTAACGCCATCAAAATGTTTGTCTGCCTCTTGTGCATATTTGTACGCCCTGCGGTAGTCTTTGAAAAGGAAGGCAAGCAAATACTTCGCTTGGTATGCCACAAAGCTAAGCGTAAGCTGTCCTTCATGCTCAAAAATAGGCAAGGAGCAGTCTTCATCAAAAAACTCGCCTACTAATTGTGTAGGTTTGGTAGGTTTATCTGACAAAAGTTCTGCAATAAGTTGCTGGAATGAAGCTATGTAGTTTTCGTGAAATTCTTGCTTGTGTTGTTGGATAAGGCTTCTTTCCTTCGCGTATTTAGTAGCTAAGGCTTCCAAAGGCAAGCCCATCAGGAATTGATACAAGCTTGACTCGGCTATGTTGTAGCACGCAAATTCAATCTCGCCTGTTTCCATACCTATTTGGATAGCATCAAAGTAGCGTTTGCGTGTGTCGCGCAGAGGCTCTTTCCAGTGCATCACAGTAGAAAGGTACAAGTTTTCGACCTTCGATTTGAAAAAACGCGCATCATACTTATCCAAGAGAGCGACTGCCAATTTGCCAAACTTATAGCCTAATTCTATATTGCCCAATTTGCCACACAACAGCCCGCCATAAAACGCATAGCCCACACACGCCGAAGGTGAGTTGCCATACGCTACAGAAATATTGACCATTGTGTAGGTGATTTTTTGGAAAAGTTCAGGGTTCGAAGCCCAAGCAGGCGTGATGACGCTATCCAAAATTTCCATACCCGCCTTGCGCTTTTCGTCCTCAATGTCAGGCAAGTTATAAAGGTCTTCTACAGGAATGTCGGGCAAAGGAAAGCGCGTGAGCGTGATTTTCAAGGCTGTAACCACTTCCAAACCTGCCTCAATAGCGGCTTGATTGTCGCCTTGTGCAATGTGGTATTGCATCACAGTTTCGTAGGCGGGCATCTTGTCCAAGATGTTTCTGCCTTTTTCTATCACAATGTTGATGTAATATTGCGCCATGTCGAGTTCGCCATACAAGAAGGCAACTTGCAACATTTCACAATACACTTCCAACGCAAAATCATAATCTGTATCCCAAATATCGAGGGGCAAAAGTTTGATAGCAGTGCGCAAGTACGTAAATGCAGGGGCATACGCAGACGATAGGCGAGCCTTCTTGCCTGCCTCCACATTCAGGCGAGCCAAAAACTGCTTATCCGTAAGGTCGTGAATAAAATCGATGCCTTCGTTCCAATGATGCACAATGTCGAACAAATATTCTTCGTGCAGAGCCTTTGGCACACGATTTACCAACACCTTGCCTATTTGCAAATGCACGCCTTTTCGTTCTGGCTCGGTCAGCATAGCATACACCGCTTGTTGTATGCGGTCATGCGCAAACTGATAATCCTCGCGCAAAGGAATCAACATTCCTTCGAGCAAAGCAGGCTCAAGGCTATTCAAGGCAGAGCGAGGCATTTCTTGATACAATTCTTCGTACAAAGGACTCAACACACTTACATTGAAACGGCTTCCTATGCAGGAGGCAAGTTTCAAAACTTCTTGTGTGCCTATGGGTAGTTTCTGAACTTTGCTTGTCATCAATTCCACCACATTGTCCGTAATGCTCGTGGTAAGGAGCTTTTCCATGTCCCACTGCCAACTCGTAGAGTCCCAATCAAACGTCAGCAAATCGTCTTCATAAAACGACTTCAGAATTTGATTGACAAAGAAAGGATTGCCTTGTGTTTTGGTAAAAACAAGGTTTGAAAGTTCTTGAATGGTTTGCGTAGTGGGGTGCAAGGTATCTTTGAGCAATTCCAACACATCTTCGTTGCTCAAATTTTTGAGTTTTACATCATTGATTTGGATATTCTGACGCTCCATTTCCTCCAATGCCAACGAAAGCGGGTGCGTGTCTGTAACTTCATTGCTTCGGTACGCACCCAAGATGAGCAAGTAGTCTTGTTCATAATTTTCCAAAATGATTTTTAACAACTCCAGCGAAGCCGAGTCTGCCCATTGCCAATCATCAATGAAGATAAGAAGTGGGTGGTCTTTTTTGGAAATGATATTCACAAAACTTTGAAACACATAATTGAAGCGGTTTTGGGCTTCAGTCGCGCCCAATTCAGGCAAGACAGGTTGCTCGCCTATGATATGCTCTAAGGCAGGAATGACATCAGTTAGCACTTTGCCATTGCTCCCAACGGCTTTGAGTATCTTGTTGCGCCAAAAACGCAAGCGGTCTGTGCTTTCAGATAAAACTTGGTTTACCCAACTTTTGAAGGCTTGAATCCAAGCATAATACGGTACGCTTTTTTGGAATTGGTCAAACTTGCCTTCCACATAGTAGCCTCTTTTTTCGGTAATGGGCTTGTGCAATTCGTGGATAAGGGCAGACTTGCCTACGCCAGAATAGCCCGACACGAACCAAAGTTCGGTAGGACCTTGACAAATTCTATCAAAAGCACGCAATAAATTGTTGGTTTCTTCCTCTCTGCCGTAAAGTTTTTGGGGAATTTGCAACTTGCCTGAAAAATCGCGGGTAGCAAGTGGGAACTCCAAAATGCGTTGTTCTTCGTTCCATTGGCGCAAACACTCCTCCAAATCTATGCGCAAACCCGTTGCCGACTGATAGCGGTCTTCGGCATTTTTGCGCAACAATTTCAGCACAATATCGGACAAAACAGGCGAGATTCTAAAATCTAACTCTGTTAGTGGGACAGGTTTTTGCGCGAGGTGTGCATGGACAAGCTCCATCGGGTCTTGCGACTCAAAGGGCAACTTGCCTGCCAACAGTTCATAGAAAATAACGCCCAACGAATACAAATCGGAGCGATGGTCGACCACGCGGTTCATGCGTCCCGTTTGTTCAGGCGAGAGGTAGGCAAGCGTACCTTCGAGTTTTTCGGGGTTGCCCATGTCGTGTGCCTTCAGGCTGAAACGGGTAGCAATCCCAAAATCTATGATTTTAACTTTGTTCGTGGGTTGTTCTACGAGTATATTGCGCAGGTTCAAGTCCTTGTGTATCACACCGCACTGATGAATATCGCTCAATATGTCAGCTACTTCTATCGCCAATTCCAAAAAATTCTTAATGCCGCGTCCTCTCTCCTTAAATGCTTCTAACAACGTAACGCCATGCACATACTCAAACACGAGGGCAGGGTAGCCTTCGTAGCTTATTTTCTCAAAAACCTTTCTAACGCCTTGTATAGCAAGCGATTGACTAATCTCATACTCATTAAAAAAAATCTCTACTTGTTCGGGAGAGGGGTGTTCGTTCTTCGACACTTTGATAACTACAGGCACACCAAACTTGCTATCTTCTTGTAGGTAGATAGTAGAGTTTAGCCCCTCAAACAGCACATCTAACTTTTCTTTCTCAATGGTAGTTGTCATAATTTCAGCAATTTTACAGTCTTATAGCATACAGTTGCAAAGAGTTTGCCTATTTTGCGCTAAAGTAATTTTTTTTCGTTCAGACATACAAAGATACGTTTTTTTGGCGGGAGTACAAAAAGCGACACGTCATGCCTTGCTTACCTGCTTGGCACTACAATACTACAATAAAATGTTTTAAAACACAAAGGAACACAAAATTCTCTGTGTTCCTTCATTCTTCTGTGGTATTTTTTGTAGGCAAGTTGATTTCTATTGTAGCATTAGGGCTAAAACATTGTAAATCAATATATGCAAACAAGCCTACAAATTATGTTGTTTTTTCTTTCTTGTTTCGGCTACGCCAATATTCATACAAAGGTGGCACAACAGAAAGGGCAACAATGCCCACAATAACAAGGCTAAAGTTCTTTTGCACAAAAGGCAAATTGCCAAAAAAGAAGCCTAACAAGGTGAAAAGCAATACCCATACCGCGCCTCCTGTGAGGTTATAGAATAGGAAATTGCGGTATTCCATCTTGCCTACCCCTGCAATGAAAGGGGCGAAAGTGCGCACTATAGGCAAGAAACGCGCTAAAATGATGGTCTTGCCTCCATGTTGTTCATAAAATTGTTGGGTTTTGAGCAAATGTTCTTGCTTTATCCACCGCGATTTTAGCTCAACGACTCGGCTACCAATGCGCTTGCCTATCCAATAATTGACTGTATCGCCCAATACCGCCGCGAAAAATAGGAGAGCCAAACACGCCCCTAAGCTCAAAGAACCTTTGGCACAAAAAGCCCCTACCGCGAACAAAAGCGAGTCCCCGGGCAGGAAAGGCATCACGATAACGCCTGTTTCTATGAAAATAATCAGAAAAAGTATGATGTAAGTAAACGTACCGTAGTCCTTGATAAGCAAGTCAAGGTGTTTATCAAGGTGCAGGAGAAAGTCTATCAAAAATTGCATGGCGCAAAGTTAGTGCAGTTTTCCGAAAGATTAGCTTTTCTCTTCTTTGCTTGCCTCTTTTTTCGCATCTTTTTCAGCTTCTTCTTTCTCTGCCTCTTCGCGCAAGATGCGCGTATTGATTTCTACATTGAGGATAAAGAGATTGTCATCTTCGTTGTAAGGTATAAAATGATAGTCGAGCTTGCCTGTAGTTTTGCGTGCAATGTCTATCAATCCCAAGCCCGCGCCTCCTTTGTTAGAGAGTTTACCTTCTTTGATTTGCTTCTTATACATTTCTTTCAACTCTTCTTTGGTCGAGCTGTTGATTTGGTTCAGGGCATTTTGCAGTTTCTCCTTGTTGTCATGCGTAACGCGGTTCGAGGTAATGACAAAGTACGAGTCATTGCGCTTGCCTATCATGAACAAACCCTTGCCTATGTTTTCGTCATTGGCTATTTCGTCAGAATGGCGGTTCATGTTTTGGAGCGTTTCGACCATGACGTGATACACACGCCTTTTCACAGACATATTGGTGCTTTGTCGCTCCATGTCGTCCTCTGCCATAGAGGTAAACATTTTGGTTATTTCGTGGTTAAATTCGCCCAAATAGACCAATGAAACGCCATTGGTAAAGAGTTCATCATAAATGTTCAGCACTGATTTTAGTAGGCTTACGTCAAGTTTCATACGCGGAGGAGTGAGAGGCAAAGGGAGTGAATAAGTGGAAAAAGAGTAAGTGCATCAAAGACCTATGTATGTTTAAAGCAAACTCTTTGCAAATTTATCTTTTTTTGAATAAAAAAGTGTTGGCGGGCTATAGCTTTATGTAAAATTATGAAAAAATATTGACTTTAACAAAAAAGCTACACTTACTTCAGCTCTATAAATTGCTTCTCGGCTTCTATTTCTTGCAAGATTTGTCGGCTTCTTTCGGGGCGGGCATCTGTCAGGATTATCTGCCCGAAGTCTTGCCTTGCCACCATAGCGAGCAGTTTGGCAATGCGCTTATCGTCCAATTTATCAAAAATATCGTCCAATAACAAAATGGGTTTGATGCCTTTTTGGGCTTGAATGATGCCAAAGTGTGCCAATTTCAGGGCTATCAGGAAAGATTTTTGTTGTCCTTGCGAGCCAAATTTTTTCAAAGGAAAATCGCCTAATAGAAACTCAAAATCGTCTTTATGCACGCCCAACGTAGTGCGCTGTAGCTCGAAGTCCTTGCGCAGGTTGTCGGCAAACAGGCGAGGAAAGTTAGCGTTTTCCACATCAGACTCGTAGCGAATATGCACTTGTTCCGCTCCTTCTGTCAGGTATTGGTAGTGCATCAAAAAGGCAGGCAAGAGGCTTTCGGTAAATATTTTGCGCCGTTCATAAATTTGTTGTGCAAGGGGCAAGAGCAACGAATCGTAGGTGGCAAGCAAATCATTATCCCATGTACCGCGTTCTTTGGCTTGTTTCAGCAGGGCGTTTCGTTGTTTGAGGTAGTGATTGTATTGCACCAGATTGAGCATATAGTTTTGGTCAATCTGTGAGATGATGGTATCAAAAAATTTGCGCCTCTCCTCGCTTCCTTCGGTAATGAGCGTGTGGTCTTGTGGCGCAATCAACACTACAGGAAACAAACCGATATGTTCCGTAAATTTTTGATACGGCACTTGGTCAATTTTGAGTGTTTTTTTTTGCCCTTGTTGAAGCCCGCACAAGATTTGGTGTTTTTTTTCTGCCAAATGAAACTTGCCTGACACCACAAAAAGCTCCTCGCCATGTCGGATACTATGCACGTCTTGGCTGTTGAACGCGCTTTTGGTCAGCGAAAGATAATGCACCGCGTCCAGCATATTGGTCTTGCCTACGCCATTCGCGCCCACTATGCAGTTGATAGAGGGGCAAAACTGCACCGAAAAGTCTTCGTAATTTTTGAAATTGTGGAGCGTGAGGCTTTGGAGGGAGAACATCATTTTTCAAATTTTTCTATTTCATATCCTGCTATCTCTTTGTTTTGGAAAGCCACCGCCAATAAGCAGATTTCTTTGTTGGAATTGGTGTAGCGTTGGTAGTATTTGTTTTTATGGATTTGCGCCATAGCTTCCTGCACAGTGCCATTCACTTTGAACTCAAAAATGAAAATGCCATCAGCCGTTTCTACTACAGCATCAATCCTGCCCTTGCCTACGCTGGGTTCTGCCTGTGCATAGTAGCCAAGCAATCGGAAGGTAAGGAAAATAACCGCATGGTAATATTTTTCTTGTTTGGCATCAAAGATTTGATACGGAATTTCGCCAAACAAGCTATTCAAACAAGCCATCAATTTTTCAAAATCTCTTTTTTGCAAGGCTCGGTATATATTGCGCACAAGTGGTTTGAGGTCTTCTTGACGCGTGTACTCTGATAAAAGATAATTGGTCATGGAATCGCGTACCTCTTGGTTGGGGTAGGCAAGTGTATAAATACCGTCCTCCTGTTCTTTGATAGTGAGATAGCCTGTTTGAAAAAGCAATGTAACATCATCTATAGCCTCAAAACGGAATTCGTTGAGGCGTTTGCTGGAAGTTTCTATAGTTTCCATATTATATACAAATTTTTGGCTCAACATTTCTATCAAAAACGTAGGCGTACCCGTTTCGAACCAATAATTTTGGAATGAGCCATCATACAAGAAGTTCAAAATCGAGGTAGGATTATAAACCTTGTGTTTGCCGTCCCACGAGTAACCATTGTACCAAAGGCGCACTTTATCAAAACATTGTTCATAAGTTTGGTTATTTTCTTGGGCTATTTGGGCTATTCTTTCGTGGAAATAATGCTCCATTTCTTCCTCCGTATAGCCCAAAAGTGTAGCAAAAGGAGGGCTAAGGGTAATGTCTTTCAGGTTATTCAGGTCTGAAAAAATAGACACTTTGCTAAACTTCGAAACGCCTGTGATGAACACAAAACGCAGGCAAGCGTCAAGGTCTTTCAAAGGCGAGTAGAATTGGCGCATAATTTCGCGGTTTTCTTCGGCTTGCGGTATTTGGTCTTTGCGTAGGTATTCTACAATGGGTTTGTCGTATTCATCTATGAGCAATACCACGCCTTTTTGGTGTTTGTCGTGCAGGGTTTGGATAAGCGCTTGCATCTTGCCTCCCACGGTGGTTTGGGCAAGTTCTATGTTGTGTATTTTGGCGTGTTCATCAAGTAAGTTGAGAAAATATTGATTCAAGCCAAGTTCTTTGAAATCGGACTTAGCAAAGCTAAACTTCAGAACGGGGTGTTGTTCCCATGTGATTTTATCGTGTATCCAAAGCCCTTCGAACAAGGCTTGGCTGCCCAAAAAAACTTCTTCTAAGGTGCTGATAAGCAATGATTTACCAAACCTGCGCGGGTGAGAATAGAAATAGTATTTATTATCAAGCAACTGCTTGATAAGTTTGGTTTTATCCACATATAGGTAATCCGCTTTGCGCAATTCACGGAAATTCTGTATTCCAAGAGCATATTTTTGCATACCGCAAAGATACAAAAATTATGGTTTGTAGCGCGTATCTATCGAAAATTTGGCAGGGTAAAGAGGCGTAACATTTTGATAGAACGCCATAATGTCGCGCATATCTTTCTCAAAGTCTGTCGGATAAATTACCTTGCCTATGCCTGCAGTTTTGGTCTTGTAGTCCACATAGCCCAAACAAATAGGCACGCCTGCCCCTTGCGCCACATGATAAAAGCCCGTTTTCCATTCCTCGCGTTTGGAGCGCGAGCCTTCAGGTGTTACGACTATAATCATATCCTTCTTGCCTTCAAACAAATTGACCATTGCCTCCACCAAGCTTGGGCGAGGCGCGTTAGGCGTTTTGGGCGACCTATCCACAGGCACAGCACCCAAAGGACGCGTAAGCAAGCCAAAAGGAAAGCGAGTCCATTCTTTTTTGATGGTAACCTTCATACGCAAGCCATAAATACCAAAGGCGGCTATGAGATACCAATAGTCCCAATTAGTCGTGTGTGGTGCGGCTACCACAATACATTTTTTCATTTCGGGGGGCAGGTTTTTGTCGACTTTCCAGCCACGCAACCAAAACATAAAGCGGTAGAACCAAGCCATTCGCAAGAAAGGTTTTGAGATAAGTGTGCAAAGGTAGGGAAAATGCGTATAAAAAATTGTTAGCACAGGAATTTTCACTAATTTTGCGCTCTCTTAACTCCTTCTAAACAAAAATAATGGCAAAAACTGCTCTCATTACAGGTATCACAGGACAAGATGGTGCGTATTTGGCTGACCTCCTATTGCAAAAAGGGTATCATGTGCATGGCATCAAACGCCGTAGCTCGCTCATCAATACAGACCGCATCGACCACTTGTATCAAGACCCTCATGAGCAAAATATTCGCTTCAAACTGCATTATGGCGATTTGACCGACTCTACTAATTTGATTAGAATTATACAAGATGTTCAGCCTGACGAGATTTACAACTTGGGGGCTATGTCCCATGTGAAGGTAAGTTTTGACACGCCTGAATATACTGCCAATGCTGACGGCATAGGCACGTTGCGCGTGTTGGAAGCAGTGCGATTGTTGGGTATGGCGCAAAAAACACGCATTTATCAAGCCTCTACTTCTGAACTCTATGGCTTGGTGCAAGAAGTGCCACAATCCGAAAAAACGCCTTTCTATCCGCGCTCTCCGTATGCAGTAGCCAAACTCTATGCTTATTGGATAACGGTAAACTACCGCGAAGCCTACAATATGTTTGCCTGCAATGGCATTTTGTTCAATCACGAAAGCCCTTTGCGTGGCGAAACATTCGTAACACGCAAAATTACCCGCGCTGTGTCGAAAATCGCGCTGGGTATGCAAGACAAACTTTTTTTGGGTAACCTTGATGCAAAACGCGACTGGGGACACGCCAAAGATTTTGTGGAAGGTATGTGGCGCATCTTGCAACACGACACACCCGAAGACTTTGTACTCGCTACAGGTGTTACGACTGAAGTGCGCGAGTTTGTGCGTATGGCGTTTGCCGAAGTGGGCGTTACGGTAGAGTTCAAAGGCGAGGGCATCAACGAAGTGGGCTTTGTGAGTGCTTGTGCGAACAAAGATTATAACTTGCCTGTAGGCAAGGAAGTAGTGGCTATAGACCCACGTTATTTCCGCCCTACCGAAGTAGATTTGCTGATAGGTGATGCTACCAAAGCGCGTACAAAACTCGGCTGGACTCCTACGCATACCTTGAACGACCTTGTGAAAGATATGATGACCTCTGACCTTGCTTTGTTCAAACGCGACAAATACCTGCAAGAAGGCGGGCATGATGTTGTTAATTCTTACGAATAACTCGCCTACCACTCCCAAAAGTACCTTACTTTTGGGAGTTTTGTTTTTGCAAGGCTAAAAACACCATGAAGGCAGACAACAAAAACATGACAACTAAAATGGCATTATTCAAAGTAGCGTTGTCTGTATCCCATTTGCACAAAGCAAACATGGCACAAATGATGAAGAAAAATAATATGTTTCTCATAGTCAAGAGGGTTTATTTAACCGAAACACTCTTGCCTACATTAGCAGGCAAGGATAGTATCGAGAAATAATACTAAAATAAATTTTAAAGTGCATATAGCAAAAGGCTGTAACACACCCTTTCTAGGGTGCGGGGTGTCGATTGCTATGAACACACCCTAGAAAGGGTGTACTACAAGGGCGCAAGGTAAGAATTATTTTCGCTGTTTTTATGAATTGCTTTTGATTTTTGATGTATCATTTTTCTCTGCCTTGTAAATAAAATAGAGGAGAGGTATCATAAGTATATGAATAGGTATGATGAATGACATCATATTCAAACCAGCATCAACCGCAAAACAATCTTTCAGCACTACAACAGACGTACTAAGTATTAAAAACGAAAACAGGGCTGTTTTCAAGGTCGCTTTCCAAATGTTATTCATAGTATTTTAGCGAATGTACTTTTATTAAGAGCCACAAAGATACACCAAAAAGAGCTACATTCCTAATACTTTGCTATCTTTGCAGATTGAAAAATAGGGAGTCCTGTATTTCTGTTACAAAAATACTTAATTAAAGTGTGATAAATGAACAAAAACGCTAAAATATACATTGCAGGGCATCGTGGTATGGTGGGTTCTGCTATTATGCGCAAATTTGAGGCAGAAGGCTTTACCAATTTTGTAGTACGCACTTCGAAAGAATTGGACTTGCGCAATCAACAAGCCGTTGCGGATTTTTTCGCCCAAGAAAAGCCCGAATATGTGGTGCTTGCCGCCGCAAAAGTGGGTGGCATTGTGGCGAACAATACCTTCCGCGCTGAATTTATTTATGAAAATTTGATGATGCAATGCAATGTCATTCATCAAAGTTATGTGCATGGCGTTAAGAAATTGATGTTTTTAGGCTCTTCGTGCATTTATCCTAAGCTTGCGCCTCAACCTTTGAAAGAGGATACACTGTTGAGTGGCTATTTGGAGCATACCAACGAACCATACGCGATAGCGAAAATAGCGGGTATCAAGATGTGCGAAAACTACAGGGCGCAATATGGCTGTGATTTCATCTCGGTTATGCCTACCAATTTGTATGGGCGCAACGATAATTATGATTTGCACAATTCTCATGTCTTGCCTGCCCTGATGCGTAAGTTTGTAGAGGCAAAACAAAACAACAGCCCACAAGTGGAAATTTGGGGAACGGGTACGCCATACAGAGAGTTTTTGCACACTGACGACCTCGCGGAAGCGTGTTATTTTTTGATGCAACATTACAGCGAGCCTACGCTTATCAATGTTGGCACAGGCGAAGACCAAACTATCAAAGAGTTGGCTTTGCTCATCAAGGAATTGGTGGGCTATGAAGGCGAGTTATTTTTTGATACCTCCAAACCTGATGGCACACCGCGTAAGCTCATGGACGTTACCAAAATCAAAAATCTTGGTTGGACACCCAAAATAACGCTCCGCGAAGGCATCAAAGAAATATTGAAAGAAAAATTTGGTGTATAATACTAAAATAAGATTTAAAATGCATATCAACCACAAGGTCACGAAGCTTACTTTTACCTTTTTTTCTTGTGTTCTTGTGTTCTTGTGGTAAAGTGTTGTACGCAAGTTAAGAATTATTTTAGTATAATATCGAACAAAAAGCCCCTGAATGTTGTTTCAGGGGCTTTTTTTGTCTTACAGTTTATTTTTTGCCTTCGGGGTTGATGCCTTTTTTCAGATGCTCGATGTAAGCCTCCGAGCCACCAAACTGATAGCCTGTTTGCATCAACACACTTTTGTCAGTGTCCAATACCAAAATGGTAGGAAAGCCTGTAACTTTGTATTGTATGGCAAGCGCTTGGTTCTGTTTTTTCTCGGCTTCAGTCATGGGCTTCGCTTTAGGAAAGTCCAACTTCACACATACAAAGTTATTATCGGCATATTCCACAAAGTCGGCTTTGCTAAAAACTTCGCGGTCTAAGCGTACACACCAACCACACCAATCAGAGCCTGTAAAATTGACAAACAATTTCTTTTTGGCTTTTTTGGCTTTTTCCAACGCACTTTCAAAGTTGGTTTCCCAAGTGATTTCAGTGGTTGTGGGGCGGTAGGCAAGCGCGGTAGTGGCTACCACAAGGAATAAAATAAGGGCAATCTTAAGAGCGTTCATAAGGGAGAATAAAATTCAGTTGCAAAGATAACGCTTTTCGAACAAAAAATGTGATAAGGCGAGATGTTAAAAACATCATAAACCCTGCCTTGCCTGCCCTGTTCGAAGGCGTTTGGGTAGGCAAGCTTGCCTTCTGTAGCCTTGCCTACCCACGCAGACAAGAAAAATGGTCGAAAATTTGTTTTTTTGATAAAAAAAAGGTAGATTTGTAAGCATATCGCATTTGAAACAAACCCATTCGCCTTGCGACCAATACCAAACCATATAACCCCTCTTTATTTTTATGAAAAAAATGTGGCTACGCGCTATGAAGCGCAAAACCTTGTTGCTAACGCTTGTTGGGGCGTTGGTGTTCTTCAGTGCTTTCAAGGTAGTGGACAAGTTTTTCGAAATCCAAAAGAACTTGGACATCTTCACGACCTTGTTCCGCGAAGTGAATATGTACTATGTTGATGAGGTAAATCCGAACACGCTCATGAAAACAGGCATCGAGTCGATGCTCAACTCGCTTGACCCCTATACGAACTACATACCCGAAGACGACATAGAAGACTACCGCACTATGCACACAGGGCAGTACGGAGGCATAGGCGCGACTGTCAGCACAAGAGAAGGGAAATCTACTATCATTATGCCGTATGATGGCTACCCCGCCCACGAAGCAGGGCTAAAAATTGGGGACGAAATCATCAAAATAGATGGCATAGAACTCAAAGACAAAACCAATGCGCAGGTAAGTAAATTGCTGAAAGGGCTCGAAGTGCGCTCTTATGGACAAGTTACTACGCATGAGGTTACGATAACCCGCGAAACCATCAAAATCGAAAACGTGCCATATTACGGTATGGTAAGCCAAGAAGTAGGCTATTTGCAACTTACGGACTTTACCAATGGCGCATCACGCGAAGTAAGAGAAGCTGTAGAAAAACTGAAAGAAGAAGGCGCGAAGAAAATCATTATCGACCTTCGTGGCAACCCTGGCGGGCTTTTGAACGAAGCGGTAAATATTTGCAACTTGTTCATCAACCGCGACCTCGAAGTGGTATCGACCAAAGGCAAAATAGCCGAATGGAACAAGAGCTACAAGGCATTGAACCAACCGCTTGATATCGATATTCCTATTGCTGTGTTGGTAAATGGACGCAGTGCTTCGGCGGCGGAAATCGTGTCGGGTGTTATCCAAGATTATGACCGAGGCGTTTTGATTGGGCAAAGAAGTTTTGGAAAGGGTTTGGTGCAAACTACGCGCCCTTTGACCTATAACTCACAACTCAAAGTTACGACTGCCAAATATTATATCCCAAGTGGTCGCTGTATCCAAGCTATAGACTATAGCAAGCGCAAAGAAGACGGAAGTGTTATCCGCAATGCGGACTCGCTGAAACGCGCTTTCAAAACCAAAAAATCGGGGCGTACTGTCTATGATGGTGTGGGGCTTGACCCTGATATAATGATGGACGCGAAGAAATACGCGCCTATCACGAACAGTTTGCGTATGAAAAACCTTATTTTCGAATATGCGAATGAGTTTGCGCTGAACCACAACACTATAGCAGAAGCCAAAAAATTCTCTATGTCCGAAGCAGATTATCAAGCCTTTGTAAAATGGTTGCGCACCAAAGAATACGACTATACCACTGAAGTAGAAAAAACTATCAAAATGCTGGAGGAAAAAGCCAAAGACGAAAAATCGTACAGCGTGATAGAAGCACAATTAAAAGCCTTGAAGGAAAAAGCCTCTCACAACAAAGAAGCTGAGCTTCAACAATTCAAAGCAGAAATAAAAGAATTGCTCGAAGCGGAAATCGTGGCTCGCTACTACTTGGACAAAGGGCAAACCGAATACAACCTACAACAAGACGTAGAAATCAAACAAGCCATTGAGATACTCTCGAACATGGACAAATACAACAAAATCTTGAAAGGTCAAAAATAATCTTTTCCCCCAAAAAAGCAGGCAAGACGAGAGTCTTGCCTGCTTTTTGTATGTGTGGAAAGGTTGCAGTGCAATATTTGTACGAATATTTCTCAAACTTGCCTACTGCGCAAACAAAGGCGTAGTTGTTTTTTGACTGCTCAAACCGCTTTGCAACAAGTTCGTGGCGCGTTGTATGAGGCGCATATCGTTGCGGGTTTTGGCTTCGGCTATGATTTGCTCTACTATTTTGCGCTCTTCTAATTGTTGTATATCAGCAAGTGTTTGTAAACGGCGTTGTGCTATCAGGCTTTCTATAGCTTGCCTGAAGATTTCTTGAGTGCGCGTAGTCCATTGATTGACTACAGTATCAATCAGCAATGCCAAACCAAGAGGCGAGTTGATGATGTGCGTAATGGCAATATTGGGCAGTTGGGAAACTCCCATGCGCAAGTTGAGGCGAATTTGCAAGGCAGGCACAACATAGAAACGGATTGCCGCGTCTATTTGGAGCGTGATGATAGGCAAGTGATGCCCTGCACGTATGAAAATGCCGTACAGTTGTTTGTCCTCACGCAAAGCCATTTCAGCCTCAAGCCCTTCTATCCAATACTTGCCTCCTTTGTCGTAAGGGGTGGCTAACAAAAGTTTTGCCTGACGCACCGCGCCCTGATGCAGTACATAATCCACATCAACGCCATACGTTTGGAAAAAGTCTTGAAAAAGTTTGGGAGCTTTGTGTTTGGTATGTGCCAAGAATTGCGAAAAACCGCCTCCATTGCCTGCAAACTGTATGAAGCCATACGAAAAAACCGCGCTATCGTATGTATTCAACGCATCAAAATTGCCTTCATTCTTCGACACATATTGCAAGGCGTGGGCTAATTCGGCATTTACACCCAAACGTTGAAAGACCGAAAGCGGAATGTCAGGGTTAGAATTGCCCGCATACGAAACGCCTTGGTAATATTGTGTATAAGAACTTTGAGGGAAGTTGTAGAATTTTACGGTAATAGGCAAGCCATCTTGTGGGTGCGTGAAGGTAAGTTTGTATTGCGAGTATTCGCGCAAAACGCGGTACGTAACGTCATCAGGCATTATTACCCCTGAAGTAAAGCTACTTGTTTTGAGCATAGCCACCCTTGAAGAGTGTTCTATCCAAAAACGCACACGAAAGCGCGTTTGGAACTGCTCGATGGCTTCTATAGTTCGAGGAATGAGGTTCGCAGTAATAGCTCCGCGTCCATTTCGCTTGTAAATGTCTTCGGGGCTTTCTTCGTGGTCTTCTATCAAGATGCCCAACTGCACAAGGCGCGTTTGTATTTTGGTCAGGTCTTCGGGGCGATTGATGTGGTTGCGTCCTACTGCGCTTCGCAAACCTTCGCCAAAAATCTCGATGCCGTTGTGGGTAGTCAAGGCAAATTGTTTGCGAGCTTCTGCTATAGCACGCATTTGTCCTTGTGTATCTTTGGGCGGTTCAGGTTTTTCTTCTTTGACTACGGGGGGCGGAGGTATAATTTTGAGTGGTTTCAAAACAATGTGTTGCCCTTCGCGTAGCATATCATTGGTAGCGTGATTCCACGCCTTGAGGTCTTCGAGGTTCAGTTTGTAGCGTTGGGCGATGGCATACCACGACTCGCCCTTGCCTACTGTATGAAATTCGGGCATTTCTATCACAACCGTTGCGGGTGTGGGTGTAGGCGAGGGTGTTTGTTGCGGAATTTTCAAACGTTGCCCCACAGCAAGCGCAGGGGAGGCAAGTTGATTTGCTTCCATGAGTTGCGCTACCGACACTTTGTAGCGTTGGGCTATTCCAAAAAGAGTATCGCCTGCATGAACGGTGTGAAAGCCTGTGTTTTCTGTGATAGATATTTTGGGCGTAGTTTTGGCTACTATAAGTTCTTGTCCTATGCGCAGGTTTGAAGATACAAGTGGGTTCAATTGGCGCAGTTCGCTTACTGTCAATCCATACTTATTGGCTATGGCATATAACGACTCGCCTACTTTTACAACATGCTTCATTCCTGCAAAATTAGCTTTTTTTGCATAAACTTGCACAATGTTTCGCTCTCGGCAAACGTTTGTGGTGTAAATAATGATGTTATGTACTTGATTTTCAACCTTTTAAAAATAAAAATCTTTTTATCTTTTGTAGCGTTGAGTGCGTTGTTTCTTGCCTGCTCGCCTCCCCAACGCTCCAGCGACAGACGTTTGGACATGATTCATGGGACGTGGTACGCCTCGCACAAGGGGCTATATCACACGCTTTATTTTCAAGATAGTACACATATAGGACTTGATACGCACATAGACACCACTTTTTTCTATGATTATAAAATCATAGGCGACTCGCTTGCACTCTACAAACCGCATGGTGAATTATTGAATTATAATCCTATCCTGAAACTTACGCCTGATACGTTGGTTTTCGAATATTTGTTGGATAGGGGCAAAATAGCTTGTTATTCAAGAAGGAAACGTTTGTAACTTTGTGGTGTGGACTTGCGTATGCAATGGTGTATGAACGATAAACAAAAGATAGTCCGCGAGTTTTTCGGTACGCCTCAGCCCGAAGCCTTGCCTACCCTCGAACCTACAGTAGAGGAGGTTGCACCCACGCCTTCACCTCGTAGGCGAGCAGAAAGAGGCATCAAAGAAAATCCCTACAATGGCTCATGGTTTGGCTTTTTGCTTGCCGCCCCGTTTCTTGCCCTCACAGTGTATGCTTTTTTGTTTTATACACCCGTAGAAGAGGGTACAGACTTTCCATTTGATATAAATGACTTGGTCGAGCCTGCGTCTGCCTTTGTTTTTCAAGAAGGCATGGCGCGTGTGAAAAGCAAAGAAAACGAAAAATATGGCTACATAGATGAGCATTTTCATCTTATTATTTCGCCTCAATATGACGTAGCTTCGGAGTTTCGAGGGGGACGTGCTTTGGTCGTAAAAGACGGGCTTATGGGCTACATCAACCGCAAAGGCGGTTTCGAAATTCCATTGGAATATACAAGGCTCTATGCCTACAGCGACCAAATGTATTGTGTGAAACACACCACCAAAGGCTGGGGCTACTTAGATTGGGCAGGCAAGGAGGTTATTTCTTTCGGGTTTCGAGAGGCAAAACCCTTTACGGAGGGCTTGGGCGCAGTAGAAAATAATTTTGGCAGTTGGGGCTTTATCAACAAAGAAAATAAATTTGTGATTGAGTCTGAATACGAAGATGCCATGCCTTTCAAAGGAGGCATTGCCCCTGTGAAAAAGGGAGGTAAGTGGGGGTTTATTACCAAATCTAACCGAATAGTCGTCCAACCAACCTACGATGAAGTATTCGAAAATAAATTTTATGGAGCAGGAAAGGGGTACGCCAAAGTGCGAATCAGCGATAAAATCTTCTATGTGAACGCCAAAGGCGAAGAAATAAGCGCGGAAGCCTTATAAATTTCAAAAAAAAGTATCGAACTATTGTTTTATGTAAAAAAAAGCCCTAACTTTGCACTCCATTTTGAAAACTCACCCCTCGAATATACCATGTACGCTATAGTAGAAGTTGCTGGACAGCAATTCAAAGTAGAACAAGATAAGTTCATATACGCGCATCGCCTCCAAGCTAACGAAGGTGATAGCCTCACTTTTGACAAAGTTTTGTTGATTGACAATGACGGCAATGTGCAAGTAGGCGCGCCCACTATCGCGGGTGCAACTGTAAAGGCAAAAGTTCTTAAACATCTGCAAGGTGATACCGTGTTGGTGTTCAAGAAAAAGAGACGTAAAAGCTACCAAAAGCTGAACGGACACCGCCAGAAGTTTACTAAAGTGCTTATCGAGAGCATCACTGCATAAGAATTTTTTTTCCAAATTTTAAACCCCTGTTAAATCCATGGCACACAAGAAAGGTGCGGGTAGTTCGAAGAACGGGCGCGAATCACATAGCAAACGCTTAGGCGTTAAAATATTTGGTGGTCAATTCGCTAAGGCAGGCAATATTATTGTTCGCCAACGTGGAACTGTGCATTATCCTTCCGACAACGTAGGGATTGGCAAAGACCACACGCTTTTTGCCCTTGCTGATGGTATAGTAACCTTCCGCAAAAGCAAAGAAAGCCGTTCTTATGTTTCTGTAGAACCCATTTCTACCAACGCATAGCCCAAAACTATCCGAGAAACGGATAGTTTTTTTTTGCTTTTTATGCAAGACCAACACCCCGAATTTCAAAACCTGTTGAGGCTCTTAGCAAGTACGGAACGCGCCCATGTGGAACTTGCGTTACAAATAGCCCCACCCTACGCTGATGCTTTCGAGCAACATTTTCACTGTAGCCTGCAAGCCTATAGCGATTGGTTTGGTTTTTTATTGGCTTGTAATGCGTGGGACTTGGCGCAAAACCTGAAGGTAAATAACTTGCAAGAATGTGAAATATTGAACTTGGGCAATAGGGGCATCGAGTTCCTACCGCCATACATCAAAAAATTGGGTGGTTTGCAAGCCTTATCCTTGGCAAACAATAACCTTACAGCCTTGCCTCCCGAAATAGGCAATTTGGCGTATTTGCATACGTTGTCTGTGAGCTACAATCGACTTGCCTACTTACCTACAGAAATAGAATATTTAGCAGACTTAAAGGCTTTATACAGTAGCTTCAACGAGCTTACCTACTTGCCTGCGGAAATAGGCAAGTTGAAAAAACTAACGCACTTGTACGCTTCGTACAATCAACTGCTTGCCTTGCCTACGGAAATAGGAGCGTTGCAAAGTTTGGCGCATTTGTATTTGCAACACAATCGACTTGCTTCCTTGCCTGCCAGCATAACCCAACTGCAGGGTTTAGAAACGTTGAGTTTGGCTTACAATCAGTTGGTTGTCTTGCCTACTGAAATAGGGCGTTTGCGCAATTTGTCTTGCCTATTTTTGGAACATAATCAACTCGAACAACTGCCCGATTCTATCGCCCACTTGACGCATTTGGAGATTTTAGAATTGTCGGATAATCCTTTGACTTCGCTCCCATATAGTCTGAAAAGGCTACAAAAGTGCCGTATATATGTGGGCAAAAATCCGCCTGATGCCTTGCGAAATTTTGTAAAAAATTGGAAAAATGTTTTTTTTGAGTGTTATGAAGATGAGGCTTTTTGATGTTTTGTAGGCAAGTATATTTTTTGTATCTTTGCAAAGCAAACTTTTATGACACTATTATCGTTATCTCTAAAAAAATCTTTACTATTATGGCTATCAGTTTTATAGATATTTATAGGGCAATAGGCAAGTCAGATACGGATATAGCCCAAACTATAACCCAAATGGCGCATTTAGCCCAAACTTGGTTGGCAGGCGAGCAAGATATGCTTTCTTTCTTCTTGGACAATAAGGAAGAAATAGCTCATTTGCGCAATATGATTAGCGCGTATTTATGGACAAACCCTAAGAATAATGTGCTACAACAAGACGCGGTACAAACACCTTTTTATGAAAGCACTGACCAAGAATATCAAGAGCTAAAACAATGTTTGGCTTACGCACTTGCTTGTGTTGAAAGAATAGGCAAAGGTATTGAGAAAAGATGCCAACAATTACATTTAGTTTTGCCTGAAACTGCAGAGGAAAGGGAAAATTTTTTTGAGAAATTTGTTCCACAAGAACAAAAAAATGTATATGCACAATATTTGCATTACGCTTTGGAGCGTGATTTTTATTTTCTTGTGGTAGGGGTTATAGATGCGCAAAACCTACAAATTACACCATTGAAAATCAAAGAATTAACTGAAAGAATACTTGCTAATATGAAGTTTGAGGCAACCCTTGCCCGAACCTTAGGCTGGCTACCCAAACCCAAACAATCAACCTATCAACCTATCACAGAAGAAGAATTGAACGATAAGACGTTGAAAGGCTGGGCTAAGACAAAACGCGATACAGAAGTCATAAACGCCTACATACGCGAAGGCAAGGACATCAAACAGTTGGAGGAGGTGCTGAATGTTACATTTGGGTGAAACATATCCTTTCGAACAAACAAACTCTTATCAATATCACTTCATAGCCACTAAATACTACAGACGCTATGAAGTGTATTTTACTTTTCCGAGTATCGAGGGGCTACACTTTAAAAACCTTGGGTTTGATTACACAAATTTGTCAGAGGCAGAAGCAGGCGAGGACAACATGATAATGCCTACTGTGCTTGCTATTATTGCTGATTATCTTACTCAAAATCCTGAAACGGTGTTGTTGTATGTTTGTGAAACAAAAGACCGAAAAGAACAGGCAAGGGAAAGGCTTTTTAGTCGTTTATTTACGCAATGCAACAACGGGCAATATCTCAAACAAGACTATATTTTTGAAGGAACAAATATGCGTGCTTCAGCTATCATTCCTCAAAATCATACTGATTTTGCGCACATTCAAGAAGTGCTTGCCAAAGAATACAAAGAACTTTCAGGACTGAAATAGAAACTTGCCTACTATGTGCATAGTAGGGGCGTTTTGTAGGCAAGGGCAAATGTTTATTTTTTCCTAATTTTGTAATATGCAAGACCAAAACCCCGAATTTCAAAACCTTTTGAGGCTTTTAGAAAGCACAGACCCCGCCCAAGTGCAGTTGGGACTACAAATAGCACAAAATTACCAAACCGATTTTGAAGCATATTTTGGTATGAGCCTTCAAAAATATAACGAATTGGTAGATGTAACCGTATTTCTATTGGAACATGAGGAATGGAAAAACGTGGTAGGATACAATGTACGAAATTTCGCGGAAGCTATAAGCGATATACAACACCTGAGCGTAAGGGTAAAACAAATAAAATCGCTGTGCTTGAGTGAGAAAAACATAGAATCATTACCTTCTTTTATTTATTTTCGGAACTAAAATCTCTTGATTTATCCAAAAACAAATTAACAACCTTGCCTAAAGAAATCGCAACATTACAACAATTAAATGCTCTTTCCTTAGGTAATAATCAGTTTAGCACATTGCCCATAGAAATCATAGCATTAACACAATTAACTTCTATTGATTTGTCTGAAAATCAATTAACAGCCTTGCCTAAGGAGTTTGTAGCATTACAACAGCTAAAATCTTTGGGTTTGAGTAGTAATCAGTTTCGTGTATTGCCCAAAGAAATTGAAAGCCTGCAAAATCTCTCTTATTTGTACTTGGAGCAAAACCAGCTTACGACTTTGCCCAAAGAGCTTGTAAATGCAAAAAAGTTGTTTTATATTTATTTATCGTCTAACCCTATTGTATCTTTGCCTAAAGAAATCACAATAAAAAATAGGTTTGGATTTTTTATGTAATCAAATCAGGCAAGGGCAAATAACCTCATTTTACGGTATGCAAGACCAAAACATCGAATTTCAAAACCTTTTGAGGCTTTTAGAAAGTCGGGAACACGCTAATCGAGCAAAATATTTACACATTTGGCTCTACATATTTGTTGATAAGTTGTTGCGTTTTGGCTTTCTCCACTTTGTTGATGATGGATTCTTCTTCTTGTTTGTCGCGCACTACCTTCGCCACCATAAAGCATGAAGAAATTGAAAAAAGGTACGACATACCAAAAAAAGCCTTTACAGACCAAACAGCTTCCATAAATGCCAAGCCAAAGCCCACACCCACAAATGAGATGACGAAAGATGCCCACGCCAAGAAGTAAAATGCTGAAGTATTTTTTGATTGTTCCATGATGATAGTTAGAAGATTGGTTTCCAAATATTTCAACGCAATAGAAGGAAAAATGTTTTCGAAACCTGTTTTTTTTGTTTTAGACCTCAAGCGAAACTTGCCTACCCAACGCAGAGTAGGCAAGTTTTTGTAGGCAAGTGCAAACGTTTCTCTTTTTTGCCCTAACTTTGCGTTTGAATTATTGACTTATTGACCTACTGAATTATCTAAATAGCTGTTAAAAGTTCAGTATATCAATAATTCAATCTTCAATAATTCAATAGATATGCCCAAGAACGCTCATATAAAATCGGTACTCATTATTGGTTCGGGTCCTATCGTCATAGGACAAGCCTGTGAATTTGACTACTCTGGCACGCAAGCCGCGAGGTCATTGAAAGAAGAAGGCATCGAGGTTATCCTCATCAATTCGAACCCTGCCACTATCATGACTGACCCCAAGATGGCAGACCACATTTATCTCAAACCCTTAGAGAAAAAATACATCATCGAAATTCTCGAAAAGCACAAGGTGTCGGCTGTCTTGCCTACAATGGGCGGACAAACTGCGCTGAACCTTGCTATTGACTGCGAGAAAGCGGGTATTTGGGAAAAATACGGCGTAGAGATTATTGGTGTCGATATCAAAGCCGTAGAAACTACTGAAGACCGCGAGAAGTTTCGACTCAAGATGCTCGAATTGGGCGCGAATGTCTGCAAAGGCAAAACGGCTACTTCGTTTCTACAGGGCAAGAAAATTGCACAAGAAATAGGCTTTCCCTTAGTGATACGCCCCTCTTATACGCTTGGCGGTACGGGGGGCGGTTTTGTGAATGACGCAGAGAAATTCAACGAAGCCCTCACACGCGGACTCCAAGCCTCGCCTACCCACGAGGTATTGGTGGAGCAAAGCATCATGGGCTGGAAGGAGTTCGAACTCGAACTTTTGCGCGATAGCGTAGGCAATGTTATCATCATTTGCACGATTGAAAACTTTGACCCGATGGGTATTCATACAGGCGACTCTATCACTGTCGCGCCTGCTATGACGCTTTCGGACAAGCTCTATCAAGAAATGCGCAACCTCGCTATCAAGTGCATGAATGGTATAGGCATGTTTGCGGGTGGTTGCAATATTCAATTTTCGGTCAATCCCGAAACAGACGAGATAATTGTCATTGAAATAAACCCTCGCGTGTCGCGCTCCTCTGCCCTTGCCTCCAAAGCCACAGGCTATCCGATAGCGAAAATAGCCGCGAAGTTGGCAATAGGCTACAATCTTGATGAATTGAAAAACCCTATCACAGGCACAACTTCTGCCTACTTCGAGCCAACGATTGATTATGTTATCGTAAAAATCCCTCGATGGAATTTCAATAAATTCCCTGGGGCTGATGTAAAATTGGGCTTGCAAATGAAGTCGGTAGGCGAGGCTATGGGCATTGGACGTAACTTCCAAGAGGCATTGCAGAAGGCTTGTCAATCGCTTGAAAGTCGTAGAAATGGCTTAGGCGCGGACGGAAAAGAGCTTACTAATCAACAAGTTATCTTAGAAAGTTTGGAGTTTCCGAGTGCAGACCGCGTTTTTCATATCAAAGATGCGTTCATGCATGGCATTTCGTTTCGCACTATCCAAAAACTGACCAAAATAGACAAATGGTTTTTGGAGCAAATCCAAGACCTTGCCTACACAGACAAAGATATTCAACAATACTCGATTGATACCTTGCCTGCTGACCTGCTCCTGACTGCCAAACAAAAAGGCTATGCGGATAGGCAAGTTGCCCATTTATTGCGCTGTTTGGAGAGCGAAGTTTTCAAACGTAGGCAAGAATTGGGTATTCAGCGCATTTACAAAATGGTGGATACTTGCGCGGCGGAGTTTGAGGCAAAAACCCCTTATTATTATTCTACGTTTGTGGGCGTGGGGTAAATGAATCCAAAGTTTCGAAAAAGAAGAAAATTATCATCTTGGGAGCGGGACCTAATAGGATTGGGCAAGGCATCGAGTTTGATTATTGTTGTGTGCATGGCACGCTTGCGGTGAAAGAAGCGGGCTATGAGGCTATCATGATAAACTGCAATCCTGAAACAGTTTCTACTGATTTTGACATTGCGGACAAACTCTATTTCGAGCCTGTTTTTTGGGAGCATATTTATGACATCATTTTGCACGAACAGCCTGAAGGCGTTATCGTGCAGTTGGGCGGACAAACTGCCTTAAAATTGGCAGAAAAACTCAACCGTTATGGCATCAAAATCATAGGCACGTCTTATGATGCCCTCGACTTGGCAGAAGATAGAGAGCGTTTTTCGAAGCTATTGCGCGAGTTGGATATTCCTTATCCTGAATTTACGGCGGTACGCTCTGCGGAAGAAGCCTACAATGTGGCGAAAGATTTGGAGTTTCCGTTGTTGGTGCGCCCTTCGTATGTGTTGGGTGGGCAACGTATGAAAATCGTACTGAATGAAGAAGAACTCGAACAGCACGTAGTAGATGTGTTGAACGATTTTCCTGATAACAACATCTTGATAGATAGGTTTTTAGACCAAGCTATCGAGGCAGAGGCTGACGCGATTTGTGATGGCGAAAATGTGTATATCGTGGGCATTATGGAACACATAGAACCCGCAGGTATTCATTCAGGCGACTCTCATGCGGTGTTGCCTTGTTTTTCGTTGAGTCCGATGCTCATTGAAACGATAGCGCGTTATACCAAAAAAATCGCCCTCGCGCTTGATACGGTGGGCTTGTTGAATATTCAATTTGCGATAAAGGACAATACGGTGTATGTGATAGAGGCGAACCCGCGTGCATCTCGCACAGTGCCGTTTATTTGCAAGGCATACCAAAAGCCGTACATCAATTACGCCACGAAAATTATGATAGGCAATAAAAAACTCAAGGATTTTAAGTTAGACAAAACGGCTACTTCGTATTTCGTACCCGTAAAGCGTGGCTATGCTATCAAAATTCCCGTTTTTTCGTTCAACAAATTCCCCAACGTAAACAAGGAACTGGGTCCCGAAATGAAGTCCACAGGCGAGGCTATCTATTTCATCAAAGACCTCCAAGACGAGGTTTTTCAGAAGATTTATGATGAAAGGAATTTGTATTTGAGTAGGTAAGATTTCGACTTTTTAGCTTCGTAGCGTAGGGTTTCAAACCCTACGCTATTGAGAAATAGGCAGGCAAGATGAGAGTCTTGCCTGTTTTTTTGTGATTATCCGTAGCGTAGGGGTTGCAACCCCTACGCTATGATACAACGCTCAAAACCTAAAAATGCCTTTTCCGTATAACCCCTATATGAGAAACTATATGTATATTTTGGTAGCTTGCCTACTGTGGGCAACACCTGTTTTGGGGCAAGACCTCAAAGAACTTGACAAAGATGTTAAGGCTCTAAACACTAAATTCAAAGAACTTGCGAAACAAAGCAAACAAAAAGAAGATTCTTTGCAAAGAGAGTTACTACTTTACAAAACGAAAGAAAGCTACTATAATACTATATTGGGTTTTCAGGCGGGGGTATTCTTCACAATAGTTAGCGTCATAGCAT
>RDXI01000404.1 GCA_004292795.1 Bacteroidota bacterium | reverse complement strand
ATGGTAGCATTTTTGCACACTCTAAATCTGTAGAAAATACAGCAGGTTCGCGCCCTTTTGGGGTAGAAGCTAATGCAATTTGGCAAAAAATCAGTCAAAGAGTTTGGGATAATTGTCATTGTACCCCCAAAACAGGAATTTCCCTATCGTATTACAATTATGACAATCGCTATCTAGGGCATAGTGTAAATGTAGGGTATTTTTTAGAGCCTAATTTCAGACTTGCCAAAAGGTGGGAACTTTCTTTGCGTGGCACTTTTGGGCTTTCCTACCTTACAAATCCACATCACCCTATCAAAAATCCCCGTAATCAATCTTATAGCTTGCCTATAAGTGTATATCTCTTGGCTGGGATAGGCAATCATATAAAAATTGATGATAAATGGCGTGTGGGCGCGTTTTTGAATTATCAACATATTTCTAATGGAGGTTTGAAAGACCCCAACAAAGGCATCAATTGGATAACATCTTCTTTGAGCGTGCTTTATACGCCAAACCCTATAGACATTCCCAAAAGAGAACGCGCTAAGTTTGAGCAAAAAACACCTATAGATATAACACTTTCCGCACTATTTACAACCAAAACTGCACAAGTGGGCGATAAACGAAGGCATTTGATAGTAGGTTTGCAAGGGGAGGCAAGCAAGCAAATTGGTCGTTTGAGTGCGCTTAGTGTAGCCTTAGAAGGCTACCATGATGCTTCGGTGGCAAGGCGGTTATCAGATAATCATGTAGAAGGTAATGGCTGGCGCGTAGGGGCTTTGGTAGGGCATCAATTTATATTGGGCAAGTTTAGATTTTCACAACAAATAGGGTACTACCTATATCAGCATAACCCCTATTTTGATGCTTGGTATCATAGATGGGGGATTGTGTATTACCTGCGACCTAAGTGGAGCATAGGATTCAATATGAAAGCGCACAGACATATCGCTAATTTTGTGGACTTTAGAATAGGACATAAATTTTAGGTTTTGCCCATTTACCACAAAACAAAATAACTTGCCTGCCACATGCCAAAAGCAGGCTTTTAATTTGGCGTTATGTAAATATGATAACAGATTTATTGAAAACCATGTGCAACTATAGTTGTTCGCGTTATATGAAGGCAGTCATTTTTTTTCTTTTACTTTGGGCAGTAGGCGAGGTATCGTATGCGCAAAGCCCCGCACATATATTTAGCTGGGGAGCGCAAATGCACTATGGTAGCATTTTTGCACACTCTAAATCTGTAGAAAATACAGCAGGTTCGCGCCCTTTTGGGGTAGAAGCTAATGCAATTTGGCAAAAAATCAGTCAAA
>RDXI01000192.1 GCA_004292795.1 Bacteroidota bacterium | reverse complement strand
CCATACTACTAAGTCCGTACAGGGCGGTGTCGCCCAAAAGCCGTTTCAACATATTGCTACTATTCAGAAGGGGCAAAGGTAATGTTTTTTGTTGATTTTTTTGTGTTTTGTTATTGCGCAACCTATTGACAATACCTCAAAATCTTTATAATTTTTGGTCTTGTCTTGCTACTTAACAATCGTGTGCGTTTACTTTTAGGTGTGTTATGCGTATATAGAAAAAACAATCGAACTTTTATATCCACCTAATCGGACTTATTATGAAAAAAATACCTGCTATTTTGCTAATTCTTTGCAGTTTCTGCCTTGCCTGCCCCATATACGCACAGCATAAACCGCCTGTATGCCTTCAAGTTAGTACTACAAGTTCTGTTCCTTCGGATTTTGCTAATTCGAACAATCAATTTTTCTTTCGAGGAACTGCTGGTGCTAATGACGGATATGGTATTGAGCCACGTTTTGCTAATTGCGCCACAAAAGGTATAGCGAACAATGTAAGGGCGAGTGTGAGCGGTTCAGACCCGCGTTATTTTGTTTTTTACAATGGGCTTACCTACTATTTGGCAAACCATGCAACTAATTCGTCTGGGTTGTATTCCACCAATGGAGTACACAACCCCGCAACATTACCACCAGTCGATACTGTATCTTCGCATGCGAACTCAGCGTTATATGGAGGTATGGTAAAAGCAGGGAATTATTTGTATTTTATAGCACAAAATGATGTGAGCCTCCCCACTATTCCTAATCAACCAATCGCCCACAATGTAGAACTATGGCAAAGTGATGGCACCAAAGCAGGGACAGTGCAGGTGGCGGAGATAAACCCCATTGTTCCCAGTAATACTATAATACCTAATAAAAACGGAAGTTCTTTTCCGCGTAATTTAACACCTACAACTATCGATGGTGTAGAATATCTTTTTTTTACAGCTGATGAGGCTTTTTTTCAAGTGACCTCTTTACCTTTACCTTCGGCAAATGCGACTAATACCAACTTTCTCAATGAGAACTTTGGTAATAGAGAGCTGTATGTGAGGCAAGCAAACGCGCCTGCAAGTGTAGCAAGCACTAAGATTGAGATTAACCCAGATACCGCATCAACGTACACATACAATTGCACAAGCTATCCATGCAATAATACTAATTATACTTTCAGTGCTTATGCAAGTTCATGGCCAATACATTTGACGCCTTACAACAACAAGTTGTACTTTATAGCTACAGCAAATGGCGTTACAGGTGTGGGCGCAAACTCAGGAGATAAAATTTGGTACACTGATGGTGTAACAAAAGGCTCTATCACATTACCTGGCAATGCTATCATAGACCGAGAAGTAAAAATGGTTGTTTCGGGTAATTTGCTCTACTTTGTGGCATACAATGACAAAGGGCGCGAGCTATGGAAATTTGATGGAATAAATGCTTCTATGATAAAAGATTTATATGATGGAGCAATTGATGGTATAGTAGCAAAGAGCGGTGTCTATACCTTTAATATGGTTGATGTGAATGGGACGCTCTTTTTTGCGGGAAACAAGAAGATTAATCCTACCACACCAGAAACAGGCATTGAATTGTTTAAAACTGATGGAAATACGATTACTTTAGTAAAAGATATTTATGCGGGTTCTATGTCATCTTATCCACGCAAAATGGCAAATGTGAATGGGGTTTTGTACTTTTTTGCAAACAACACATTAGGCAAGCCGGAATTTTGGCAACACATACCTGTAGAAACTTGTGATAATTCTTTTGTAGCAACCAAACAATATTTTACATACATTCAACTCGGTAATTTAGAATCTGATTTTGGGCAAATTACACCTGTGGGGAACGATTTTTATTTTTTGTTGTCAGAAATGGCAAATGGACCAGAGCCATGGTACGCAGAAAGTTGTCCTACGGTTTCTTTGACTTATGGCACGAATAACACGCTTTGTGGAGCAACATCAGCCAATCCTTCTATTACTTTTACCAAAACTTCTCTGCAAAGTTGCGCCCCTGCCGTAACCACGCCCCCCAATTTGTGTCCATCAGGCAATTGTTTCTGTTCGCCTGATTTGGGTGCCGCCCTTGACACTAATACAGGCACGATAAATTTGGCACACCCACTCGCTACAGGTGTTCATAAGATTTGTTATTACAACAAAGATGGAGCGAGCGAGTGTGCAATACCCGTTTGTGTTTCGGTAACGATACAACCTGCGGTGGCATCTGCTGATATTGTTACAGAAGTAGTGGCAGGAAATGGCGAATTGGGCAATAACAATGGCACACAGCCCGATGTGCGCTTTAAATTTAGCAATTCGCTTACGGCTACTAACAGCATCGAAGATGGCAATGTAAGCACTGCCTTCTCGCCTGATGGAGGCAAGATGTATGTAGCCGATGAATTTAATCACCTCATTCGACAAGTGGACTTGGCTACAGGCGTAGTAACTACGCTTGCGGGAAGCGGGAATGAGGGACACGCAGATGGCATAGGTACTTCAGCTTCGTTCAGAAGACCTTCGGGCATTGCTACAGATGTGCTGGGTAATATTTTTGTAGCCGATAAAAAAAATAACCTTATACGCAAAATTGACCCCAATACCAAAGAGGTTATCACGATAGCGGGCGCGATAGGTGGAGGCTATGCAGATAGTGCCAATCCGTTGTTGGCTACTTTTTCAGAACCTTCTGATGTGGTAGTTGATGCAGATGGCAATTTCTATATTTCAGACAAAAATAACCACGCTATTCGTAAAATAAGCACTACAGGGGCAGTAAGTACGTTGGCGGGTGGAAATGGAAGTGCTTTTATTAATGGAACAGGGATAAGTGCTAAGTTTCACCACCCAACAGGTATGGACTTAGACGCGAATGGCGATATTTTGGTGGCGGATAGGTACAACCACGCCATTAGAAGGGTTACGCCTGCTGGAGCAGTAACGACTGTAGCGGGTACAGGTATAGCGGGGACAAACGTAGCGCAATTCAATTTCCCGAATGAAGTAGTAAGTTCTTTGGGCAAGATATATGTGGCTGATGGCAACAATCACCAAATCAAACAAATAGCAGGTGGCATTGTTACAAATTATGCAGGAAATGGCTCTGCTGACTATCAAGAAGGACTCGCCTCAAGCGCGAAATTTAACGTACCTACAGGCATTTCAAAAGATTTTTCGGGTAGATTGTACGTTACGGATAAACTCAATGTGCGTATTCGAAGGATAAAAGAAAATAACACAGGAGGGCAAATCACAGGCACAACTACAGTTTGCGCAGGTACAAATTCGGGTTCGCTTGTTTTGACGAACAATCCCACAAGTGTAACAAAATGGGAAGGCTCTACGAATGGCGGGGCAACTTGGACAAACTTGGGCAATGCAGGCGCAACTACGTACAACTACAGCAATCTAACAAATACGACTATGTTCAGGGCTGTGTTGTCGGAGTCGGCTTGTGGAACGGTTCGCTCTGACCTTGCTACGGTCAATGTATTCAACTTGCCTACTGGTGGTTTCACACCCGCCAATCCTGTAATTTGCTTGGGAGGAACGGTTGTATTTACCGCGCCTCCTGTACCTTTGGGGCGAAGCTATCAATTTGTATGGTCAACTGACATAGCTGGCTCTATCATCAGTGGGCAAAATACGCCTGTGATGACCGCAAGATGGAATGTGAGCAATGGCACGGAATATGTTCGCCTGAAAATTACTGTAGCGGGTTTGAATTGCGAATATATAACGCCACTTCCTGCCTCGCCTACTGACTTGGGTTTTGTGCAGATAAAAGCCTCGCCTACGCCTAACATCACAGGCAATAACCAAGTATGCGCCAAAAAAACAGAAACGTATCAAACCGCTTTCGTATTGGGTAATGAATACAAATGGACTGTCGAAAATGGGACTATACA
The DNA here is from genome assembly GCA_004292795.1 of Bacteroidota bacterium. Lineage (GTDB taxonomy): Bacteria > Bacteroidota > Bacteroidia > Cytophagales > Microscillaceae > RDXI01. The sequence continues at coordinate 3,670 of RDXI01000192.1, read as the reverse complement.
AGGCGCGGACAATCAAGCGCAAGTGTTGGTGGAGTGGGCAGAAAATACAAGCGGTTCGGTTTTGGTAGGCAAGTTGAAACTTACGGAAAAGACCACCTCGACCAACTGCCAAAAAGATGCTACAGAGTTCTTGGTCAATATCTTACCGCGCCCTGTTTCGCCTACTTCGCCTGACCGCGTTGTTTGCGCCTCGCCTGCTACTGTAATTTTGAGTGCTACTTCGGCAGGGGCAACAACGTATGTATGGTATGACTCGCCTACGGCAAACATTCCATTGACTACTGCTACCACGTACTCGCCTACCATTACAGCAAATGTAAGTTTTTGGGTGTCGGCTGTACACGCCAATGGGTGCGAAAGTGAGCGCAAAGAGGTAAAAATAACCATCAATCCCAATATGGGCAATATCGTTATTACCCCAACGCTTATCCATGCGCATGAGTGTGTAGCTTCAGGCGACTCGCCTTCAGGTAAGATTTTACTCGAAATAATAGGCAACAATCCGCCGTATGAGTTTGCTTGGTCGAAAAATGGCAGTATCTTTACACCCGGAACGAAAGATATTACAGGAATCACAAAAGGCGACTACCGAGTTAGAATAACAGATGCTGGCGGTTGTGTTACATTTAGCCCTGTTTATACCATACTTGAGCAGTTGAAAACCTTACAAAATCCTGAAATTGTATATAATGGCAAGGTATTGGCAGATAACGAGCAAATAGTGGTGGGGCAAGGCTCGCCTACTACACTCACAGCACAAGCGATTGATGAAGATACCTACGCATGGACAGACGATAATGGAGGAAGTGTGGGGATAGCAAAAAATTGCACAATTACGCCTCGAGAGCAAGGAGATTATACTTACACAGTGAAAATCACGAACAGTACAAAGTGCAGTGCGGAGCGAAAAGTGCGTGTGAAAGTGGTGGGTATGAATGTATATGTGCCTAATATTTTCTCGCCCAATAGCGATAATCAGAACGATAAGTTGCAAGTGTACGGAAATGGCATAAAATCTGTTAATTTCAAAGTGTATAATCGTTTGGGTGAATTGGTGTATGAAACGGACAAGTGGGTAGAAGGCAAAGCAAGCGACCAAGCTATCGGTTGGGACGGCTTCTACAAAGGCAAATTACAAGAAAGTGGTAACTATACTTGGATAATTTCCGTTACATACATCAATAACAGCAGTGAAAAGAATACAGGAAATATATATTTGAAATATTAATTTTTTTTTACTCTTGGCGCATCAGGCTTGCCTACCAAAGCACCAACAGTCTTGATATTACCTCCTAATTATGAAACAATCTTATAAAAGTGTTTGTGTTGTGATGCTCTTGTGCCTGTTCGTAACAGGGCAGGCGAGGGCGCAAAACGTAAATTTCACGCAATACCAACTCACGCCTTCGCAGAGCAATCCTGCTATGATTGCTACTTCGAACCAAACCCATGTTTCGCTCAATTATCGCAATCAATTTATAGAAAGAGGTGTTTCTTTCTCAAGTCCTATGTTCGCTGTTTCTATGCCTTGGTTGCGCGAGGGGACACGCAGGCAAGGCGCATTCGGATTGACTGTTTTGCAAGACCGCACAGGCGAGAACGGTATTTTCACAACTACAGGTGGTATGCTTACGGCTTCTTACAATCAGTTTTTGGGCGAAACGGCTACAGGTTCGCGTTATTTGAGTGTAGGCGTGCAAGGTTCTTTTTTCCAACAACGCTTGGACGTAAACGCTTTGCGCACACCGAGTCAATGGTCAGGAAGCGAATTTAATCCTAACCTCCCTATCAATGAAAACATAGACATCAACCAAAAGAGTTTTGGAGGCGTAAATGCAGGGCTATTGTATTATGAAACAGACTCTTGCGACAATGTGCGCTCTTATATAGGCATCAATTTTCAGAACATCAATCGCGCCAACCGCTCCTTTTTGGCAGGCGAGAAAGTGAAATCGCCCCTTTATTTCACAGCAATAGGCGGAATAACAGTCGTAAATACAGAAAAATTGCAAATCGTACCCAATGCACGTTATATTCGTACTTCCCAATCGCAAGAAATTCGTGGTGGTGTAAGTGCCTACTACAAAATGCAGGGCGAAGAAGCCAAGAAAATAGGCGTGAGCGGTTGGTACGACCAAAACGGATCTATCGCTATGGGCTTGGAAATGAACCAATCCAAATATACTATAGGCATCAGCTATGATTTGCCCTTAGATGTAAACCAAAAAGCCCAAAAAGCCGCCGCATGGGAGTTGGCTCTTGCTGTGAAGTTAGGCAAAAAATGTCGCGCTCCACGTGTTACTGAACCTGAGATAGAAACTATCAAAGACACCCTCGAGGTAAAAGTGCCAACTTTTGATGGCGATTCAATTTACAAAATTGTCATGATGGTCAATGCGCTTACGAAAGAAATTATCAAAAAGGATACTATCCAAAGAGATTTCAGGGTAAACAATACAGTGCGTATCCCAACAGATGAAGACCTACTCATTTTCAAAAAATTAGGTTACTTCTTCTATCGTGATGATGAAATCAATAGCTCGACCAACAATACGCTAACAGAAATGGTTGCGACTATGAAGAAGTTTAAGGGCATTGAGATAGAAATTCAGGGACATTCGTGTAATATAGGCACTGACGAAGAAAACCAAACACTTTCGGAAAACCGCGCCAAACGAGTCCAAAAATTCTTGACTGATGGAGGCATAGACATCAAACGCATCAAAATCATAGGCTTAGGAGCTACCGTTCCCATTATGTCCAATAAAATGGAATATGGACGTATCAAAAATAGGCGCGTAGAGTTCAAGGTCTTGCGCAAAGGTGATGAGAAATAGTAGGCAAGCAACGCTTTGGGTACATCTCAAAGCGTTGTTTGCTATAGCTTTTTTGTATTTGTAAAAAAGTAGGTTTGCACCTACGGCTATTCATTGTCCGACCTCTTCGAGGTCGTGCATAAACTAAACATCACTTTGCGAACCCCGAATGGGGTTCTACTATGAATAACCGTAGGTGCAAACCTACGGAAAACAACGGTTCAATTCCGAATTCACGTTTATAAGACAACTCTAACTTTCTTCAATATGCTTTCTGAACTCAAAAAACGCAAACTGACCGCGTTTTTCAAAACTTTCGACTCTGACAACAATGGCTACATCGAGCAAAGCGATATAGAAGTCATTGTGAACAACCTTACCGCTATTCGCCACGAAGCCATAGGCTCGCCTACCCACCAATTCCTGCACGACAAGTACATGGCAGATTGGCAGGGCTTGCTACAAGCCACCGACACCAACGGAGATGGCAAAATAAGCCTCGAAGAGTGGTTTGTTTTTCACGATTTGCAACTCCAAGCCGAAGTTCCGTATTGGCGAGCAGGCGAGAAAACCTCAGTGCAGTTCTTGTTCGAACTCATAGACATGGACGGCAATGGCGAAATTGGCGCAGACGAGTATGCCTTGTTCCTGAAAGCCTACCATGTAACACATGGCGCATATACTATCTTTGCTCGCTTAGACCTCAACGGAGATGGACACATCAGCATGAGCGAATTTACAAACGCTTGCGAGCAATTTTATACAAGTGATGATGAAAATGCCGTAGGAAATTGGCTATTCGGGGAGTTTTAAAATAGCCACAAACAGCAAGGCCGCATGCAGAATGCGTTATA
>RDXI01000013.1 GCA_004292795.1 Bacteroidota bacterium | reverse complement strand
GCCTGCGTGGAGGTGTGGGGACAAGGCAATCTCTTTCGCTTCAGGCGGTTGGGCGTGGCGCGTGTGTGGGCAAATCTCACGTTTTTTTGGGCGTTGTGGCGTGCCAAACCTACTACAGTCGTGGTGGCTACTTTCGAACTCTTGCCTGCGGGTGTGCTGTATAAATGGCTTCGGGGAGGCAAGTTGGGCTATGATGTGCAGGAAAACTATGTTTATAACGTGCTTTACACAAGCGTTTTCCCCCGTTTTTTGCGTGGTGTGTTGGCGTTTTTCATTCGGTTGATAGAGCGTTGCGCCTTGCCTTTTCTCGACTTTGTGTGGGTAGCTGAGGAATGTTATTTGGCAGAAATGCCCTTTTTACAAAAAAAAGCTATCTTCTTACCTAATAAAATTTTAAAAAATAAAAATCTTCCACTTTTTGAAAAAGTGGAAGATTTAAAAGTGGAAGATGTAACGGTGCTTTACTGTGGCAATGTTTCGCGTGATTATGGCGTATTCGAGGCGGTGGAGTGGGTGGCGGGCTGTAGGCAAGTCTTGCCTGCCCTGCGCCTTTGCATCTTGGGGCATTGCCCACGCGAAACAGACCGTACCGCGTTAGAAAACTTGGCTTCACAGCACACTTTTGTAGAACTTCGCCTAAGCGACTCGCCTATCGCACACGCTATTATCTTGGAGGCTATGGCAAAGGCGGATTGGTTGGTGATGCCTTACCAAATCAATCGAAGTGTGGCGGGGCGTATTCCTACCAAATTCTACGAAGCACTCGCGCTTGGCAAGCGTATGATTATTACTGAACACACCGCTTGGCAAACTTTCATGGCGCAATTTCCCGAAGCGGTTATCGTGTGGAAGGGTAGGCAAGACGCAAACAATTTGGCGCAAGAAATACACGCAAAGCAAGCTATCTTGCCTACACGATACGAAGAAGGCGTTTTTTGGGAAGATGAAAAGGTGTTGATAGGCGCATCAAAAAACGGTTTTGAGCATTTGTAACATAGAGCAATATTTTTTCGGATAGTTTTTGCTAAGTTTCAAATTTCGACAGAGCTATTAAGTAGTGACATAGCACAAATTTGTTATTTTCTTGGAAAAATACAACGGATATGTGAGGGCAATCCCATGGTTGCCCTCGTAAACAACACAAATTTTTGTAAATGACCAACATTTTGGTACGAAAAAGGGCAACCACAACGGATTGCCCCTACAAAATATATATTTTTGTGCTTTTCTAATATTTTGACAAATTTGTAGTAATACATTACTTAATACTCTATAATTTCGCACTCGGTACGGCGGTTTTGTTGTCTGCCATCAGGATTGTCTGAACCATCGGGCTTTTTGTTGGGTGCAATGGGTTTGTGGAAACCATAGCCCATAGAGCGCAAACGCTCCGCTTCGATGCCTTTTTCAATCAAATAATCCATAACCATTTTGGCACGTTGTCCCGAAAGAATTTTGTTCTTTTGGTCTGTGCCTATGTTGTCCGTATGCCCTGCAATTTCGACTTTCACGGTAGGATATTTTTTCAAGAAAGCCAAAAAACGCTCAAGTTCGGGAGTAGATTCTTTGCGCAGGGTAGCCTTGTCGAAGTCAAAGAAAACACGCAGGCGAGCCTTCGCACCTTTTTGCATCTTTTCGAGTTCTAAGTCCACCACGAACTCTTGGTCTTTGTCGCTTTTGGGTATCGTAATAGTTTGAGAGTCAAAGAGATAATCTTTCTTTTCTGCCCTCACGAGGTAGGTATGCCCGTTTGGAATTGGATCTTGCTTGTATTCGCCAGAAACGCCATTGGTGCGCTGTTCGGCAAGGGCTTCGTTAGCCTCCATTTCTACAATGGTAACATCTGCTTCGAGGGGCATCTTCGTATTTCTATCTGTAACTTTGCCACGAAGCAAAGAGCGCGGTTTTTGTTCTGTAACGACTGTTGTAGTTGGTACTTTTACAGGCTCAATAATCTTGATGGTGGGCGCATTGAATTTGATTTCTTCTTCCTTCTTGCGCGAAGTGATTAAGCCCATGTTGGGTTGAGGCATAATTACCACATAAATATCCTCATCACCTTGCCCGCCTTCTTTAGGCGAGGCATAATAGCCGTGTCTGCCATTGGCGGATATTACAAAAAACACATCACTATCCGCACTGTTGATAGGATAGCCCAAGTTTTCGGGTTTGCCCCATAGTCCGCCTGTCATTTCCGTTTTGAAAATATCATAACTTCCCATAGAAGTATGCCCCTTCGAGCTGAAGTAAAGCGTTTTGCCATCAGGCATAATAAAGGGCGCGTCATCATCATAGGGCGTATTGATTTCATTGCCCAAGTTTTCGGGCTTGCCCCATTTGCCTTTTTCGTCTTTTACGCATTTCCAAATATCCAAACCTCCTAAGCCACCTTCGCGGTTGCTGGCGAAATATACCGTTTTGTTATCAGATGTGATAGAGATAGAGGTTTCGTGTTCAGGCGAGTTTACGGCTTTGAACTCCTCCACCGAACTCCATTTCAGCCCGTCCTCGCTTCTGCTGTAATAAATATCACCTGTACCTCGTGAGTCATCACGATATACAAACAATTCTTTGCCGTCAGGCGAGAGTGCAATACAAGCGTCATGGCGTTTGCTATTCACAGGCGAGCCAAGATTGCGCGGAGTAGTCCAAACCCCGTCTTTTTGGAACGAGATATAAATATCTTCGCAAGGTTGCCCATCGGCATCATCTCGGCAGTCGCCTGTAGTGTCATCACGTCTTGACGTAAACACCATGATAGACTCATCTGCTGAGATAACAGGCGCGTAATCGGGAAAGTGCGAATTGATAACCTTGCCTACATTTTCTATTTGCGCATCAACAGGCGAGTTCAGATAAGCTTCACCATATTGACACTCTTTGATGCGTTTTTGGCAGGCTTTGATTTTATCCTCTATTTCGGCTCTTTTGTCCTTGTCGCGCCCTGCTTTTTCGAGGCGAACCACAAGAGCCTGCTCCATCTCTTTGAAAAGTTTGGTAGCTTCTTTGAAGAGGTTGGTGATTTGGTGCGCCTCTGCCGTGCAAATGCGCCACACCTGCACCAAACAAGGCTTCTATATTTTCGCTCTCCATCGCAAGGGCTTTTTCGTAAAGCGCGATAGCAGGCGTAAATTCACGTTGTTGTAAGGCTTGTTTCGCATCACTCAAAAGCCGTTTGATGCTCTGTGCAGAGGCAAAACTGCCTATCAAAAAGCAACAAAAAAGAAGTAACGTAATTTTTTTCATAATTTTAAACATTGAGGAATAATTGCACTATAACGCTGTAGGCGTGTTTATATATTCAAAGGTAAAGCAATGGCTCTAAAAAAACAAATAAAATCGTTCAATGGCTCTTTTTGTAGGACAAAAGAAGTGTAGGAGAGGTTAAACATGAGGTTGCAACCACGCCAAAATATCTTGAGGCACTTGCTCCCAACCCGCCTCGCCCAATACCCAATGCCCAAACTGCGCATATTCTTTGTATTCGCCTTGTGGATACAATTTGGAGGCTTTTTTCACAGAAACGGCAGGCGTGGCGCGGTCAAGACTCGCACCCACGAACAAGATAGGGCAAGTTACTTTGTCAATAGGCACGTGTGCGGCTTTGTGTTTGTCAAATTGAGGCAAGGCTATTTCGCTCAAAACACGCCCCGACTCGTACACCATTTCGCTATAGCCCTTTTGTTGGTCTGCTAAAGGGAGTTGATGCAAAAAACCAAACGAAGCCGAAGCAAAAGAAACTTTGAAAGGCTTTTCCCAAAAACGCATAGATAACACGCTCTCGGCAAAAATGCGCAGGGGCGAAATTGCAAAACTCGTAATGTTCGAAGGCGGAGCGGGAGTAAGGGCTACCACTGCCCTTGCCTGCACTTCGGAGGCGAGCAACTGCACTATCAAACCGCCCATAGAATGACCAACCAACACAGGCGCGGTAGGCAAGGTAGCCACCAACGCCTTTAAATCAGCCACATAATCGCGCAAGGAAACCGTACCAAGCCGATAGTCTGGCGCGTCTTTTTGGCTCAAATGATGATAACGCAAGTCTGGCGCGTGGCACTCAAAACCTGCCGATTCGAAAACACTGCGGTAGTTTTTCCAACAACCGCCTGTTTCCATCATACCATGCACAAATAACAAAGGAGGGCGCATTTTCACAAAAAAATGTTGGGCAACGATACCCAACACAAAAATACAGACAAATATTGAAAATATGGTATAGGCTAAAAAACAAAACCACGCATACAGCCTTTGTATGCGTGGCTTTCACTTTCTCCGAACTTGCCTACACGAACTCGCCTTTTTTCTCCTTGTCGAAGGTTATCAACAAAGCAGGCAAGAGCGTTAGATTGGCAATCATAGCCACCAAAAGCGTCAGCGAAGTAAGCGCGCCTAAGGCAACCGTTCCGCCAAAATCGGAAATGACAAAGATAATAAAACCGCCAAACAACGCCACAGAGGTATAAATCATACTATAGCCCGTTTCTCGAATACTTACCTCCACCGCTTGCTGAATGTCATAATCCAATTCGTACAAAGCCAAACGATAACGCGCCAAAAAGTGAACCGTATTATCAACCGCAATGCCCAACACAATGCTAAAAATAATGATAGTGCTTGGCTTCAAAGGCACGCCCAACAAGCCCATCAGCCCTGCCGTTAGCACCAACGGAATGATGTTTGGCACAAGCGAAATGATGACAATGCGCAAATTGAAAAATAACAGTCCATGCGCAATAGCCACCAACAAAACAGCCATCCACGTTCCAGAAATCAAACTATCAATCAAGTAATCATTGCCTTTCACAAAAATCATAGACGAGCCTGTAACCTGCGCCTTTAGTTTTGTGCCTTTCAAAATACTTTCGAGGGCGGGTTTTATTTTTTGGTTGATAAGCTCGTTCATTTTCACAGTGCCAATGTCGGCTATTTTGAGCGAAATTCTTACGCGCTGTTCGGTGCTATCTATAAACGATTTGAGCATATTGCGCCCTTTGTTGAGGGAGTCTTTCGAGGCACTTGCCGTTATGTAATTGCCAATGAAAGGCAGTTCGTTTTTGGTAGGCAAGCGATAAGAATCCGTATCACCCAAATAATAAGCTTGCGTAGCCGTTTTCAGCAAATTGATGTACGAAACAGGCTCTTGCAATTCAGGCAAGGAAGCCAAATAACGCTCCATCGAGTCTATTTTTTGGATAACGCCGTTCTGCCTAATGCCTTTGCGCTTGCCTGCATCTACAATAATCTCAAGAGGCATCACCCCTTTGAAATTCTGTTCGAAAAAGCGCAAATCTTGTACGATTTCGCTCTTTTCAGGAATATCATCAACAATGTAGGCAAGTGCCTTGACGCGAGTCATACCATACGCCCCTACGACCATGATAGCTATAGTAATTCCGTAGGTAAGTCCTCTGTATTTTTCAGATGCCACAACCAAGCCATTGAGCAGATTGTGCATAGGTTTGAAACTCAAATGCTCTATGTTGTGCGCACTTGGGGGAGGCAAGTATGAAAACACTGCAGGCACAAAAATAATGCTTATCACAAAAGCAAAGCACGTATTCAAGCCTGTAGCAATACCAAACTCTGCCAATACAGGCACTTCGCCCCAAATAAACACAAAGAAACTAACGGCAGTCGTAACGTTTACGATAATGGTAACAAAGCCAATTTTGCTAATTACCTTTTTCAACGCTTCTTGTTGATTGCCACTATGCAAATATTCTTGTTGATACTTCGTGATGAGGTAAATCGCATTGGGAATAGCCACAATCACCAAAATAGGAGGCATCAACCCCGTAAGCAAGGTTATGCGGTAGTTGAACATTGCCAACGTACCCAACGCCCAAATGATGGTTATCAATATCAACCCCACCGAAACCAACACAGGGTAAATGGAGCGATAAAAAACATACACCACCAAAGCCGTTACTAAGGCAGAAATCCACAAAAAGAAATTCATTTCGCCTTTTACCTTCATAGCGATAGCAGTGCGCACATACGGAATACCCGAATAATGCAACTTTATGCCTGATTCTTTTTCAAATTTCTGACAAAGTTGTTTGTATTTTTCTATCAAAGGGATACGCTTCGAAGAATACAAGTATTTTTTTTCAATGCCTACCGCCACAAGCATCGCCCCATTCTTTTTGTTCATCAGTTGCGACTCATAGAGGCGCACAGTGCTTACCTTCTGCATTGCCTTGTCCAACTCCGCTTGGGTAGTAGGAAAGGGTTGAAATATCTTTTCAGGCACAAATCTCTTATTCACCGTATCTTTGCGCAGGTATTGCAGGCGAGGCACAGCCAATACTTCCGAAATGCCCTCTATGCCTTTAATTTGCTCGCAAAGGTCAGCCAACTGTTTGAATTTATCTATCTTATAAATGCTTTGGTCTTGCATCGCAAACGCCATCACGTTCTCGTCAAGCCCAAAATCACGCACAAATTTTTCATAAAATTGCATCTCTTTGTCGCTGGAAGGAACTAACGGAGTTGGTGCGTAATTGAGTTCTACCATGCGCCCTCTGTAGCCCATGTAGGCAGTGATAGCGAACAAGACAAGTAGCAATATAAGTTTGTAACGAAGTATAAATTCGGCAATTTTATCCCACATATATACAAAAAAGAAGCCTAAACAAAGTCGCAAAGATAAGGCACAAGTGTTGAAATTTGGGCGTGACTCACAAAAAAGCGTGCATTAACTTTAGATTAGCAACTCGAAATTTGGAATTTTCATAGAAAAAATGTAACTTGGTAGCTCATTTAACAAATCAATGCTATGACAAGAAAATATTTCTACTCACTTTTGTTTGTAGGCATCGCATTACAAAGCCATGCACAAGTGGAATTTACCACTAATTACGCCTACTCGCGCCCTATGGGGCAAATGCTCACCAACATCAAAGGCATACACGGCTTGAACCTTGGGCTTGCCTACCGACTCAAGCACACGCCTGTTTCATTTGGGTTGGAACTTGGTTTTGGAGGCTATGGCTACCAATCGGAACGCCAAACCTATACTTTCACTGATGGCTCTACCACTGAAACGAATGTGAACGTGAGCAACAATACGTTCAACTTGATGCTCAACACGCGCCTGTACTACCCCACCAAAGGCATTGTACAGCCTTACCTACAACTGCGCGGAGGGCTTTCCAACTTCTACACAAACCTTGTGATAGAAGACCCCGAAGATGTGGACGGTTGCGAACCACTTGAGAGCGATATTCTCAAAAGCTCGGCTACTTTGGCAGGTGGCGCAGGTATTGGTATGAGAATCGTTTTGGGCGGTTCGGGTTGTGCAAAGTACGCTATAGATATTAGCTCGAACTATACAGCAGGTGGTCGTTTAGATTATATGAACCTCAAAAAAGCAACGCCTACCGTAAAACCTGTAGCTGATGTAAGTGCTGATTTTATAAATGTTCATAATCAAGTGGTGCATAGGCATCATGTAGGCTATGTGTATAGCTCGCCTTTGCGCTTGTTGGATTTGCGTGTGGGTTTGTCTGTGGCATTTTAATTTATTCAAACAATTTTATCTTTTGATAGTCATAATGTAGATGCCGTTGTTTGTGCCTCAAACAACGGCATTGTAGTTTCAAAACCAAAGTAACATGAAGAACGTGAATACTCTGCTCTCGCCTCCTTACCTGCAAATAGGCGACAAAGTGGGCATCATAGCCCCTGCCAAAAAGGTTGAGCCTCAAGAAATAAGCCACGCTATCCATGTTTTGGAAAGTTGGGGCTTGGAAGTGGTATTGGGCGAACACCTTTATAAGAGCCACTACGTTTTTGCTGGCACAGACCTTGAACGCACCGAAGACCTCCAAAAAATGCTCGACAGGCAAGACATCAGGGCGATAGTATGCGCAAGGGGCGGGTATGGCACGAGCCGAATTGTGGATAACTTGGACTTCACGACCTTCAAACAAAATCCGAAGTGGATTGTGGGCTTTAGTGATATTACGGTTTTGCATTGCGAAGTCCACATGCAAGGCATCGAGAGCATACATGGCATTATGCCTTTGCTTTTTCCGAAACAAACGTTGGCTACTATAGACAGCCTGCGCCAGACGCTCTTTGGCTTGCCTACCCACATACAAGTACCCGCACAGCCCCTGAACCGCGTAGGCAAGGCAGAGGGGCAAATGATAGGGGGCAATCTTTCGCTCTTGGCAAACATCATAGGCACGCCTTCGGAAATAGACACTACAGGCAAGATATTGTTCCTCGAAGATGTGAGCGAATATTTGTATCACTTAGACCGTATGATGGTGCAACTGCACCGCGCCCAAAAATTGAAGTCTTTGGCGGGCTTGGTGGTAGGCGAGTTCAGTGAATTGCGCGACCAAGACAACTCTTTTGGCAAAACGGTTCACGAACTCATAGCTGATATAGTCGCGCCATACAACTATCCTGTGGCATACAACTTTCCTATCGGACACGAACAACACAACCTTAGTATCGTATGCGGTAGGCAAGCCTATCTCGATGTAAAGGCTACAGAGGCTACTTTGAAACACGCTATATAAGTATATATTTGCAAAAAAGCGGGCAAGATTCACGTCTTGCCTGCTTTTGGGGTAGTTTCTCGCCTAAAAAAAAATCAAAAACTATTTGCTTTTTCCAAAACAATAACTATTTTTGAAGTGTAATAAACAACTAAAATTAGTAGTAAACAAATGGATATAGCTAAAAACATCAAAAAATTTCGTGAATTGCGCGACCTAAGCCAAAAACAAATGGCTGAAAAGTTGGACATTACCCAACAAAACTATAGTAAAATGGAAAATGGAGAAGTAGATTTTCCTATTAGCCGTTTGTTTTCTATAGCAGAAGTTCTATCGGTTAGGGCTACAGAGCTTATTTCTGTTGATGAGAAAGTAGTTTTCAACACTACTCAAAATAACTTTCAAGATGGAGCTATTGGTATTCAACAGGGGCAAACATTAGCCCAAGAACTCCAAAAGCAATACGAAGCCCGCATCGAAGCCCAACAAAACGAAATAACTCGCCTACATTCCCTCCTCGAAAAAGCCCTTAGCAAGTAAAAACAACCTCAAAAACCCATATCAACATGAAGAAAGAACAAATCAATGAACTTTTTGAAAAGTTCGAGTCTGCGTGCCTCGAAGTAGAAGGCGTAGAATGTTGGAGCGCGAGAGACCTCCAAAAAATCTTTGGTTATACCAAGTGGGACAATTTCAAGAAAGTCCTTGAAAAAGCTCAAGAAGGCTGTGTACAAGCGGGAGGCAGGCTCAGTGACCATTTTGCCGCGGTCGGGAAAGTGGTCGATTTGGGTAGTGGTTCGCAAAGAACGCTCCAAGATTTTGCCCTGACGCGCTATGCGTGTTATTTGATTGCTCAAAATGGCGAGCCTACCAAGCCTGAAATTGCCTTTGCCCAAACGTACTTTGCGGTACAAACACGCAAGCAAGAAGTAATAGAGCAAAGATTGCTTGATGTGGCGCGTGTTTCGGCAAGAGAAAAATTATCGAAGTCAGAAAAGAAACTATCAGGCGTTATTTATGAGCGTGGCGTTGATGATGCTGGTTTTGCTATTATCCGTAGTTTGGGAGATGAAGCCCTTTTTGGAGGCTACAACACGCAATCTATGAAAAATAAGTTGAGTGTGCCTGAAAATAGACCTTTGGCAGACTATTTGCCTACCCTCCTACTCAAAGCTAAAGATTTTGCGGCTGAATTGACAAGCCACAATGTAGTGGACAAAGACTTGTGTGGCAATGCACAAATCAGCGACGAACATATAGAAAATAACAAAGAAGTGCGTGCTATCTTGCTCAAACGTGGCGTTCAACCAGAAGCCTTGCCTCCCGCAGAGGACATCAAGAAGGTAAAAAGGAGGTTAAAAAAAGAGGAAACTCAGGTGTTGGAAGCTAACAAAAAAGTGCCTGACAATCTTTCTTTGTTCTGATATAAAACAGGCAAGACTCGCGTCTTGCCTGCTGTTGTATTAATTTTGCAAAATGCAAGTTGTTTTTGTTTACCACTTTCTACTACCCAATACAAGTTTGGTACTCATCAACATCAACGCAATGACACTGAAAAAATAAACCAAATTGCGCGAGTCTATCAAACCGCGCCTTACCGAAGCATAGTGATAGTCGATGCCCAACTGCAACAGCCAATACGTAAGCGGGCTGGAATCATTGGGTGTTACCAACGAACTAAACCCCTGATACAACACAAAGCAAAAAAACAAGGCAAGAATAAACGCTACGATTTGGTTTTCGGTAAGCGAGGAAGCAAACATTCCGACAGCCGTAAAGACCGCGCCCAACAATACCAAGCCGATATAGGAGGCAAAAGTACCTGCTGAGTCAATATTGCCTACAGGGTTGCCCAACTGATACACTGCATAATAATAAAACAGCGTAGGCAAGAGCGCGAACACTACCAACACAAATGCCGACAAGTATTTGCCCAAAATGATGTCCCAATCGCTTACAGGTTTGGTAAACAAAAACTCTATTGTTCCCGCCTTTTTCTCTTCTGCGAAGGTGCGCATCGTGATAGCGGGAATAAGAAACAGAAAAATATAAGGACCCAACATGAACAGCGTTTCCATATCGGCAAACCCATAATCCAGCACATTGTAGGCAGGAAAAACCCACATAAACGTACCTATGCCCGTTAAGAACACCACAATAACCATATAGGCTATCAGCGAACTCAAGAAGGAACGAAGCTCTTTTTTGAATATGGCAAACATGCGTGAAGGAGTGAGTGGGGTGAGTGAAGGAGTGAGTGAGTGAGCAAGTAAATAACTCTCAACTTTTCAACTCTCAACTTTCAAATTTATTTTGTTTTCTCTTCTTTCAAGAGGTTTTTACGGCGAAGGACAGACTCGGTAAATTTGAGGTCAGTGTCGTTTTGGAATATCTTGAAAGGCAAGTAAATGAACTGCGCTACAGACATATACAGCACGAAGCCATCTTTTTGCTTCTCCGCGCTCTTGATGTTTTCCCACTTGATTTGCATACCTTGAGGCGAGTTTTCTTTCTCCTTCATCAAGATATGTTGGCTACTGATTTCGTACATATACTTCTTGAACCAGTCTTTCATTTGGGGCAGGTGAGGCGCGCCTGTGAACTGCACCCACCAAAAACCATAGTATAAAAACGCGCCTATGGGAGCAAAAAAGTAAATCCACGTATTGCGGTAGGCAAAATTGAGCAGGATATTGAGTACGATAATACCCACAAAGATAGCAACAGGAATCCACCAACGTTGCTTCATCACACCGTTTAGGCAAATGCGCCTATACAATTTTTTGTCTAATTCGTATTTTCTTGTTTTTGCAATCATGGTGCAAAGATAGTTTTTTTATTTCAAAAAGGAGCAAATGCCATCGAGTCTATTTATCCAACCAATCCTTCAAAACAGGGCTTTTCTCTCTGCTAACTATCACTTCTTCGGTAGTTTCAGGCGAGAGCTGGATTTTGAGCTTGCCATTAAAATAGGTGTTGATGCTTTTGATGGCGGGTAGGTGAGCAATGTATTGGCGATTGAGGCGGAAAAAGTGTTGCGGGTTCAGCACGTCCTCCAAGTCGTCTAAGGTATAATCCAAAATGTATTTTTTGCCCTGCGTGGTGTGCAAAAACACGATTTTCTCCTCTGCCTGAAAGTACGCAATTTCTGGCTCGCCTACCGAAATGAGCTTTTCGCCCATTTTGACCAAAAAGCGTGCTTTGTATTCTTTCTTGTTGCCTTGCATTTGTTGCAAGATTTGCGATAAGTTTTTTTGGAGCGAGTCATCAGACGCGAATTGATTTTTCAAGGCGTGCCATTTCTCGATGCTTTTTTGAAGTTCGCCCTTGTCTATGGGTTTGAGCAAATAATCGATGCTATTTACTTTGAAGGCACGCAGGGCGTACTCATCGTAGGCAGTCGTGAAAACTATCGGCACGCGCACTTCCACTTGCTCGAAAATCTCGAAGCTCAATCCATCGGCTAATTGAATGTCAGTAAAGACCAAATCAAGGGCAGGCGAGGCTTGCAAGAACTGAATGGCTGTGCTGACACTATCCAACACCTTGACGATATTGGCTTCAGAAGCTATTTCAAGAATCATTTTTTCCAAACGGCGAGCGGCAGGGGCTTCGTCCTCTATGAGCAAAATATTCATAGAGCAAAGATAGCTTTTTCGAATGAAAAAGCTATTCACAACTACAAAGAACTTACATATCTAACATTACCATCAACAAACTCAAAAACTTGATCGCCTTCAATATTATATGTTTCTACTTCACTATCATCATCAAGCACTGAAGAAACGCGCAAAGTAAGCCACGAATCTATAAAATCTTGCATACCATTCACATTGTTAGTAGCGTAAACTTTAAAATCTTCGTTCACAAAATCTTCAACAACTTGATAATCAGGGTGTTTGTATTTCAAATTCTCTCCTGCCGAAATTACAGCAGGGCAAAAGACCTTTTTAGAAAAATTCTTCCAAAAGCTAATTTTATGATTTTTCTTTGAACCATGATGCGGAACTTGGCATAGTACAAGCCTTTTTTCAAAACATTCAGAATCGCGTTCTGCTATCCTATCGAAAGCTTCTATCTCGGCATCAGCCGTTAAAATAATTGTGTTATTTTTGTCTGTTATTGCAAAAACTGTTGACAACAAGTTCGCGGCTTGGCTACATCTTTTTTCGTCAACCTCTTGATATTGCCTTACTTTACGCACATACGCATCTAATTCGTCTTTGGAAGGTGCAATGGTACGAATCTCGATACTGTTTGGAAGTGGTAAACTCCAATGAGCTTCTGTATAAAGTTCTAATATTATTATTTTATTTTTGTACAATTCATCAACTTTACTTATTAAACGAGCAAGCATTTTCCTTGCATTATCATTGATGTTAGCCCAATCCAATAAATGACGTTGGTCTATGCGCATGGTATGCAAGAACTTTTTTATGATAACATTGTTTGCCTCACAATACTCTAATAGCTCTAACATACCCGAAAAATGGTCTTCGTGTGGGTGTGAAAGAGCTATAAATGCAATAGATTTGAGTTGTTTAGCCCTCAAAAATTCCAAAACAGGATTTTGTCCTTCGTGTTTGTTGCAGTCTATAATGCCTATTTGTTCTTCTCCATCCTTATCCCATTCCAATATGATGCTATCCCCTTGACCTACATTTTTAAAGGTTATTTTCATCTTTGGAAGAAGATATAGCGGTGAAGAAAGCAGAATTTTCTAATCCTTCCAAGTAATTTTTGCGCTCAAAAATGGTAGGCAAATCTTTTCTCGAAGCATTTTTGTAGGTAAATCTACGCTCGCCTACACCTGTCTGTATGGTAATCTCTACAAATTGATTTACTTCCAAAGTAACAGCCCCCTCAAATGGCTCGATGTCAAATTTTCGCATCTGAAAAGTCCTATCTTCTTCATTGATAAGGCACTTAACTAAAACCTTATCCTCTGTTACTTCTAATATTTTGCCAAAAATCACATCAGCACTCTTGTATTTAGCAATTTTTGGGTGTTTTTCATACTCAGGGCGTATTCCTCCATATTCATCAAGAATAGATGTATAGGGGGCTTTAGAAGATTTTATATAGGAATCTTGCTCCTTCTTTGAGGTAATAACCTCAAATTCTTCCTTTTTCTTAAAAGGGTAACTATGTATTGCTGTTTTTTTCTTTTTTTCAATGATGTTCTTATTCATAGTCACAATGGGTTAGTCAATAATTTTTAAAGATGTTTTGCTAAATTCTTGCCTCAAAGCGTCTGCTTGGTCTTGAACAGAAAATATGAGATTACTTAAATGCTCGATGTCATCTTTATCAAAAGACAACGATATTGTTTGCGATTCATCATCTTCATTGCTATCTCCATATTCAAATTTGAGAGTATAAGACATAACAAGGCTTGCATCTTCAACTCCCATACCATCTGAGAAAATAGGCTTAACTTCTACGGATAGATTTTGCTTTGTAATATATTTTCCTGTGCCTCTTTTAGCCAAGATAATTTTGTAAGCAGTTTCTATAGGGGTAACCAAAGAGGTTAATACCCTCAAACGCCCTATCCCTGCCTCGTCATTGTTATTGTAAGCAAACGAGTTGTAAAAATCTGATATAAAGTCTTCTGTATCCATGTTATTACCTATAGCACGGACATAAGAGTACATAAATTTTACAATTATTTCTGAAAACTCTGTGCTTTGGCTTTTTAGAGAGGTCTTAGTTAGCAAATTTGCAAGAGGTTCATTGGAAAGTTGTGGCGGCATTCGTTTAATACAATCCAACAATTCTCCGAACTGTTCTTTTGAGAGAGACAATAGGGCTTGGAAGGTAGACAAGTCTTTTTGAGGGATTTCAATGTTCATAGGTTCTAAATTTTATACGCAAATATATCTATGTTAGTTGAAAGTAACAACAAACTTTGATAAAAAAAGTTTGAACTTGTGCTTCCATTTCACAAGGCTGTTTTGTTTACAAAAGCCTACTGCTTCACTACAGGCGATTCCAAAACTACCTTGCCTGCTGTGTTGAGGTACACGATTTTTATGGAATTGTCTGGATAGGTTGTGCGCCAACAAGCAAGCCCATTGTGGAAACTATCACCCATGACGCTGTATTCCTCTGTACTTACGTGCTGTAGCTCGGCAGGCAGTTTGAAGGCAACCTTGCCTGAAGTGTTGATGTATGCCCACTTTTCATCGCTTCCTTCCCTCTCGGCACGACAACGCACCAACGCCAAGCCATTCGAGAAATAATAGCCCGAAACGTAGGTTACAGGACTGCTGTATGCCAAAGGCACTTCAACAAGCTTTATGCTACGGTCAGGTTGCAATACAACACAAGAACCGTCTTCTTTTTCAGGATTAGGGGAGGCAAGAGCCATAAGTGCGTAGCCCTCGCGCATATCGCCCAATTCGACAACATTGTATTTGGCGAGAAAAGGGGCTTTTTCGCCTTTTGGGTTGATGTAAGTAAAGGTATTGCTGTCCATTATCGCACCTTGTACTGCCCAACCACTGTAAAACTCGTGTTCTGCTGGGCTTGAATAGCTGTGACCTTTCAGGGCTATGTTGCCTTTTTTGTCAAAATACACCCAAAGTGAATCCTGTAAGACCGCATACGCCAAGCCTTCCGAAAAACGGTTTACCTGCATATAGGGGTATCTATCATCTGCAATCGTGAGTGCAACCTTGCCTGCTTTATCCAAATATTTGAAAACAGTTTTATCGCCCAAGTATTCGCGGATTTGATACAAGCCATCGCTGTAGCAATAGTAGTGCATTTGGCACAAGTTAGGAGCGTCATAATCGAGGGTTTCTGTTTTGAAAACAATATTCCCTTTAGTGTCTATGACACTGTAAAGGCGTTCTGTGCCTTGCATTTGAAATACAAAAGCCCGTTCTTCGTGAAAGGGACTCGCGCCATCAAATTTATAGGGAATTACCAATTTATTTTTGGCATTGACATAGCCCCATTTGCCTTGTGCATTGGGCATAGGAAAAAGCGCGTTGTTGTCTTGGGCTTGCGCATAGCAGGCGCAAAAAAGGCAGAAGTAGGCAAGGAAGGAAGCGAGTTTTTTCATCGATTAGTTTTGAAAATGGGTGATTGCAATACGATTTTGCCTTGAGTATTGAGGTAGATGATTTTTTTCGTTTCATTGGGATATTGGATAGTCCAGCAGGCAAGCCCTTCGTGAAACTGCCCGCCTGCGGTATAAAAATCTTGCTCGCCTTCCGTGCCTTTGCGTGTGGGTGTTAGCTCTTTCGGCAGTTCGAAGGCAATCTTGCCTGCAGTGTTCAGATAGCCACATCGCTCTCGCATACTTTCGTCCTTGCCTACATAATAACACAAAAAAGCCAAACCATTAGAAAAATAATAGTATGAAACGTATGTTACAGGTGTGCTGTGCGCAAGTTGCAACGCGATAGGCTTCAGGCTATAGTCGGGCTGTAGAATGGCATAATCAGGTTCTTGTTGTAAGGTATCTTTGGGCGTAAGTGCCACAAACGCATACCCTTCGCGCATCTCCCCCAAATCTTGCAGGGCATATTGGGCTAAGAAAGTTGCTTTTTCGCCTTTTTTGTTGAGGTAGGTAAGCCCAGTATCAGTGCTTATTACTGCCCAACCTTGATGAAAATTATGCTCTATAGGCGCAAAACCCTTGCCCTGTAGTGCCAACTTGCCTTTCGTGTCTATATAGCCCCAAGTGCTGTCAGTGAGTTGCACAAAAGCCAAACCCTCCGAAAAGTTGTTTGATATGCCATAGTTTTCGCAGTTGTGTGGAAATGTGAAGGCAAGCTTGCCTGCCTTGTCTATATATTTGTAGGTGTTGTTTTCATCTTGCGGAACATTCAGAAAACCATCACTATAATGGTAATAATGCGAAAAATACAGCGCGTCTGTTTGATTTTCAAGAAATTTTGCCTCAAATAAAACTGTGCCTTTCGCATCAATGGCGTGGCAACTTACCTGCCCGTTGGCTTGCTTTATAGCCACAAAAGCACGTTCTTCATAAAAAGGACTCGCATCATGAAACTTATGTGGAATGATGACTTTGTTGTTCGCATCAACATAGCCCCATTTGCCTTGTGCGTTGGGCATAGGAAAAAGGGCATTTTTTTTCTGTGCGTGTGTGGGCAATAGCGAACCAAACCACAACCATACAAGCAGGCAAGCGAGTTTTTTTATCATAATAGTATAACGCTTTTCTGAAAATTTTTGGTAAATTTGCAACAAAAAAAACTGTCTGTGATACGCCTACAACACATCATACATCAATACGGAGGGCAAAAGCCCATTCTTACGCTTGAAGGCTTCGAGGCACAAAAAGGCGAGCATTGGCTCTTGCTTGGCAAGTCGGGCTGTGGCAAAACTACGCTGTTGCACATCATCGCGGGCTTGCTGAAGCCCACACAAGGCACTGTAGAAGTCTTGGAGCAAAAGCTCTATAGCCTCAAACCCGCCCAAATAGACCGCTTCAGGGGGCAAAAGATAGGAATTGTTTTCCAAAAAACACACCTTATCCAAACGCTCAACGTACAGCAAAACCTCGAAATAGCGCAATACATGGCAGGCTTGCCTACCAACCGCAACCGCATCACGGCAGTCTTGGAGCAATTACAACTTTTGCACCGCTTGAAGCACTACCCTTCGCAGTTGAGCGGAGGCGAGGCGCAACGACTTGCAGTGGCAAGGGCGGTATTGAACGAACCTGCTATTTTGTTGGCAGACGAACCCACTGCCAGCCTTGATGACGACAATGCAGGCAAGGTTATTGACTTGCTCAAGACACAAGCCCAGCAATACAAGGCTTCGCTTATCATAGCCACCCACGACCAACGTGTGAAGGACAATTTCGAAAAAATACTACAGTTATAAGACTGTTTCGCAAACATTTTGTATTTTCGCCCCCTACAAAAATGTTTTCGTATGTATAACCTCATAGCGGGCTTTCCGCAACAAGTAAATAAAGCACTTGCCTTAGGGCGTACTATAGTTGCTCCTGCACCAAAGCACGAAATTCGTAATATTGTCGTGGCGGGTATGGGCGGTTCGGGCATTGGCGCGAATATCGTAGAAAGTTTGGTAAGTGCCGAACTCGCTTTGCCGTATCAAATCACCAAAAGCTACAGCGTGCCTGCGTCTGTTACGAAGCACACCCTTTTTATAGCTTGTTCGTTTTCGGGTGGCACTGAGGAAACCTTGTCTGCCCTTGCCGAAGCGGAAAAACGCGAGGCGACTGTTTTTGCTATCACATCAGGCGGAAAATTATTGGAAATAGCCCAGCAAAAAGGCTATGGCTATGTAGTTTTGCCCAATGAAGCCCCTTGTCCGCGTGCATTTTTGGGCTATTCTTTGGTGCAGTTATTGTTCACATTGCATAAGTTTGGTTTTGTGAGCAATGCCTTCGAACAGCCTTTGGAGGCGAGCATAGCTTACCTACAAGCACAACAAGCTACCCTACAAACGCAAGCTAAAGAGCTTGCCTCCCTACTGAAAAACAAACAAGTAGTGGTCTATGCCGACCAAACCCTCGAGCCTGTGTTGGTGCGTTTGCAACAGCAAATCAATGAAAACTCGAAACAACTTTGTCACCTGAACGTAGTGCCAGAAATGAACCACAACGAACTCGTGGGTTGGGGCTTGCCTGCCGAACACTACCAAAACGTAACCTTGCTTTGGGTACGCCACGCCAACGAACACCCACGCGTAGCCAAACGCATAGAGATTTGCCAAACACGCCTCAATGCCAAAGCAGGCATAGCTATAGAAATTCAGGCACAAGGCGACACTGCAGTAGAGCGAGCCTTGTATCTCATACATTTTTTTGATTGGATTTCGTTCTATTTGGCAGAAGAAAATCAAGTTGATGCCTTCGAGATAGAGCCTATCATTTACCTCAAAGATGAATTAGCCAAGTTTGTTTAATTATTCTGCTTTACTATGTCGCAAATCAAAGAAGCCACCGAAGAAGAATACCATGCTCTTTTTGTATATACCAACCTCATGCAAGAAAACCCTGCTTGGTTGTATTGTTGGGGGCTTCATCTTTTGGAAAATGGGCAATACAAACAAGCTATGAGATGTTTCAAAAAGGGGCATAAACTCGTGCCTACTGAAGGACATTTTGTGGAAAGAATAGCCCATTTTTCCTATTTTTACAATGAATTTCATCACTCCGCTACTTTTTATGCGAAGTTAGCCAAAATACGCCCTTTGAGCCTTGACGAAAAACGCAAGGCGGCTTGGGCGGCGCAAAGCTCGCAAAAATACAAACAAGCTACTCAATATTACGAAGATTTGGTGTTGGTATATCCTACTGACACGAACATTTGGGTAAATATGGGTTTTAGCTATGGCAAGTTGGACATGAGCGACAAAGCCCTCGCCTGCTCGATAAAAGCCCACGACATCAACCCACACGATTATGTGGCTATGCTGAATATTGGCTTTCGTTATTGGGTATTGCAAGACCTTGTGCAGGCAAGGATTTTTACCGAAAAAGCCCTCAAAGGCTATAGCGATTATTCGTATGCTCTTATGAATTTGGGGCATATCAACTGGTGCGAAGGCAATGAAAACAAAGCTATAGAATATTACCGCAAAAGCAGGCAAGTGATGAATAACGACAAAAGTTTTCAGAAACTGATGCGCGAAGACTCGAAATACATTACGGCTTATGGCATTACCATCGAACAGTTTGAGGAAAAATTGGCTATCGCGTTGGCGTAAAATTCACTCATTTTTAGGCAAAAAATATGTTCGCACAGGTAAGCACGGTTATAGTCAAAGTTACGCATAGGTGCAATCTCGATTGCTTGTATTGTTATGAAAACATCACAAAACAAGGCGAGGATATGCAACTTGCTACTTTTCGGCAACTTGCTTCGCAGGTATTGCAGGCGAGCCAAAAGCACGACATCACCTTCTTGTTTCACGGAGGCGAGCCGTTGCTCTTGCCTAATGCGTGGTACGAAGAAGCCATACAAACCGCACAAGACCTTGCCTACCAATACAAAAAGCGCGTGCATTTTACCATGCAAAGCAACCTTTTAGGGCTGACAGAGGCAAAAATAAACTTGCTCCAAACCTATAAAATAGCGTTGGGCGTGAGTTTTGATGGCGTGATGGAAGACACTATGCGGGGAGGCGAGGCGAAAGTATTAGCCAATTTCTTGCGTGTCAGGCAAGCCCATATTTCCGCAGGAATCCTAACGACTATCAACGCCCAAAACTACCAACACTTCGATAAGATTTGCCATTTCTTGCACAAAGACGTAGGTTTGCGCACTTTCAAAGCCAATGTAGTAACGCCTGTAGGCGCGGGTTTGGCTATGGAAGCCCTCGATGCTTCGCAAACATTTGAGGCGCAACACGCTATACTCGAATATATGATAGCCACTGAAGGCAAGGCTTTGATAGAAACCAACTTGATGCGCGAAATAAAACGCTACTTTGCCACTGAAGAAGAACGCTTGCGCGAACCGCAAACGCTTTGCCATGAAAAACGTTGTGGCGCGGGCAGTACCGTAGTGGGCATTACGCCTCAAGGTGATATTACGCCTTGCGGGAGGTTTGCATGGAACGAAGAGGCGTATTTTATAGGCAAGCTGGGGGAAGACTCGCCTACCGACTACAGCGCGAAACTCCATAAATTTCACGCCCTTGTGCCTCAAAATTGGTATGATTGCGATACTTGTTCTGCTAAACGAATATGCGGGTTTGGTTGTCAGGCTTTCATTGTGCGCTCGCGTAGCAAGGCAAATGTGGATTGCTTGCCTACCAAGATGCGCTATGCCTATTATGAAGCCAATGCAGAAAGGTTGAAAAATTTGCTTCGAAGGGCATAAAAAAATAAACCCTTTGCAAATGCAGAGGGTTTATCTTTGGTGAGCGATAAAGTGACGCTTAGTCATCTAAAGACGAAAAACGCGCACCGCGCTGTTGGTAGCGGTCGCGTAATTCTCGAATGCTCGAAACACTTTGGGCTATATCCTCATCGAGGTTGCCTGTGTGGATAAGTCCTTTGCGAATGTCATCAAAGAGGTAATTCTCTGACTTTATCAGCATATTAGAGGTATAATTATACCTACGCAGGGAATTAGAGAATTTGGGTTTGCGGTCGCTCATATCGACTGGCGGGGGTTAAAAGATGAAAAGAATAATGAATTAAGAAGTGAATTGCTATGCTATAATATCGCGAAGATATAAAAAAAATGTTAAAACGCTGTATTTGTGGCTAAAAAACAATACTTTTCTTGCAAAATGGCGTTTTTCGAAGGTGCAAAGGGGCTGTTTTGTGAAGTCTTGGCGTTGAGTGTTGGTAGAGTCTTGGAAATGGTTTATCTTTGCAGTTGCAAAAATACAAAAAATCTTTTAAAATCCTTCAGTTGAATGGAAATATTGTCCATGGTGGCGCAATTTATACTTTGCATCACGATTATAGTCGGTTTGCACGAACTCGGACACTTGGCTACGGCGAAGTGGTTTGGTATGCGCGTAGAGAAATATTATATCGGGTTTCCGCCCAAAATCTTTAGCTTCAAACGAGGCGAAACGGAGTATGGCATAGGCTTGATACCTTTGGGTGGCTTTGTCAAAATAGCAGGTATGGTTGATGAGTCGATGGACACTGAAGCCCTGAAGCAAGAGCCACAACCGTATGAATTTCGCTCCAAACCCGCTTGGCAACGCTTGATAGTGATGTTAGGAGGGATTATTGTGAATGTCGTTACGGGGGTAATTGCGTTTATTTGCTTGTTGTATTTTGGAGGCGAGAGCTACATCACTACTGCAGAAGTAAACAAAACAGGCTTTGTGGCATATCCTTTGGCAGAAAAAATAGGCTTGCGCACAGGCGACAGATTGGTTGATGTGAATGGCAAGAAGGTTGAAAAGTTCAATGATGTGCTTAGTTCAAGCGTATTGTTGGGAAGCGATTGTTATTATACTATAGATAGAGAAGGCAAGCAAATCAAAATCAACTTGCCTAATGACCTTGTAACACAACTTAGCGAAAGCGGTGGAAGGAAGCCTTTTATAGAACCTTTTATGTTGTTTTTGGTGGGTGATGTGCAGGTTGGCTCGCCCGCCAGCAAAGCAGGGTTGCAAAAAGGCGATAAAATCGTAAATTTCAATGGCGTGCCTGTTGCATATTTCCACGAACTCAAAAAGGAGCAAGACAAAAACAAGGGCAAAACCGTAGATATGATAGTGGAGCGAGCAGGCAAGGAAGTAAAACTTACCGTAACTTCGCGTGCTGATGGCACATTAGGCTTTGCGTTGCAAGACAAGCGTAATTTTGTGGTAAATTATCCTTCGTTTGGCGAGTCAATAGCGCGTGGAACGAACAATGCTTTTGGCTCTATTTGGACAAACATTCAGGGCTTTGGCAAAATATTTAGGCGAGAAGTGCCTGTAGACTCGGTTTCGGGTCCTTTGGGTATGTATCAAATCTTTAGGTCTTCGTGGGATTGGTATCATTTCTGGTTCATTACCGCGTTGCTTTCTATGTGGCTTGCCTTCATCAACCTCTTGCCTATTCCTGCCCTTGATGGCGGACACGCTATGTTTTTGAGTTTGGAGATGATTTCGGGGCGCAAAATTCCTGAAAAAATCTTAGAACGCGCCCAAGTGGTGGGTATGGTGTTGTTGCTGACGCTCATGGTGCTTATTTTGGGCTTAGACATTTTCAAGATAGCCAAAAACCTTATTTCGTATTTCAGTTAAAAAAACGTTTTTTCCCAACACTGTGCTGTTGGGAAGTATTTAATATCCTTTATTTGTATGAAAAAAATTGATTTTGATACCATAGCAGAGGCTTCGGAGCGCGTGAATGCTTTAGAAGAAAGTCAGGTAGAAACTTTTGTTACACACTTCACTTCTGTTCAGCCTGCTGTGGTCAATTATTTGCTCGCTACCTACAATGACGAATTGTCTGACGCACAAAGCGAATACTTGTTCTTTTTGGGTTGTAAGATTTGGGACGCGATACACACCTTGTACCCCAACGCACCTGCTATCACTGATGAGCAAATAGACACAGCAGAGCAAGAAAACGAGCAGATGCTCAACTACCTTGCTGATGAGAGTGAAGAAGGCTTGGAAAATTTTGCAGAAATCTTGCTACAAGATTATGCCCAAAACGAACTCATGGAGTTTATCATATTCGCCGTTTCGGAAAGTGATGAGGAAGACGAGGAGGAGGAATTGGAAGAGGACGACCTGAACTTAGATGATGACACAAGAGGCATCTTTTTTATTGCGTTGAAAACAATGGTCGATTGTTTTGATAAGGCAATCGCTTAATGTGGCTTATTTTTACAGTACCCTGCTATAGTTGGCGGGGTACTTTTTTTGCGGAACAATTTTTGAACCTTTACTTTCAAAACAGTGTAATTCATACATGGAACAGAGCCTTACTGCTGAAGCACGCCAAAAAGTCATAGACCGCATCAACGAACTTGGGTTGAAAATCAAACAGACGCGCATAGCCAACCGCGAGGCTTCGTATGCGTATGCGCGTGAGGTTTTAAAATTATCCACTGAAATTGACTATCCGCAAGGCATCGCGGAGGCAAGGGTGATGTTCGCGGCAGAAACGTATTTCAGAAAGGGCTTGGTCGTAGAAGCCTTGCAACATTTGGAGCAGGCTTTAGGAATTTTGCAAGATACAGACTCGTATGCGTTGAGTTGGCTCTATACGGTGTATGGCAACATTCATTGGCGCATGGGCGACTTCGACAAGGGCTTCGAGTATATGCAAAAGTCCATTACACTCACACAAGCGCAAAACGACATCACGGCTGTAGCGTGGACGAAGTACCTTATGGCGAGCTTCTACGCAGAAATGAAGCAATACGAGAATGCCGAAACGTTTTATCAACAAGCCTTAGAAATATTCGAACAAGATAATGACGTAGAAGGCTATACTTCTACGTTGAGCGGTTTGGGCAATCTAGCCTTAGCCCGCAAAGAATATAACAAATCCATCGAATACAGTGAAAAAGCCTTGCCTATCGCCCTTCGTGAAAAATTGGTTTCGGTAGAGTCAAGGGTTTACAATGACTTAGGAACAGTTTATGAACAATTAGGCGAGTATCCCAAAGCCCTCGAATACTTGCACAAAAGCTACACAATGCGCGAAGAAACACAAAATGTGTTGGGTATGAGTACCACCGAATTGAATTTGGGGCGTATTTATACTTTTTTGAAAGATTATGCCAATGCCTTGCTGTATTTCGAGAAAGCTGTAGAAAGTGCCAACAAAGTATTGGCAAATCCTCGCCTACAACGCGCCTATCAAGGTTTGGCAGAAGTTTACAAGCAGTTGGATAAGCCCAAAGAAGCCCTTGTCTATTTTGAGAAATACATAGAAATCCATACTA
Source organism: Bacteroidota bacterium (assembly GCA_004292795.1). GTDB lineage: Bacteria > Bacteroidota > Bacteroidia > Cytophagales > Microscillaceae > RDXI01. Next base: position 5,045 of record RDXI01000013.1, on the reverse strand, counting down.
TAGTTTCAGGCGAGGAAAATGACGCTAAATATGCTACTCTCGAAGCGAAACACGACCTCGAAAAAACCAAACAAGAGGCAGAAATCCATAAGCTCAAAAACATAGAACTCAAACAAGCCAACGACCTCATAGCCCAACAAAACCAATACATCATTGAGGAAAAAATAAAATCAGAACGCCTATTGCTCAACATCTTGCCCGAAGAAGTGGCGGAGGAACTGAAAGAAAAAGGACACGCCACACCCAAATTCTACGACCAAGCCACCATCATCTTTACGGACTTCAAAGGCTTTACGAATTTGGTGGAGCAAGTACAGCCTCAAGACATCATTGAAGATTTGAATACTTGTTTTCTTGCCTTCGATGAAATTTGCGAGGAATATAATTTGGAGAAAATAAAAACCATTGGCGATGCGTACATGGCAGTGGGTGGTGTGCCTCTGAAAAACAAAACGAACCCACTCGATGCCGTAAAAGCGGGCTTGGCTATGCAGGCGTTCATGCAAAAGTGGAAAGCCGAAAAAGAGGCAAAAGGCTTGCCTGCTTGGGAACTGCGCGTGGGCGTTCACACAGGTTGCTTGATTGCAGGCGTGATAGGCAAGAACAAATTTGCGTATGATGTGTGGGGCGACTCGGTAAACATAGCCTCGCGCATGGAAAGTAGCGGGGAAGTAGGCAAGGTTAATATCTCGCAAACGACTTACGAATTGGTAAAACACCGCTTCGCTTGCGAACCACGCGGAAAAGTGCAAGCCAAAAACAAAGGCGAAATAGAAATGTATTTTGTAGTAGGCGAGCAAGCCTAACGCTGTAGGCAAGTTCCTTTTGTGTAAGTCCCAAAACATACTTATCTTTGCGCTTTCTTACAAAGAAACGTAAGTTTGGAATTAAAAAGGATTTAGTATATAAAAGCCTTTTACGAAGCGTTCAACCCTTAGGGTGGAGGGCATATAATTTTGATTTTACACAAATTTGTGAGATGCCCTCCACCCTAAGGGTTAAACGTGGATAGTACGCTGTTTAACCTTCTTACAAAAAATAGTATATCTATGAAACATAGTGATTGTTATGAAATTGGCTATATAGTCAAAACGCATGGACTGAAAGGAGAAGTTACGCTTGAGTTGGACGTAGATGAGCCAGAAAGCTACAGCGAACTCGACTCGGCTTTTGTGGAAATGAAAAAACAACTCGTGCCGTTTTTTATACAACGTATCAACATACAACAAAAACGCGCTATCGTCAAGTTTGAAGGCATTGACACGCTTGAACAAGCCAACACGCTCATACATTGCAAAGTCATGCTCTCACTTGAACACCTGCCCGAAACCGAAGAAGGCAAGTTTTATCTGCACGACATTTTGGGCTACACCGTAGAAGACGAAACTTTAGGCAAGTTGGGCATCATTACCCAGCTATACGAAGGCTCGCACCAAGACATTTTGGGTATGGAGTATCAAGGCAAAGAAGTATTGATTCCTGTTGTTGATGCTATCGTGCTAAGTGCAGATGCAGAGGCAAAAACCGTACAAACGCGCTTGCCTGACGGCTTAGTGGAGTTGTATTTGGAGGAGAATGAAGCCGAAACCGAAGCAACCGAAACAGATACAGAATAAAAAAAAAAGGTAGTTGATAGCTTTTTTCTAAAACAAAGCTATATTTGCATACTCAGAAATTGTATCTTTCATAAACAATGCTATCTCTCATACTTTTATCATCTTTTGGTATAGCCAATTTGTTTCTTGGTTTTTTGCGACAACGCAACATCGTACTGTTTGCGTCTATTGCCTTTACCTTCATTACGTTGGTAGTGAGTTGGTTGGATAGCAATGGCGCGTTGATACCCTTTCCTGCGAATATCAACAACGGCATGATGGCTACCAGCAACATCACAACCGCCTTTTCTATGGTGTTGTTGCTTACAGCTCTGCTTATTTTTCCGCTTTCCGAACATTATCTCAAAGATAAAGAAGCCCAACCTGCCGAGTATTACGCCATTTTGTTATTCTCATTGGTAGGCGCGTTGATGATGGTTACGTACCAAAACCTCATTATGTTGTTTGTGGGAGTAGAGATTTTGTCGGTTTCTATGTACGTTTTGACAGGGGCAGACAAGCGCAACCTGAAATCTAACGAAGCCGCCTTGAAATACTTTTTGATGGGCGCGTTTGCTACAGGCATTTTGTTGTTTGGTATGGCATTGTTGTATGGGGCTTCTAATGGCTTCACACTCAAAGCTATAGAAGACACAGTGAAACTAAGTCCGCAAAATATGCCTCCTATGTTGGCGTTGGGTTTTTGCTTTATGCTTATTGGGATTTTATTCAAAATATCTGCCGCACCCTTTCACTTTTGGACTCCTGATGTATATGAAGGCGCGCCTTCGTTCTTCACTGCGTTTATGTCCACTATAGTCAAAACTGCAGGTATTTCTGCTCTTTTGAAATTTTTGATAATTTTCGCGCCTGCTTATCTTTTTTGGTATCAAGGGCTTTTGGGTGTTATCATTCTGACGCTTTTGGTAGGCAATGTTACTGCCGTTTATCAAAACAGTTTCAAGCGTATGCTTGCCTATTCAGGTATTTCTCACGCAGGTTATTTGTTGCTTGCGGTGGCGTGTGTGTCGGCAGTGCGCCCCAATGACAAAGTTTTCAATGCTGTTTTATTCTACTCTCTTGCCTACTCTATTTCTACGATTGCCGCTTTCGGTGGCTTGATGGCAGTGGCAGGCGAGAAACGCAAAGAAGATTATGCCTATTTCAATGGCTTAGGCAAGACTAACCCATTCTTGGCGTTGTCTATCACTATATCGATGCTCTCTTTGGCGGGTATTCCCCTTACAGCAGGATTTTTCGGCAAATTGTTTATTTTCACGGCTGTTTATCAAAAGGGGCTATACTTTATGTTGATAGTGGCGGTTTTGATGTCTTCAATAGGCATTTATTACTACTTCCGCGTCATCATAGCCATGTACATGAAAGAAGGCAATGGCAAACCTGTAGAAGTGAGTAGCGGAACGATTGCTACCCTGATGATTGCCAATATTTTGACTATCTTGTTGGGACTCGCGCCTGACCTTTGGTTGAATTTGTTTCAATAAAAACATATACATAACAAAGAGGCTGTCTGAAAAGATAGCCTCTTTTTTTGTTACCAAATTTTATACTGCAACAGCCTTTTACGAAGCGTTCAACCCTTAGGGTGTAGGGCGTAAAACTTGAATGGCAACAACTTGTGTAAACGCCCTACACCCTAAGGGTTGAATGTGGATATTTTGCAGTATTTTCTTTGGGTACTTTTGTAGGCAAGGGACTTTTCGGATAGCCTCTTTTTGTTATTCCTTTACTACTTTACAACATTCTATCTCGGCTTCGTTGGTGATTTGTGGGCTTAGATAAGGTATGCCCAAATTCAAACCGCGCATCAAAAGCATTGCACCCAAGCAGAGCGTCAAGATATATTGCACTTTGATTTTTTGTAAAAAGGCGTTTTTCTTCAGCTTTTGTAAATGCTTGCCTGCCCACGCCACACCCAAAAGGGCAGGCATTGTACCCAAACCAAACATAGCCATAAACAGCGTGGCATCATACCACTCGCCTGTAGCCAACGCACTCGCCAACGCTACATACACCAAACCACAAGGCAAAAAGGCATTCAAAAAACCTATCACAACTTGCGATTTTTTGTTTTGAAAGGCTGTGCGCAAATACACCGTTAGCTTGTTTTGGGTAGGCAAGTGCATCAGATAGGCAGGCAAGACCAAACTCAACAACAAAAGACTGCCCACTGCTATAGAAAGTCCTTGTTGCGAGAAGGCGAGGCTCAATGTCTTGCCTACCAAACCCACCAACGCGCCTAAAACGGCATAGCCCGCTATCTTGCCTACGTGATAGCGCACTTGTCCGCCCCAAAATTGGGCAGGCAAGCCCCATTGCGACATAGCCACGACCATTGCCCCGCACATTCCTACGCAGTGCAAACTGCCAATTAAACCTAAAAGAAAACCGAGCATTTCGTTAGATGTTGGATTTTAGATGTTGGTTGTTGGATTTTAGATGTTACACATAACCAATATCTAACATCTAAAAACTAACATCTAAATATTACAATTTAACCTTTTCTTCATAATAAAAATCCTTGCCTGCGAGTTTCCACGTGAGTTTCAAACGCCACGCGCCACGCTTCACGCCTCCTATAGGCAAGACTTGCGAGCCGTCTTTGTTAGGCATAAGGGGTATTTTGAAATCCAATTTGGGATTGTCTGGTCGGAAAAACAATATCTCGCCTTCTGCTTGGGCGTGTGCCTGTGGCATTTTGAGGCGGATTAGGTCGGTTTTCGCCTCTACTTTCAGGGTAGGGCGTTCTCCCATTTTGAGGACATTTTCCATCTTGTCTATCTGTGTTTGATAGGCGAGTTCTTGCTTGTAGTAGTCCTTCGCTACTAAGTCAATGGAAATAGAATAACTGAAAAAGACAAGGGTGAGCATAAAGGCTACGAACCCTGTGTAAAGTATGGCAATGCGGTATCCCCAGTTCATAAGAAGTAGATTTTAGATGTTAGATGTTAGATGTTAGTTGTTAGTCAATGCTTGGTTGTTGGTGGTAGGTAAAAACTAATTCAGGTTTTAGTCTAACATCTAAAATCCAACAACCAACATCTAAACTAAATTGGTCCCAAGAAATTTACAGAAACGGTTTCAATGACTTTGTTGTCTTTTAATATTTCTATCTCGATGTTGGTTTTGTAGGTTTTGATGTCTTTGGCGGGAATTTCTATCAATAATGTGAAGTCGGTAACGCCTTGTTTGTCGGCTTTTTTCTTCTTGCCTACCACTTCGATAGTGCCTTGATGACTTTTGAGCCTGAAAGATATATCTATATCTTCGAAACTTTTGTTTGCTACTTGGGCATTATACATATTGATTAAGCCCCCTTTGGGTGTTTCTGAATAGCGTTGCCCTCTTGCCTTCAAAATGGTCGTTTCGATTTCTTTCCTATCCAATAAAAGTACGCCCTGCAATGCCAACAAAACAACCAATACAGCC
>RDXI01000191.1 GCA_004292795.1 Bacteroidota bacterium | reverse complement strand
TAAAAAGCGTTTTATCAAAAAGCACGTAGAAGGCGAATGGTATTCCCTTGATGCGCAAGACTTAGAGTATTTGTACGAACAACAACAAAACAACCGCAAACACCTTGCGAACATGGCATAATGTCCTACTCGAAAAAAACTTGCCTACTCTCGCGTTTCAAACGCGAGAGTTTTTTTATGGACGACTGAAAAAAAAACGCCTACAGAGGCTGTAGGCGCGTTGGGTAGGCAAGGCTATTTATTGGTGTTTTTTAGGTTCGCCAATGCTTCTTGATTGAGTTGTTGAAGCCCCTGCAAGTAGGCAAGGTCAAAGTCTTCGAGGGCGTACCATTCGCCATGTCGCACTTTATCCACAAACCTTTGTTGTAGGGTATTCTCCAATTTGATAGCCTCCTCGCGTGTGCGGGTGGGAATGGCTACTTTGAGTACCAACTCCTTTTGTACGGTCTGAAAATCCTGTTTGCGTTTGCCTATGTGTTTGCTTCTGCCGAGCTTGTATAGCCTTGTTTGCGGGTTGTAGAACACATACACAAAACAATCTGCCCCAATGCCAAACACTTGCATTATCTCCATTACTTTCTGCTCTATCTCGTCTATGCGTTGGAGTTGATGCGTGTGCGTGTTCTCCCAAGCGTCTTGTCGGGCTTGTAGCTTGCCTACAGCTTGTTCGAGTTGTTCGATTTGCAGGGTTTGTTTTTGCATTTTTTTCTGCAAGAAATCGACTGTTTCGCGCACTAAGCCTATTTTGTCAGCGAGCTTGTCCATTTCGCCCCGAAAGACTTTGAAGTTCTTATCAAAGATGTTGCTGTTCGCGATGAGTATATTCGCCATAGCGAACAGCTTTTCAAAGTAATCGTTCACATATTCCTCTGTGGCAAAGGTTTCGGCTACTTGTTGCAAGAAAAACTCGGCTTCCTGTATCGTCTTACGCGCTTGTGAGAAAGAAGCTATGACTTTCGCTTTGAAATCCACTACTTGCTCTGTGTTGCGAGAGAGAGTAGCAATAAACAAAGCTTGGTCTTCAGTGAGTAACACAAACTTTATTGTATTTGAGCCTCGGTAACGCTTATTCGGGAGCGCTCCCGTTTGAAACGGGAGCGCTCCAAAATTCGCTTCGATTTTTTCTTGATGTTTTTTTATGGTTTCCATAAAATTACTATGCTCGATACCCAAATATTCGGCTATCAGGCGACTGTCCACCACTTGCACGCCTTCGTGCAAGATGATAGGGAAAAGATTTGCATTTCCCGCAAATTCTCCGTTGTTTTGCATTGTATTTTGTTGTTTAAAGTACGCGCCCCTTGCAAGTTCTCTCAAAAGCCTTGCTTGGGGCTTTTCCAATATTGGATACACAAAAATAATCAATAAAACGAACTTTGCAAATTTTTTCGCTGTTTTTTTGCAAGAAAATCAAGGAGCGCTCCGTTTTCAAAACGGAGCGCTCAAACAATGTATGTTCATTTTCGCATTTTTTTTTTCGCCAACTCCATTTTGAAAATGGAGATGGTATTTTTTCTTGCGTGGCTTGTGTGCTTACAAACCACGATTAACACTCTCTTTTCGCGTTTTCTCCTCGCTTCCGTTTCAAACAGAACCGAGGAAAAGTACAATTCTTCCGTGGTTTGTGTCCCCACAAACCACTACAGAATGGGGCGCAGTGTGGTTTGTGAGGACACAAACCACGGGTAAGATTCTTTTTTCACTGCTCCATTTTCAAAATGGAGCAGTGAAAATATTTTACTTGAATAAGCTTAATATTCCGTTTTCAAAACGGAGTATTCCAAATGCTTGCTCTGTTTTCAAAACGGAGCGAGGCTTGCTACATACCTTGCCATAAACTCCAAACAAAAACTTGCCTACCCTATACGGGTAGGCAAGCCAAAAGAAGCTACGCGCCTTTTACATTCCTTCCAATAACTTCAGGAAATCTCGCCTGAAGCCTTCGCTGTCCTTGCCTACTGCTTTCTGTGCCAAGCTCTTTATGGCAGGCAAGGCTTTTTCTTTCTCGAAAGTTTCGGGGTAGGTAATCCACAGCCCAAGCCACGCGACAGCACTCGCAAATCGGAAATCGTCAGAACTCGCCTGCAAAGGTTGCGCATCATTTTTCAAGCGGTGTGTAATCAACAGGCTTTGCTCGCTTCGAAGGGGTTTGTAGCGCACTTGTATATTGCCCATTTCGTTTTGCTTCAAAGCGTTTTCGTTGAGCGTAGTGGTTTGGTATTGGCTTGGATTGAGGTTTGCTTTTTCCTTCCCTTTTTGTGTGGGCGTTATTTCGTACAAAGCCGTTACGGTATGCCCCGAACCAATCTCGCCTGCATCTTTCGTATCATCTTCAAAATCTTGTTTTTCCAAGCGTCTGTTTTCATATCCTATCAACCTATAGCTTTCCACAAAAGCAGGATTGAACTCTACTTGCACCTTCACATCTCGCGCCACTGCAAAGAAACTCCCCAAATATTCGCGCCTCAAAAACTTTTCCGCCTCTGCGTAGTTGTCTATGTAGCCATAATTACCGTTGCCTTTGTTGGCAAGTGTTTCCATTACTTCGTCCCTGTAGTTGCCCATACCAAAGCCCAAGCAGGTAAGGTAAATGCCTGTTTGCCTTTTTTGCTCAATCATTTTTTGGAGTTCAGGCAAGGACGAAACGCCCACATTGAAATCGCCATCAGTCGCCAATATCACGCGGTTGTTGCCATTGGGTACAAAGTTTTGTAGCGCGATTCTGTAGGCAAGCTGTATGCCCTCGCCTCCCGCAGTGCTTCCGCCCGCGCTTAGGTTTTCGAAGGCTTGTACAATAGTGCTTTTGTATTGGCAACTTGTGGAAGGCAAGACTACCCCCGCCGCGCCTGCATACACCACTATCGCCACGCGGTCATCAGGGCGCAGTTGTTGCACTATGATTTTGAAAGCATCTTTCAGCAAAGGGAGTTTATCGGGTGCATTCATAGAACCCGAAACATCAAGCAAGAACACGAAATTTGATGTAGGCAAGCTTACCTCCTGCAATTCCTTTGCTTTGATTCCTATGCGCAAAAGCTTGTTTTCGGGCTTCCAAGGACATTCCGAAAATTCGGTGTGAATGGCTACAGGTTCGTTGTTCGTGGGCGTGGGATAGTCATAGCGAAAATAATTGATAAGCTCTTCAGTTCGGATTTGCGAGCCGTCTATCTCGCTTCTGTTCTCGATGCCTTTGCGCAAAAGCGAATAAGAAGCCCTATCTACATCAATGGAAAAGGTAGAAAAAGGTTCGCTCAACGTACGTACAAGTTCATTGCCTTTCGCTTCTACTTGGTATAGATTTTTCTTTTTCTTCTGAGGGTCAAAGCGTACATCTCGACTCAAATCTCCCGCCCCAAATTTTTTCAATACTTCTTGTTCGTATCGAATAACCTCGCTTTGTATTTGGGTAAACTGTAACAATAGCGAAACAACATATACATTGCCATCTGCGCCTGCTAACATATTTTTGGAAGCCATCAGGGGCGAGAGTTTATTGAAACGATTTACATTTCCATCAAACAAATCTTTGAAACTACTGTTGAGCGTAGCTACATAGTCGTCTAATTGGTAGGCAAGGTCTTTCTGCATAGTTGTTGTCCAGTCTGTAGTGGCGTGCATATTGCGGGGTTTTCCTGTTAGGCTATCGAATGGATTTTCGCCTAAAGATTTGAAGGCTTCTTTTTTCAGTTTCTCGATATGACTCAGCATTTTGTTTGCATTTTTTTTCAATACCTCTGCACGCCTTATATGCTCCCGACCTTCAGGCGAGTTGCCCTCTTTTTCTACCTTCTTCTTGAGTTTGACTAAGGCACTTTCCGAAGCATCTCTTGCTGATTCCATGTAGTGTTCCATAGAAGAATAAGCATACAACAAGTGGTCGAGTTCGTCTTTGCCTCTACAACTTTGGTGCAGGCAAACGACCACAAACAATAAGACGAAAATAGCGTAACGTTTCATACCTACCTAATACCAAACGAAGCCTCGAAAACGGATTAGCTCGCCTGCACGTGCAGGCAAGTTTTTTCGCGTTGTACGAAAAGGACAATCTGACCTTTTTAAAAAATACGTTTGGAGGAAAGCAAAAAAAGTCCTAATTTCGCCTTTCAAACCAATCCCTTACAAACAAGGTATGTTAGCCAAAACCATTGGGAGTGCCGTATATGGCGTAAATGCTTCTATCGTAACATCTGAAGTCGTGGTGGACACAGGCACAGGCTTTTTCATTGTGGGCTTGCCCGATGGAGCTATCAAAGAGAGCCAACACCGCGTAGAGTCCGCCATTAAGTATTTGGGTTTTATGTTTCCGCGCCAAAAGGTCGTGGTCAATCTTGCCCCTGCCGACATTCGCAAAGAAGGCGCGTCTTATGACCTCACGATTGCCTTAGGCATTTTGCAGGCTTCGGGGCAGATATACGCCAAGACCTTAGACGAGTACGTCATCATGGGCGAACTCTCACTCGATGGCACGCTTCGCCCCATTCGCGGAGCTTTGCCCATAGCCATAGAAGCACGCAGGCAGAAATTCAAAGGGCTGATATTGCCCAAAGAAAACGGCACAGAAGCCTCGATAGTGAATAACCTCGATGTAATTCCTGTGGAGTCGTTAGAAGAAGCCATCGAGTTCTTGACAGATAAGAAGGAAATCAAGCCCTTAGAGTGCAACACACGCGAACTTTTTGCCGAGTACCAAGATTTGTATGAAGCAGACTTTGCCCACGTACAAGGGCAGGAAAACATCAAACGCGCCCTTGAGATAGCGGCGGCAGGTGGGCATAATGTGATAATGATTGGTCCCCCGGGTGCAGGCAAGACCATGCTTGCGAAACGCTTACCTTCTATCTTGCCTCCTATGTCGCTTCACGAAGCCTTAGAAACGACCAAAATACACTCTGTAGCAGGCAAGCTCTCCTCCCAAGCCTCGCTCATTGCGCAACGCCCTTTCCGTTCTCCGCACCATACCATCAGCGATGTCGCACTTGTGGGAGGCGGAGGTATTCCACAACCGGGTGAGATTTCCTTAGCGCACAATGGCGTGTTGTTCTTAGATGAGTTGCCCGAATACAAGCGTACTGTGTTGGAGGTGATGCGCCAGCCCTTAGAAGAAAGGCGTGTTACCATTTCACGCGCCAAAGTGTCGGTGGACTTTCCTGCAAACTTTATGCTCATAGCGAGTATGAACCCTTGTCCTTGTGGCTACTACAATCACCCCGAAAAAGAATGTGTGTGTCCTGTGGGCGCGAGGCAACGCTATGTGAATAAAATCAGTGGTCCGTTGCTTGACCGCATAGACCTGCACGTAGAAGTTACGCCTGTTAGTTTTGATGAAATGACCTCCACGCGCAAAACAGAATCGTCTGCCGAGATACGCTTTCGTGTGATACGCGCCCGCGAAATCCAAACGCAACGCTTCGAGAAAACACCGCACATTTATTCCAATGCTATGATGCCCTCGCAAATGGTGAAAGAGGTGTGCGAAATCAATCAGGCAAGCAAAACTCTCCTAAAACGTGCTATGGAACGCTTGCGCCTCTCGGCAAGGGCGTATGACCGTATCTTGAAAGTGGCGCGTACTATAGCCGACCTTGACGCAAGCCCCAACATAGAAATACAACACATTTCCGAAGCTATCCATTACCGTAGCTTGGACAGGGAAGACTGGGCAGGATAATCTGTAGCTTGCCTACCCATACGCCCTTGCTTGCTGTGTAGTAGGCAAGGGCATTTTTTGACGTTAACATTTTTGTGAACGTCAAACAAAAACTGTTAGTCAAAAAAGACTAATAGCTCAAGGCAATCAGACTATAACCCTCAATGCCGAAATTTTGGAATACAACCATAAGTACCTGTTGAGAATGGCATAATATCCTTTAACCGCCGTGGTTTGTGTCCCCACAAACCACTTACAGAAAACAAACCCTTGCCTGCTGTGTGGTAGGCAAGTTTTTTTTGTTTGTAAAATAGTAAGATTTGAACTTCCCCAAATTTGAGGAGGTTCGTTTCGAGTAGGTAAGTGTTTTTCAGGTTTTCCTGAAAAACCCAATTTTTCGAGAAACAATATTCGACAAGCGTAAAGTTTTTTACGCCTGTAAATAATTTGCTTCAGAAAAAAATGAAGCGAAAACATAGCGATAATATGCCATTGGGCGCAAAAAATACCTACAAAAAAAGTAGCGAAAAAATTTGCAAAGTTGTATAAGGCTTTGTAACTTTGTGTTATTCCACGAAGGAATAAGCCCCTGCAAACCTTTGGACAGACTTTGCAAGGGCAATGGTTCAACTTTATCAATAAAACCAATGCAAAACAACGGAAATTTTGCGGAAAATGCAAATGCTCCCCTCATCAGGGTTGAGCAAAACGAACAAGGGCAAAGCGTAGTATCTGCCCGCGAGTTGCACGCCTTTTTAGAAGTGCAAACTGATTTTACTGATTGGTGCAAAAGAATGTTTGAGTATGGTTTTGTGGAAAACCAAGATTACTCGCTCCTCAAAATTGGGGAGCGGTCAGCACATAATAAAATCGACTACGCCCTAACGCTTGATTGTGCAAGAGAAATCTCTATGCTCCAACGCAATGATAAGGGCAAGCAGGCAAGGCTGTATTTTATTGATTGCGAGAAGAAGCTCAAACAAGTGCAAAACTTGGTAGTGCAAAGCACGCAACAAGACGTTGTTTCCTTGAAGCAAGAGATGGCTTTGTTGCGTCAGGAAGTACAGCAGAACAAGGACTTGATGATGAACAACTTCAACAAGGCTGCTGGCTATTTGGAGGAAATGCAAGACGAAATAGACGACCTGAAGGAGAACCAAAAAAGCAGTGTGAGCCAACTCGACAACACCGAAAAGCGCGTGGATAAGAGTGTGTATGTTTTCTTTTGCCCCCACAGAAAGCTCCACAAATTTGGTTCGAGCCATGATGCCAAAGGCAGAAAGAAGCAATTTAGCGTGGTATATGCAAGATTAGATATCGTGTATCAAATCCCTACTATTTCGCGTGATGAAGCCTATACGCTTGAAAACGCGCTTAAAAAGCGTTTTATCAAAAAGCACGTAGAAGGCGAATGGTATGCCCTCGATGCAGATGATTTGGAGTACCTCTATGAGCAACAACAAAACAACCGCAAACACCTTGCGAGAATGGCATAATGTCCTATTCGGAAAGCCCTTGCCTGCGCTGTGTAGGCAAGGGCTTTTTTCATTGGGGCTTTTTCGTTATCTTTGCGCTCCCACACGTGGGAAACGTACTACGTAAAAACCTTTTATTCAATATGCTTCGTATCGAACAATTACGCGACCACAAAGAAACCGTGCTGGCGGGTTTGCAAAAAAGGCACTTCAGCCAAGCTGAAACCCTTGTGAACAAAGCCCTCGAACTCGACCAAAAAAGACGTGAAACTCAAGTAGCCCTTGACAACACCAACGCAGATATGAATCAGCGTTCCAAAATGATTGGGGCATTGATGAAAGAAGGCAAGAAAGCCGAAGCGGAAGAAGCCAAACAAGCTACGACTGTTTTGAAAAATGATGCAAAAGAATTGGAGGAAGCCCTGAAGGTAGCCGAGCAAGAATTGTTTGATGTCTTGGTGCTATTGCCCAACGTGCCTCACGAGAGCGTGAAGGCAGGCAAGTCTGCAGACGATAACGAAGTCGTGTTCGAAGTGGCAAACTTGCCTACCCTGCCCGAAACGGCTTTGCCTCATTGGGATTTAATCCAACGTTTGGACATCATAGACTTTGAGCTGGGCAACAAAATCACAGGGGCGGGCTTTCCCGTTTACAAGGGCAAAGGCGCGAAGATACAACGCGCCCTTATCAATTTCTTTTTGGACGAAGCAGACAAAGCAGGCTACACAGAAATAATGCCTCCGCTTTTGGTAAACCGCGACTCGGGCTTCGGCACAGGGCAACTACCCGACAAAGATGGGCAAATGTACCACGCCACAGAAGACGACCTTTTCTTGATACCCACCGCCGAAGTGCCTATCACGAATATTTATCGAGATGTCATTTTGGACGAAAAAGATTTTCCTATCAAAAATGCGGGCTATACGCCTTGTTTCAGACGCGAGGCGGGAAATTGGGGCGCACACGTGAGGGGTTTGAACCGCTTGCACCAATTCGACAAAGTGGAGATAGTGCAGATACAACACCCCGAAAAATCGTATCAAGCCCTCGAAGAAATGCGCGCCCACGTAGAAGGGCTTTTGCAAAAATTGGAGCTTCCCTACCGCGTCTTGCGTTTGTGTGGAGGCGATATGGGCTTTACGTCTGCCCTTACCTACGACATGGAGGTGTACTCTGGAGCGCAAAAGCGTTGGTTGGAGGTTAGCTCTGTGAGTAACTTTGAGGCTTTCCAAGCAAACCGCCTGAAATTGCGTTATCGTGATGCGAGCAAGAAAAACGTATTAGCCCATACTTTGAATGGCAGTGCGCTTGCCTTGCCTCGCATACTCGCCTCCTTGTTAGAAAACAATCAACAACCTGATGGACATATTCGTATTCCAAAAGCGTTGCATAAGTTTACAGGCTTCGAGGTAATATAATCTGCTTTGCCCGAATGAGTGCCTTGCCTGCCCGCGTAGGGTAGGCAAGTTTTTTTTTGCCTTGCCTACAAAAAAGTAGCGCAAAAGTTTTTCCAATACCATCTGAGCAGTCCCAAAAATGGGACTGTAGGGGAATTTAAAGCCTTGAGGCTAAAACAAGAATTTTACCAACTTACATTTCAAATGGAGGTTGGTAAAAGAAAACAAGGTGGTGGCAATCCTCAAAAATACGCCCTCCTCAGCGAAGCTCAAGCAACCTTTATTGCTACACTCTAACTGCCGTGGTTTGTGTCCCCACAAACCACTCACAGAATGGGCTGTAAAGAAAAAATTTTACGCGGTGTGGTTTGTGTCCTTACAAACCACGGGAAAAGAAAATCAGGATTATTTTATTCTTCACATTTTTGTGAAGAATAAAATAAGCAAGTCAAACCCAACTGATTATGCCCTTACTCTCGATTGCGCCAAACAAATCACTATGGTACAACGTGGTGAAAAAGGCAATCAGGCAAGACAGAATTTTATTGAGTGTGAGAAACAACTGCAAAGTATTCAGCAAACCCTACAAACTTGCCTACAAAAAAAGTAGCGGAAAAATTTGCAAAATTGTATCTTGTTTTGTAACTTTGTACTATTCAATCATTAAAAAGCCCCAAGCAATACTTTCGACAGACTTGCAAGGGGCGTGTACCTTAAAACTTAAAATACAATGCAAAACAACGGAGAATTTGTGGGAACTCCAAATGAACTGTTCCCCATTATCGAGCATGAGGGAGTTCATGTAGTCGATAGTCGCCTGATAGCTGAGGCTTTGGGTATTGAGCATCGTGCTTTGATACAAACGATGAACAAACATCAAACAAAGATTGAAGAGGATTTTGGAATACTTACATTTCAAATGGAAGTATTAGGCAAAGTTGGACAACCTCAAAAATATGTCTTGCTTACCGAAGACCAAGCATTATTTGTTGCTACTCTCTCTCGCAATACAAAACGGGTAGTAGATTTCAAATCTCGCCTTACGAAATCTTTTATTGATGTGCGTAAGCGTTTGGAAGCAGGCAAGGATTTGTTGGCAGACCTACGCGAGGAAATGCTGATGGTAGAAATCAAAAAACTTGCCTCCCGCATAGAAAACATGGAGCAAAAATATCAATGGCTGTTGAGTGCGCATGAGGAATTGGCGGAAAGTGTCCGCGATATTTTGGACGAAATGCCCCATGCACAGGTGTTGTTTGAGATATTGCTGGAGCGC
>RDXI01000190.1 GCA_004292795.1 Bacteroidota bacterium | reverse complement strand
TACCTTTGAGCGCATTTATTTTTCGCGTGGCACAGACCCCGCCATTTACCATGAGCGCAAACAATTAGGGCGATTGCTCACGCCACAGGTACTCGAAGCAGTCAATCACGACCTCGAAAATACGCTTTTCTCCTATATTCCTAATACTTCTGAAACTGCCTTTTTGGGCTTGACCAAAGGAGTCGACCATTACCTAATTCAAGAACGCAAAAAAGCTATTTTTCAACAAAAATTGAGCGAAGAAGAATTGGAAAAAATCCTTTCCTTCCGCCCCAGAGTCGAGAAATTGGCTATCAAAGATGTGAAATTGCGCACTTTTATTGCTGACGACCAGTCGCGTGATGACCTTGTGGCACACGTCTATGATACTACCTACGGCATTGTGCGCAAAGGCGTTGATAACATTGTGTTGATTGATGACTCCATTGTGCGCGGTACTACGCTTGAGAAAAGTATCTTGAAAATGATGGACAGGCTACAGCCTAAAAAAATCGTGATAGTGTCGTCTTGTCCACAAATCCGCTTTCCTGATTGTTATGGCATAGATATGTCGCGCATTGGCGATTTTGTAGCATTTCGCGCTGTGAAGGCTCTCCTGCAAGAAACAGGACAAGGAAATTTGCTCGAAGAAGTGTATGAGCGTTGTTTGGTGGCTATAGAAGAAGGCACAGCAGGCAAGGAAAACCTTGTCAAAGCCTTGTACGCGCCTTTTACCAACGAAGAGGTTTCAAACAAAATTGCGCAGTTGGTAGGCAAGAATATCAACGCGGAAGTGCAGGTGATTTTCCAAACCGTAGAGAATTTGCACCTTGCCTGCCCGAACCATGATGGCGATTGGTACTTCACAGGCAATTATCCCACCGAAGGCGGAAACCGCGTAGTAAATCAGGCTTTCCTGAATTTTATGCAAGGCAATTTGCAAAGAGCGTATTAAGTTTTTAAAACCTATAAGATTTTTAAAAATCTTATAGGTTTCCAAATTTTATGATGCAAGACATTGACATTCAAATTCTTACAGCAGAAGACTTGCCTACTTTCAAGGCATTGTTGTTGTTGTTCAATGATGTTTTTGAAGAACCCGATAGGGACATCTCGCCTGATGCACAGTTGCAAAAAACACTCGAAAATCCTTTGTTCAAGGTTTTTGTAGCTACGCAAGCAGGCAAGGTTGTAGGCGGTCTGACGGTCTATGAATTAGTGCCGTATTATGGCAAAAAATCCGAATTATTTATTTATGACGTGGCAGTCGAAACGGCTTTGCATAATCAAGGCATCGGCAAGCAGTTGATTTCTTTTTTGCACGCATGGGCAAAGGCGCATCATTTTGATACGATTTTTGTGCCTGCGCACACCGAAGACGAACAAGCGGTTGCTTTTTATCAACGTTGTGGCATGGACATGGAAGACGTGAGGCATTTTACGCTTGCCTGCTGAAAAATTATATTTTTTTCTGAATAAGATAAAAACCTTGCCTATGGTTATGTAGGCAAGGTTTGGATTCGTTTATAAAAATGCAGAAGGTTTATAATATAAACTTTACATATACGTCTGAATAGTGAGAGGCTTAAACTTGTGTAGGCACAAATTTTTGTAGCTTCTCGACAATATTAATGGCTTTTGCCTTAGCATCTGCCAATTTTTGTTGTATAAATGGCGTTTTTTCAAAGGTTTCGACCATTTTTCTCGCCTGTTCTGCTGTAATTTCTGGAGTTTTCATGAGGTTTGTTTTTTTCGGATAACAAATGCGTTATATTCTTTCCCTTGTACAAAAGGTTCTATATCTTCTGTATCCATAACGCCAAATACTTCATAGTTATTTTGTAGTTCTGAAAGGTTATTTTTGATTATGCGTTGATACAAGCGTTTTTTGATAGGGCTATTGCCTTCTATGTAAACGCTTAAGTGTGGGTTTTCCTCCAAAAAACTATATCCAATTCTGAATATAGTAGCAAAAATCTTACCTAAATCAAAGTTATTTGAATTTGTGTCGTCACTATAGCTGTCGCTATTGCGGTCATAGTCTGCCAAAGCCAAATTATAGAGCATCAAGTGCATTTTTTGAAATGCCACTACTTTCTCTATAGTTTTACCTTCTGCACCAACACTTGTGAATGTATAGAATTTGTCTTGCGCAGGCACGCTCTCATATTCATAATATTCCTTGTTCATGTTGCAAAAATAGCTTTTTTGCGCACAGGTTTGTATATTTGCCTCAAAAAAAGATGGTTTACAAAGATTTTGACCTCGCCACTGTAGAGGCTAACTTTGGCATCACTACAGTTTACCAAAGTTTTGTACCGGAAAACCTGCCTCTTTTTCAGGCAAGCGATAGGCTTTTATTGGATTTATTTGGCTGTGTTACCAATGCTTTTACGTGGGCTTTTTTGGTTTTGGAAGGCAAGGATTTATACATCGATACGCACTACGTCCCCTCACTTTTGCCAAGCCACATGACGTTTTAGCCGTTTTGCAGTGGGTTGTGGATAGTAGTTTGCAAAATTGAAGCGCGAAAAACAGGCAAGCCTTTCGAACTTGCCTGCCGTTTTTTATAAATCACACTCAAATCAACCACAAGGTCACGAAGTTTATTTTTTCCTTTGTGTTCTTGTGTCCTTGTGGTAAAGCTTTGTAGGCAAGTTAATTTTTATTTTAGTATTACATATTTTGATACATTTGCGCAAACTCCTTCGCAAAGTAGGTAAGCACAATGTCTGCCCCTGCGCGTTTGATGCTCAACAGCGTTTCGTACATAGCCCTTTCGCCATCAATCCAGCCACGTTCTGCGGCGGCTTTTATCATAGCATATTCGCCACTCACGTTGTAGGCTACAATGGGCGTTTGGAAATTATCGCGCAAAGAACGGATAACATCAAGATAAGGAAGTGCAGGCTTCACCATCATAAAGTCTGCCCCTTCTTCGAAGTCTAATTGCGCCTCAATCAACGCCTCGCGTGCATTGGCGGGGTTCATTTGATAGGTCTTTTTGTCGCCAAATCGAGGCGCGGAATCCAACGCATCGCGGAAAGGACCGTAAAAAGCACTCGCATACTTGGCAGTATAAGCCATGATAGAAACGTCAGTAAAACCCGCGTCATCTAATTCTTTGCGAATGTAGCCCACGCGCCCGTCCATCATATCCGAAGGCGCGACAATGTCTGCTCCTGCCTCTGCTTGTGCCACTGCCATACGCGCCAAAATTTCTAAAGTTTCATCATTCAAGATTTTGCCGTTCTCTATGATGCCATCATGCCCTGCCGAGCTGTACGGGTCCATAGCCACATCAGACACAATGCAGATGTCGGCAAATTGTTGTTTGATTTCACGAATAGCACGCAAATACAGGCTATTTTCGTGATAACTTTCGGTAGCATATTTATCTTTCAATCCATCAAGCACAATCGGAAAAGGCGCGAAAGTCTGCACACCCAACTCCACACATTCCGCAATTTCTTCTAAGGCGCGGTCTATCGTGAAGCGATAGATGTTGGGCATAGATTTGATTTCGGTTTGTTGGTTCTCGCCTTCCATGATAAAAAGCGGGTAAATAAGGTCGCGTGGGGCAATGTGCGTTTCTTGCACCAAATCACGAATCACGGCTGATTTGCGGTTTCGGCGTGGTCGACGAGTGAGCATATCTTGTCTGGTTTGACGAATGGTAGGAAAAATTTTGTAGGGTTTGTATATCATCTCGCCTACTTATACGCCAAATAGCGTGCCTTTTTTGTGGTTTGGCAGGTTTTTTACACAAAAAAATCACCAAAGAAACTTTGTTTGGGGCATCTTTTTATCCCAATTCTTTTGGTCTGCTTCCGAAACCCGATGCGCTTGTAGGCGTACTTCCTTCAAATTTTTTAATTTCTCCATTTCAGGCGGAAAAGTTTCGAAGCCATTGCGCCCCACATCTACATAATCTAGTTTTTGCAAATTCCCTATACTTGCAGGCAAGGTTTTGATGCCATTGAAACCAAGATACAGTTTTTCCAAACGCTCCAGCTTGCCTACTTCGGTAGGCAAGGCGGTTATTTTGTTAGAAGAAAGGTTGAGTTCAGTCAAAGCAGGCAAGTTTCCCATTTCAGCAGGCAAGGCAGTTATTTCGTTGTCTGTGAGGTCGAGTATGCGCAGGTTTTGGCACGCTTGCAGGAAGATAGGAAAGGCAGAAATTTTGTTGCGCCCCAAATCGAGAGTAGTCAGGCTTGGGCAGTCCTTGATGTGGGTAGGCAAGGTTTTGATTTGGTTTGAAGTCAATATAAGCTCTTTCAGGCGAGGCAATTCGAACAACATAGTGGGTATTTCTTCTAATTTATTTTCGCTCAACACTACGCGCTCCAAATGTTGCAAGTCCTTTATTTTGGGCGAAATGTGCTTTATTTTGCACATCATAGCAAATATTTTGCGCAGTTCAGGCAAGCTTGCCACTTCCTCGCCTATAGCCGTAAGTTCGCTAAACTCTGCTACCAACACCTTCAATTTTTTGAATTTCACAATGTCTTTAGGCAAGGTTTTTCCACTTGTGAGGCTCAAATCTAATACTGTTACCGTGTCAGCGTGGGGCAATAGTCGCTTTACGCGCTGTTCGGCTGTGCCATACACGAGTTCGTAATACATCACATTGGTATTCACACCCAAAAGCGACAAAATGCCATTGAATGTCCAAAAGCCCAACCATACGATAAGCAACCAAACCCAAAAACTAATTTTCTTAAAAGCCATGATATTTTTTGATTATGCGCCAAAAATACATTTTTTGCTTGAAATATGGGCAATGTTTTGAAATGTTTTGTATTTTTAGGCGTTATTTGTGTCTATTCTTATGTTGAAAAAAACTTTTTGCCTCGCCTGCTTGTTTCTTGCCTGCTCTTACACTGCCTTTGCCCAAAGCGTTTGGGACAAATCGGCACGAATGTCTGTAAAAGGGTTTTGTGATTGCTATGAAAAACATGGCATCAAACAACTCGCCCCTGAAGCGGTGCAACTGTTCCGCAAACTTGACAATAAAAAAGTGCGCACCCTGCAAGATTTAGAAAAAATGCTCAACCCCGAAAACCTGCAAATGCTTCAAGAAGCCTTCCAAGCCTTAGAGAAGCAAGACAGCGATTTTGCCAAATGCGCCAAACGAGTAGAATCCGAAGTAGAAGAATATGAAGAAGAACATGAAGATGACTTCATATTAGACAAAGGCGAAACGGCAGAATCGCAACACGAAAAAGCCATGACACGCGCCTTTCAAGCCCAAAGTGCCTGCAAACATTTGTATTACTTGTTCTTGATAAGCACCAAAAAAAATTAACGCTATTTGCCCGATTTACAACTTTTGTCCCTACCTTAGCCTCATCTTTCAACTCTCATCTTTCAACTTTCATCTTTCAATCATGAAAAAAATCCTTACCTTATTGCTTTGCCTTGCCTTCGCGGGTGGAGCTATCGCCCAAAAGAAAGGAGGCGTAAACGTCAAAGTCAATGCTGATGTCAAAGGCTGTTGGGTGGCACTTATCCCAATAGACGATATAGTAGGCAAGGAATATGGCTGGTGGAGCGTTTGGCACGAAATCAAAAAAGCCAAAAAGTACAAAACTGCTCCCGCCACTTTCACAGGCGTAGCCAAAGGCAGGTACGTAATCGTGGTTTATAATCCTGCCTCTGCTTCTTTTGACCCCAACAACGGCAACCCTGACCAAGCGGCTGATGGCGTGGTATTGGAGGAGGCAGACATTCAAAAAAATGCTTCTTACAACATCAAAAAGGCAGAGTTCAAGACGTGGTATTGCTTGAGTTGCCCTTGGCTCTATATTTGGAACGGAACGGAATTTGTGAAAAATGCGGAAGTTATCCAAGACATTGTAGGCAAGGCACAAGAAACGACTACGCGCACTACGCTCTCGCCTGCTGTCGTGGTAGGCAAGACACTTAAAATCCAAATCCGCGAGGAGAAAGACGAAATTTCGTACCTTAACCGCGTTGCGCTTCGTGTAGGCGAGCAAACTATCTTGCCTACCCAATGCCCACAAGCCCTGCAAATCAAAGACGCGCAATACCACACTTTGCGCAAGGGCGACATGATAGAGCTTGAGTTTACCTTGAGCGAGCTTCCCTCCTTGCCTATCGTGTTAGAAACTACAGGCTACTACGAACCCGAACCTAAATTCTTGTCTGACATTTACCAAAAATATCTAAGAACAAGGTAAAAAAAACGGCTATCTGCGAAGGTAGCCGTTTTTGTTTGCTGTTGCGTACAACATTTATTACACAGACGCATTGCGGATAGCTACTTGTCTTGCCAAGTTCTCGGCTACTTCGCGGAAGGCTTGGCGCGTTATTTCGTCTGCACTCGCTACGGCAGGCACACCATTGTCGCCTCCTTCGCAAATGCTTTGCACTATAGGGATTTGCCCCAAGAAAGGAATTACGTTGTTTTGCGCAAAGTCCTTGCCTCCGTCTTTGCCAAAAATATAGTATTTGTTATTCGGTAGTTCCGCAGGCACGAAGTACGCCATGTTTTCTACCAATCCCAAAATCGGCACATTGATTTGTGGTTGTCGGAACATTGCCGCGCCTTTCAGTACGTCTGCTAAAGCTACTTTTTGTGGAGTCGTTACCAACACCGCGCCTGTAAGCGGGATAGAAGGATTGACAAGCGTAAGGTGAATATCGCTTGTACCCGGAGGCAAGTCGACCAACAAGTAATCCAATTCGCCCCAAAGCGTATCCGAAATAAATTGCATCAATGCCTTCGAAGCCATAGGACCGCGCCACACGATAGCACTTTCGGCAGGCGCGAGAAAACCCATCGAGATAATTTTGATGCCGTTTTTCTCAATCGGCACAATCATATTTTTGCCATCTATTACTTCCACAAAGGGCTTTTCGTCCACCACGCCAAACATCAAGGGCTGTGAAGGTCCGAAAATATCTGCATCTAACACGCCCACTTTTGCACCGCTCATGTGCAGTGCCATAGCGAGGTTAGCCGTAACTGTCGACTTGCCTACACC
>RDXI01000189.1 GCA_004292795.1 Bacteroidota bacterium | reverse complement strand
AAAATCAACAAAAAACATTACCTTTGCCCCTTCTGAATAGTAGCAATATGTTGAAACGGCTTTTGGGCGACACCGCCCTGTACGGACTTAGTAGTATGGTAGGCAGAATGTTGAACTTCCTGCTTGTGATGCTCTACACCCATAAGACGTATGGCTTCTTGCCTACTGAGTACGGTGTGATGACTATTTTTTACGCATACATAGCTTTCCTACAGGTTATTTTCACGTATGGAATGGAAACCGCCTATTTCCGCTATGTCAATAAGACCGAAAAGCCCCAAGAAATTTACAATTTGTTGTTGAGCTATTTGATGCTTACTACAGGCGTTTTTGTAGTCATTATGTTGGTGTGGTCAAATTCTTTGGCAAGTTGGGCAGGCTATCCTACGCGGGGCGATTTTGTGCGGTGGATTGCGGTTATTTTGGCGATTGACACCTTGCTTGCCTTGCCTTATGCTCGCCTACGACACGAAAAGAAGGCAAAGTTTTTTGTGATGACAAAGGTAGGCAACATTTTTATCACTATTTTGTTAAACATCTTTTTCTTGGTTGTATGCAAGGAAATTTCAGCGAATACGTGGATTGCGTGGTGGTACGTTCCCACGCTGGGCGTAGGCTATGTTTTCTTGGCTAACTTGCTTGCCAATTTATTGAATTTCGTATGGCTTTACAAGAGTTTTGTCGATTTTCGTTTCCGCTTTGTTTGGCAAGAGTTCGCGCCCATTTTGCGTTATGCCTATCCGCTTGCCATTATGGGCTTGGCGGGCATAGCGAGCCAAATGTTAGACCGCATTTTGTTGCAACATTACTTGCCTGCGGGCTTTTATGCAGGCAAGACTACAGATTATGCCATAGGCGTATATGGCGCGTGCATCAAGCTAACTGTTTTTATGAGTTTGGCTATTCAGTCGTTCAAGTATGCCGCCGAGCCATTCTTCTTCAGCCAAGCACAAGACAAACAGTCGCCTCAAGTTTTTGCGAAAGTGATGCACTATTTTGTGATAACTTGTGTCGTGTTTTGGTTGGCAATTAGCCTAAACTTGCATTGGATAAAAGACCTTTTTATCCGCAATCCTGCCTATCACGAAGGCATTTTTATCGTACCTATTTTGTTGCTTGCCAATTTGTTGCTGGGCGTTTATTACAACCTTTCTTTTTGGTTCAAACTTACCGAAAAAACGCATTATGGCACTTGGATTTCGATAGCGGGTGCAGTTATCACATTGGTAGGCAATATATTGCTCATTCCCGTTTGGGGCTATATGGCGTGTGCATGGGTTACACTTGCGAGTTATAGCGTGATGGCGTGGGTATGTTATGCGTTGGGGCAAAAACATTATCCTATTCCTTACACAACAGGCTGGATAATGGCGCATTTGTTCTTGGGCGCGTTGATAGTTACGGCAAGCGTACAGCTTCCTGCCGAGTGGGGCTTGTGGCTGTTGATACCCAATTTTGGACTTTTTATGGTGTATGTATTCTTTGTAGCCATTACCGAAAAAGAGCTATTGGCAAAGGTCTTGAAGTTTTAAAACAAAACTTCGGCAAAGTTCCAAACTTTGCCGAAGTTAGTTATCGTTTCCTATTGTTTGATAATCTCAAATTCTACGCGCCTGTTCATGTGGCGGTGGTCGTCATTTTCCTCTTTGGGAATAATAGGTTTTTCGCTTCCGTATCCAATGGCTTCTATGCGGTCTGGGGCGAACTTGCCCTTGTCCACAAGGTAGGCTTTGATAGCATTAGCCCTTGCCTGCGAGAGCAATTTGTTTTTTTCCGCGCTTCCACTCGTGTTGGTATGCCCCGAAATCTTCAGGTTCAGGTTCGGGTGGTCAGCCAAAAATATGACGAGTTTGTCCAAGTCAGGCATCATCACATCTGTTATTTCCGAACTACCCTCTGCAAACTCTATTGCCTCAAATTTCCATTTTTTGAATTTGATAGAAGGCGTAATGATGTTGAGGCTTGTGTCGCCTTTGAGCAAAAACTGCCGTTCTACCCTGAAAAAGTCCTCGCCTGTGATGATAACCAAATAATTGTGGTCGCGTATCAAGTCAAAACGATAAGAGCCATCGGGTTTTAGATATTTGGGCGCGACTTCGATGCCTTCGTCCAAATCTACAATAGACACAATGCCCTCGAATGCCTTGCCTGTGATAGAGTCCTTCACAATGCCCTCAAATTTTACGATTGCTTCTGGCTGTGCTTCCATAGGCAATGCCGCACTATGCAAACTCAACACTTCGTAGCTTACCGTATCACCTACAGCTCGATAATCTCGCCTTGTAACTTTGATGGTTTTGGCATAATACAAGTTTCGAGCTTTGGAGTCTATAGTGAAATAGTATTCGTCTTTTTTATAGTTTACCAAGGGACCGATATTGCGCGGTTCTAACCATATTCCATCTCTTTTGATGGTTTTGTAAATATCAAACCCGCCAAAATTGACAGGGTGTCCATTGGAACTAAAGTACAAAATGGGATAAATGGGGTGATAAAAAGGGCTTACTTCGCTGTTTTTGGTGTTGATGAAAGGTCCCATATTTTGCGCTCTGCTCCATCGGACTATAGTGTCTTTCGTGGTGGTTAGGTAAGTCCCGACTTTCCTACAAAAATAAATATCGGACATACCAAACCCTCCAAAACGGTCTGAAGCGAAAAAGAGCGTGTCTTCCGTTTGCGAGAGCGTGGGGTGCGATTCCCATGATTGCGTATTGACATAAATGCCCAAATTATGGGCTTTGCCCCATGTGCCGTCAGGTTGTTTTTTGGATACATACAAGTCGCAGTTGCCGTAGCCATCAGGTGCGCCACACCGCGCAAAATAAATGGTTTTGCCATCTTTGCTAATTCGAGGCGAGCCTTCATTCCATTCTGTGTTTACCCTGCCTTTCAAGGGTTTGGCACGAGTCCAAGGAATAGTATCAATCTTCGAGCCTTGGTCGCTGGTGGTTACATAAGCACTATCCGCCTTGCGTGAGATGAAAAGGTCTTCATTTTGCAAGAGCTTGGGTCCGTCCCATTTTTGGTTGCGCTCCGAAGTAAAAACCATATACAAGTCATTGGCAGTCAAAGCGGGGCCATAGTCGCCATAGCGCGAGTTGATAGAGTCGCCCATGTTCGTATAAATACTTTCTGGCACATCAAGCGTATCCACATTGGCGGAAGGGTTGGCGTAGTTGTGGTATAACTCTACAGGCAAGTATTCGGCAAGCTCTTTGTTGATAGACGAGTCTCGCTCTGCGAGTTGGGGGAAAATCTTAGGGTCCACCCACCTTGCGCCTGCGCGGTTGTGCAGAATAACGAGCCAATATAATTGGTCAGCTTTTTGTTTGTAGCCAAGCCTTTCCGCATATTCGGCGAGTTTGGCAATGAGCTTCCAGTCTTTCCTAAAGTTTTTTACCCCAAAATTCATGACGTACTTGTGCAAGGCATCATACAGTTCCATGAGGCTACCATCTTTGCGGGTAAGTTTTTTGATGCGTTCTACACGCTCTTTGTCATAAAAATAAGCAATTCGGTTGATGTTCTTGAAGTACAAAGGACGCGGATCGACCTTGTCAGGCACAGGCTCTTTCCATTTGTCTTTGTTGTTGCGGTCTATAATTTGTGCAAAACTTGCCTGCCCACAGCAGTAGGCAAGCCAGATAAGGAGCAATACATAGCATTTTTTGAAGCGAGGCATAGAATTATGGCATATTTTCTTATAGTTTTAAATACGTTTCACAAAAAAATAGTAAGTTTGAAAACATACAAAAACCTGATTGAAAGGTTATTAAGAAACAAAATATCGTTTTTTTCGTATAGACTTAGATACACCTCCTTTTACGGATAACGCAAAAAGATTGTTGTACTTATAAGTTTTTACTAAATTTGTGCCAAAAAATAGAACTGTGCCTAACCACGCATGAAAGACCTCTCTCAATTACCTTTTCCCCTCGACTTTTTATCAGATACTGACGATGAAGCCTCCGATAGCCTTCCCATTATCTCTATAAATGATGACGACACACTCGATGACGACCTCAATCTGGACAGTTTGGTAGTCTTGCCTGTAAAAAACACCGTGCTTTTCCCCAAAGTAGTCATTCCTATTACGGTTAGTCGAAAAAAATCTATTCGTTTAATCAAAAAAGCCTACAAAGGCGATAAAATAGTAGGCGTATTGGCACAAACCAACCCCGACATTGCAGACCCCACTACGGCAGATATGCGCCTCATTGGTACTGTAGCGCGGATTGTGCGTATGTTGGTCTTGCCTGATGGCAACACAACTATCATCTTGCAGGGCGTAAAACGCTTCAAAGTTACAGAATTTTTGACAGATGAGCCGAGTATTAGTGCCAAAGTGGAATTATTACTCGAAAACTTCCCTCCCAAAAAGGATAAACAGGTAAAGGCAATGGTGGACTCGCTCAAAGATGCGGCGTTCAAAATCATGCAACTCAACCCCGAAATCCCACAAGAGGCGCAAGTAGCCATCAAAAACATAGAAAGCCCTAATTTTCTAACCAATTTCCTCTCTGCCAATGTGAATGCTACCGTTCACGAAAAACAAAGCCTTTTGGAAACAGAGGACGGGCTGGCGCGTGCCGAGAAGTTGCTGGAGTTCATGCACCGCGACATACAACTGTTGGAAATAAAGCGCGAAATTCACCACAAAGTCCATACGGACATAGACCAACAACAACGCGACTACTACCTGCGACAGCAAATCAAGGTCATTCAAGATGAACTTGGACACGAAAACAATGAACGCGAGGTAGAGGCATTGCGCCTCAAAGCAAAGAACAAACAATGGAACGAAGCTACTGCCAAACATTTTCAAAAGGAATTGGAAAAATTGGCGCGTACCAATGTAGCCTCGCCTGAATACGGCATCTTGTTCAATTATGTAGAACTGATGGTCGAGTTGCCTTGGGGCGAGTTCACAGAAGACTCTCACGACCTCAAAAAAGCCGCTGAAATCCTTGAAAAAGAACATTTTGGGCTTGAAAAAATAAAAGAGCGTATCTTGGAATATTTGGCTGTCCTGAAGCTGAAGAACGACATGAAAGCTCCTATTCTTTGTCTTTACGGTCCTCCAGGGGTAGGCAAGACTTCTCTCGGCAAGTCCATAGCCAAAGCCTTGAACCGCAAATATGCACGCATAGCCTTGGGCGGTTTGCACGACGAAGGCGAGATACGCGGACACCGCAAAACCTACATCGGGGCTATGCCAGGGCGCATTATCCAAAACTTGCGCAAAACGCAAACCTCAAACCCTGTTTTTATCCTCGACGAGATAGACAAAGTAGGGAGCGACCATAGAGGCGACCCCGCTTCTGCCTTGTTGGAGGTCTTAGACCCCGAACAAAATCATAGCTTTGCAGACAATTATTTGGATTTGGAATATGACTTATCTAATATCCTTTTTATAGCTACAGCAAACAATCTCGATACCATTCACCCCGCCCTGCGTGACCGCATGGAAATTATAGACGTGAGTGGCTACACAGTCGAGGAAAAATTGCAGATAGCCAAACGACACCTATTGCCCGAACAGCGCAAAGAAAACGGCTTGCAAGCCAAAGATTTTAAGATTGATGACAAGGCTTTGCTCAAGATTATTCAAGGCTACACACGCGAGTCGGGTGTGCGAAACCTCAAACGACAAATAGGTGGCGTTTGTAGGAAAATCGCCAAATCTATCGCTATGGAGGAAAAATACATCAAGAACATACGCGAAAATGATGTTCCTACCCTGTTAGGCACTGAAGTTTTTGACCGCGAACAATACGAACAACCCAATCAGGCAGGCGTAGTAACGGGGCTTGCTTGGACTTCAGTGGGAGGCGAGATTTTATTTATCGAATGTAGCCTATCAAGAGGCAAGGGCAAACTCACACTTTCGGGACAGCTTGGTGATGTGATGAAGGAGTCGGCAACTGCCGCGCTTTCCTACCTCAAGACTGTAGCAGATGATTGGTCGATTGATTTTTCGCAATTCGACACGC
Organism: Bacteroidota bacterium; assembly: GCA_004292795.1. Lineage (GTDB taxonomy): Bacteria > Bacteroidota > Bacteroidia > Cytophagales > Microscillaceae > RDXI01. Next base: position 1,000 of record RDXI01000189.1, on the reverse strand, counting down.
ATGACTTGCATTTGCACGTACCCGCAGGGGCTGTCCCCAAAGATGGACCTTCCGCAGGCGTGGCTATGTTTACGGCTTTGTTGTCTGTTTTCACAGGCAAGCTCGTCAAAAAGGGCTTGGCTATGACAGGCGAGATAACCCTCACAGGGCGCGTCTTGCCTGTAGGAGGCATCAAGGAAAAAATACTTGCCGCCAAACGCGCAGGCATTACAGACATTATTTTGTGTGAGCGCAACCGCAAAGACGTGGAGGAGATTCCACAAGATTATTTGAAAGAGCTTACCTTCCATTATGTGCGCCACGCAAGCGAAGTGGCAAGCATAGCTATAGAATCTTAGATGTTCCATTTCTTTAAGAAATGGAACAATAACAACTAAGATGTTCCATTTCTTTGAGAAATGGAACATCTTACTTCAAAGGAATCTGTACAAAGAAAGTCGTGCCTTCGCGTAGCTTGCTCTCGAAGCGAATATCGCCTCCCAAAACGTGCATAAAATCACGGCACAACGTCAGCCCAAAGCCCGTTCCTTTTTCCTCATTCGTGCCGTTGGTAGTGAAGCGCGAACTACCAAAAATTTTATCTTGGTATTGGGGCGCGATACCTACGCCTGTATCTTGTACGGCTATTTGTAGGTAAGTTTTTTCTTCGGTGGCATAGACTCGAATCTTGCCTGCTGTGGGCGTAAACTTCAGCGCATTGGATACCAAATTCAGCAACACCATACTTACAATGTCCTTGTCTGTATTACATTCGAGGTCGCCTGTTATCTCATGCGAGAGTTCAATTTGCTTGTTGCTTGCCTGCTGTTCTACTATGCTGAATATCCGTTCTACAAGCGTTTTCAAGACTACTTTTTCAATAGAAGGCGTAAAACCTTCCATTTGACTCTCTGCCCAAAAGAGCAAATTTTGCAAAAATTCATGCACGCGCCCAATGTCTATGTTCAACTTTTGTGTCATATACACCTGCTCTTCTAAGGTGATAGAGCCATAATTGGCT
>RDXI01000403.1 GCA_004292795.1 Bacteroidota bacterium | reverse complement strand
ATGGCTATATGTTTGTTATCGGGGCTATAGGCAATGTCTAATATCTCGCCTACGTGTCCGTTCAAAATGGTTTGCTCGCCTGTAGCCACATTGAAAAGTGTTACAACCAAATTGCTCGCGGTGGCAATAAAAAGCCCATCAGGGCTATAAACAGCTTTCGTAAACAAGCCATCATTGCCTTTGTTGGCAAGCCTTTTCACTATTTTTTCCTCTTGGGGCGCGTAAAGCAAAATTTCTGTATCTGTTACCAACATCACATTCGCCCCATCAGGACTGTAGGCAAGATGCCTAAGCGTGGCGCGTGCTTCCTTGAAAGATTGCAATACTTTGGCGGTTTGCGTGTCCCAAATTTTGAGCGTATTCTCGCTCCCTATGCTCGCTATACGGTTTCCATCAGGGCGATAGCTCACAGCAAAGACATGGCGAAAGTCGGTAAAATTCCTCATCAACTTGCCTGTTTCGGTTTCCCAAATTTGCAGGCTGTTGTTAGTGTTGCCACCACGCAACACGTATTGGTCATAATTGGGGAAGGCAAGAGCTTGGACAGTGCCGCCCTCTTTGGTGTAGGTTTGTTGCAGTTCGAAATTTTGCGCACACACTATAGAAATATGCCCGCAAAAAACAAGAAAATATACAATAAATGGTTTCATAGCAAAGTAAAATAAAACTACACACAAAAATACAACTTGCCTACCACAAGCGCAAAGAAAGTGCGTTAATGCGTTGTTAAGCCCCTTACATCAATGTTTTCAAGATGCCCGTAGCCAATGCCTTGATAAGGTAGCGCACAAAAGTTTCTTCAGGCAAGTGCAGGTAGGATATTTCGCCTATTTTGTGGCGTTTTTTGTTGGTATTGTTCCTGTTTTTGATAAAAACATTCGCCAAAAAAGACACGAAGCCCCGTTTTTTGTTCTCTTTTTTCTTGCTCAAAATATCAAGGCGCAAATGCTTATAACCCGCTTCGAGCTTGCCTGAAGCCAACGAATCGTGCATAACAAGCTGAAAATTCGCGCCTTGCACAGTGCCTTTGCGGATTTGAATGTGGCGTGTAGCCTCCAAAAATTCATTCATAAAATTGGCTTTCAGCTCTCCCAACGTGCCTTGTACCTTCGCGCCCAAAGCAGGCGAGAGCGATAATTGCAACTTGATAGAAGCCTTGCCTACGCCCATAAGCTTGCCTACTGCGGTCATTTTCAGGCTGTCTTTGTAATGAGGGCGCGTTTTCACACCCAAAACTTGTGCATCAATATCTTGCACAAATAGCTCGCCTTCTTGTTGCACGCCTTTCACTTTTTCGCTGTAGTAGAGCGATAATTTTTGAGCCTCTAAC
>RDXI01000188.1 GCA_004292795.1 Bacteroidota bacterium | reverse complement strand
CGCGAGTTACAACGCGGGCTTTTTGTTTGATGTTGAAAATTCAAAATTATAGCTAACTTTGCTTGATTTTCACAAGTATTGGGTATGCGTTGGTTTGCGTGGTTTGTATGCTTTATCGCTTGGGCTGTTCCTTTGTATGCACAGAAGGACAGCTTGCAAATGTATTACACCTTTCCCTACCTGAAGCAAGAGTCGCCTGCTTGGGCTACTCCCCAACAAAAGGAAGCACTGCAAACGCTTGCCCAAATGAAGCAGAAACTTGCCTACCTTGAGACGCGAAACGACCAAAAGGAAATGGCAATGCTCGCCCACCGAATAGGCGTAGAATGTGATAAACAAGCCGACTATCCCAGCGCGTTACAATTTTTTCTTAAATCCTTGAAAATCAGGCAATTATTGCAAGACCAAAAAGGCATTGCTTCGAGCCTGAATAGCATTGGCATAGTGTATCAAAACCAAGACGATTATCACAAAGCCCTTGCCTACTTTCAACAAAGTTTGGACATCAAACAAAAAATAGGCGACAAAATAGGTATGTCCACCACGCTCAACAACATAGGCATAGCGTACCGAAAACTAAAAAATTATGACAAAGCCTTAGCAAGTTATCAGCAGTCGCTCCAAATACGCGAACTCGCACAGGATAAACGCCTGATAGCTATGAGTTTAAGCAATATCGCTACGGTGTATGAGTATCAACAAAAATACGCTTTGGCATTGGAGTATTACCAAAAATCCATTCAAATCAAAGAGGAGTTACAAGACAAATTAGGCTTGATTTTTTCCTTGCAAGGGCTTGCCAACATTTACCGCGAACAGCAACAATATGCGCCAAGTATAGCTTGTGCGGAAAAAGCCTTGTTATTGGCTATAGAAGAAAAAAGCTACCGCGAGGTAAGCATTTCAGCAGAACAGTTATACAAAGCCTACAAACTCAACGCAGAATATGACAAAGCCCTGCGCTATCATGAACTCTACAAGAAAACGCAAGATAGCATCTTTAGTATAGAAAAAATGCGTGTTATAGCCAAATTGGAAACGGACATGGCTATGGAAAAACAACAACAAATCATAGAAAAACACGCTAAAGATTTGGAAATTGCCCAAAAACAAGCTGATGCAGACCGCATGAAAAATTTGGCACAGGAAGAGATGCACAAACACCGTACAGATGTATTGCAAGGAATTGCCCAAAAGACACGCTTAGAAACGGAACGACTGAAGGCAGAAAAGAAGGCAAGTTCCCTTGAAATGCAAAAACACAAAGAGGAAAAAGAATTTCAGCGCATCATTTTGTACCTTATTCTTGCGGGTTTGTTGGGGGCAGTAAGTGCTGTATGGGTAATCTTTCGGAGCAAACGCAAAGAGCAAAAAGCCAATGCCGAACTGCGCGTAGCGATTGATACTGTAAGTCTGCAAAAAAAGGAATTGGAGCATAAGAAACAAGCCATTACCGACAGCATCAATTACGCCAAACGCATACAAACGACTATCTTGCCTCCGCATGAGGTCTTCGAGGCGGTCTTGCCCGAAAGTTTCATTTTTTTTCAGCCTCGTGATATTGTGAGTGGAGATTTTTACTTTTTGGAACAAGTTGAGGATAAAATTGTATTGGCGGCTATAGACTGTACGGGGCATGGCGTGCCGGGTGCGTTGATGAGTATGTTAGGCAAGGAAATACTTGACCAAATTATTCAAAATCAACGAGTTACAGAACCTGATATTATCCTAAACGAGCTTCACAAAGGCATCAGAAAGGCACTCAAACAAACGCAAAGCACGAACCGCGATGGTATGGAAATGGCTATAGTAACTATAGACAAAGCAGAAAGGGTATTGCATTTTGCAGGGGCGAAAAATCCGCTCATTTATATACAAAACCAAGAAATGCACCATATAAAAGGCGACCGCAAACCCATTGGAGGCGAGCAGAGAGAAACAGAGCGTATTTTTACACGCCATACGATTTCCTTGCCTACTGAAGAAACTATGTTTTATATGTTTTCTGATGGCTTCCAAGACCAATTCGGAGGATTGCACAACAAAAAAATCACGACAGAGCGTATGAAAGAATTATTTTTGGAAGTTTATACGCGCCCAATGGCTGAACAACAGCAACGTATTGAGCAATTTTTTCACGCATGGATAGCAGAAGGGAACGCTAAACAAATGGACGATATACTCGTGATAGGGTTCAGGTTGTGATTTTTCACATTACAAAAGAGGCGTAAGTTATTTATAAAAAAATCAATTTTTTCGTGTTTTTTAAGAAAAAAACTGCTTTTTTTTGATAAAAAACGAGGTTTATAATAAAAAAACGATTTTTTTTACAAAAAGGCTCTATCTTTGCAACCACTTCTTTCAACTTCGTTTTGATGAAGTTGTATTATTCTTTTTTTACTAAAACCTTACAAGTATGAAGTTAAGCGTACAAAATTTGGCTAAAGGCGCGTTATTGGTCGCACTTTTCGCCATCAGTTCTGAAGGCTTTGCCTTCCGCAAAACTCCTACCACTGACACCCTGAAAACTACAGCGGACAGTATCAGCACCGAACTTTTGGGCTATGTCCCCGCAGTTCACCCGCAAATGGTCAAGGAACGATTGGCGTGCATGAATACGACTATCAAAATGACCTACAACCAAAGTTTGCTCAAAATCATTGAATATTACACTGTAAGACAGCGCGACTATACACAAACCATCATGGAGCGTAGCAGTTTCTACTTTCCTATTTTTGAGGAAGCGTTGCGCCGTCATAATATGCCTGACGAATTGAAATATTTGTCCATCGTAGAGTCTGCCTTGCAACCCAAAGTAGCTTCATGGGCGGCGGCAGTGGGCTTGTGGCAGTTTATCCCCGCTACAGGCAAGGAATATGGCTTGCATCAAGATTGGTACATCGATGAGCGTATGGACATCTACAAATCCACTGACGCGGCGTGCCGTTATTTGAAATTCCTTTACAATTATCATGGCGATTGGCAACTCGCACTTGCGGCTTACAACTGCGGTCCTGGTCGTGTGGATTGGGCTGTGAAGCGTGCAGGAGGCAAGAATGCCGATTTTTGGACTATCTACAGCTTTTTGCCCCAAGAAACACGCGGTTATGTGCCTGCTTTCATAGCGGTTTGTTATGCGATGCATCACAGCAAAGAGCATCTTTTGGTAGCTCGCAACCCTGAACGCCCTATTCCTTCGGATACGATTTTAGTGAACCAATTTTTGAACATGGAAGAGTTCGCCAAACAAATCCAAGTGCCGAAAGAAGAAATTGAAAAATTGAACCCACATTTGAAGAAAAATGCAGTGCCTGCGTATCAGAAAAACTATCCTGTGCGCTATCCTGCCCACAAACGCGAATACCTACAAGCCAACCGCCAAGCTATCCTAAATTCTTCGAAGTTTGCGAGCCAACGCCAACTGTACTACAATGCAGGGACAGAAAACGAAACCAGCACTACAGAAGGACGCACCAAAACCACGCACATGGTAGCCTACGGCGAGTCGTTGGGTATCATTGCCTTGAAATATGGCGTTACGGTTACGAACTTGCGCGTATGGAATCAAATGGCGAATGATTGGATTTATCCGAACCAAGCCCTGACCGTTTGGGTAAAAAACTTGCCTGCCACTACGCCACAAGCCAATATCCAACTCAACAACAACACGCCCAAGCAAACGCAACAAGCGCAACCTGCTGTAGCACAAGCTACTCCCAAAACGACTACTACTCCCAAAACTGCTACAAATAATACAGCCTCGAAAGGCTACAAATACCACACGGTGCGCAAAGGCGACAACCTTTGGGACATAGCCGTAAAAAATAAAGTTACGGTGGAGCAGTTGAAACAATGGAACAACCTATACGGAAAATATATGCTGAAACCCGGTCAAAACCTTGTCGTAGGCACAAAATAAGAAACACCCTAAAAAGTCCATTGCAGTTTTGTAATGGACTTTTGCTTTTTTGGGAGGCATCGAAAGAGCCTTTCATGGGTTGCAGTATTGGGTTTGTCTATACACAAAGGCAGTTTATCGAAAAAGAGATACAGCTATGAAAAAGACTTTGTAATTTTGTATTATCAAATTCAAAGCATTCATTTCATCTCTATTATTCTTATGACTATGACACCTTCAGCTACCTCTGTAGGATATATTCCTGATATTTCTTTTGACGAACAAGCGGGCTTGCTACGCATAGAAGGCGAGTCTTATCCTGAATATGCTATAGAGTATTTTCAGCCTATTTGCGATAAATTGCGAAACTACACAGCCCAACACCCTAAAGAAGCTATTACGGCTATCTTCAAAATGAGCTACTTCAATACCAGCACTTCGCGCCGTTTTTTTGAGATTTTTTCTATTCTGAACAATCATCACAAACAAGGAGGCAAGGTTTCGGTGAAGTGGTATTACAAAGAAGACGATATTGATGTGCATGACAGTGGCGTGGACTTTTCGGCACAAGTTTCGTTTGATTTTCAGTGCGTTCCTTTGTAGGCAAGGAAATGGTATGCTTTCGTTTTGTGTAGTTCTCTTTTTTGCCTATACTTGCATTTTTAAGATTGTCTATGCTCAAAACTGTTCATATCCAACCTAACATCAATACGCCCTCCACGCACAAAGTCCTGATAATCTACACAGGCGGTACGCTTGGCATGACGTATGACAAGAAACAGCGTAACCTTGTGCCGTTTGCCTTCGAGCAAATACTGCGTAAAGTGCCAGAATTGCGCGACCTTGCCTGCGAACTGACCGTAGTGTCGTTTGAGAAATTGATAGACTCCTCGAACATGAAGCCCGAAATTTGGATTCAGTTGGCGGAACTCATAGGGCAATACTACGAGGAATATGATGGCTTTGTGATATTGCATGGCACAGACACGATGGCGCACTCGGCTTCGGCTTTAAGCTTCTTACTCGAAGGCTTGCGCAAGCCCGTTATTTTCACAGGGGCGCAGTTGCCTATCAGTGCCTTGCGCACAGATGCCAGACGCAATTTGCTTACCTCCATAGAGATAGCTATAGCCAAACAAGGCGAGAACGCGCTTGTGCCAGAGGTTGCCATTTTTTTCAATGATGTGCTGTTGCGTGGCAATAGAACCCGCAAAATAGAAAGCTCGCATTTTGATGCTTTTCATAGCGAGAATTATCCCGAATTGGCAAAAGTGGGTATTCATATACAATACAATCACAAAGCTATTCACGAACCCAATGCCTTAGATTTTCTGAAAGTGCATACTAAAATGGACAACCAAGTTGCCATTCTTAAGATATTTCCGGGTATGAATGAGCGTGTGATGCGTGGGTTTTTGGAAATTGAAGGCTTGCGAGGAATCGTATTAGAAACATTTGGTTCGGGCAACGCGCCCACCGATAAATGGTTCATCAAAGCCATTCAGGATATTGTGGAGCGCAAAATTTGGGTGTATAATGTGTCGCAATGTATAGGCGGTTTGGTCATGCAAGGGCGTTATGCCACCAGCCAAGCCTTTGCGGATTTGGGCGTAGTGAGTGGCAAGGATATTACCACCGAAGCCGCTATAGCTAAATTGATGTTCCTCTTAGCACAAGACTTGCCTGAAACGCAGACCAAACTACGTTTGGCGCACTCCTTGCGTGGCGAAATGTCATAAAACGGACAAAATGGCTTGCCTACCCTGCCAAATTGTCCGTTAAAATGCTCAAAAATTGTTTGGTATTTGTTTTGATATTATGCAAAATATACCTACATTTGCTTATGGAAAAGATAATCATAGACAAAGCCCTCAAAGAAAACTTGCCTCAAATTGTCCTTGCCAATACGGTAAACGGAGGCATCACACAAGTACAGGTGAAACTTGCGCAAAGCAAAGAAGGCTACCATGCTTCTTTCACGATGCCTTCAGCCGAAGAAGATACGTTTCGAGTGTTGCTCAACAATCAACATTTGGAAGTGTATCGCTTGTTGCGCATCATCAATCAAGCAGGCGAGTTGGTGGAAATGTCCATGCTCATCAGCGCGTTTTTAGTCCCGCCCTTTGTGGACATAGAGCGCATAGAAGCCACGTATGAAACAGGACGCTTGCATTTGTTCGCGCCCTTCCGCGAAGGCTCACAGCCCGAAGCCAAAGAAATTCCTATCAACCAAAAATAAAAATCTAAAACTGCGTTTTGAGGGAAGTTTTTTGAATTAAGCTAAGTAATTGAAAATGAAGCATTTATATTTTGTTTTTTCTGCTAAAATAGAAATTTCAAAAAAATGCCTACAATTATTTGCAAAATATTTTGTTTCTTTGCAAAAAAAAACTTTACATTGCAGTCCGAAAGGCAATTATTGTGCAACCCCTACCAAGATAATACTATCTTTGTCACTTTCCTCAAAACAACAGATTTACGAACATGACTCCTGCTGAAACAAAACGCAGTCCGATTAACCTCCCCATGATTTTGCTTGGTGCCCTCCTTGTGTTGGCATTCATAGCTATATTCTTCATGGCAAGTAGCCGTACAGGTTTACAAAAACTTACTACCAATCAAAAGAACAAGATTGACAGCCTGAACAACGCCAACAAAGAGTTTGGGGCGCAAATGGACAGCCTTACCAAAACTTCGGAGCAACTCCAAGAGAAGGTGGAAGGACTAACCAAACAAAAAGACCGTCTTCTCGCTACAAAAGACTCTGTATTGCGTTTGCTAAACTATGCACTCGCCAATGACCGCAACTCTAAAGGCAAAATTGCACAACTTGAGAAGAAGCTTAAAGAGGTGCAAGGGAAACTTTCCGAAGTGCAAAAAATGTATGATGACATCTTGGCAAGCACAGGCTCGTCAGGGGCAGAATACAAGCAACGCCTCGAGGCTCTTAGTTCAGAACGCGATGCGCTTGCCAAAGAAAATCAGGCATTGAAAAAACAATTAGCTGACAAAGACGCTAAAGGCGATACGCAAGGCAAAGCTATCTTCAGCACAACCATGAGCGCAATCCCTGGCGAATTGTCAGGAGGCAAGTTCAGTGCTTCTACCAAATCACAGAATACAGACCGCGTAG
>RDXI01000187.1 GCA_004292795.1 Bacteroidota bacterium | reverse complement strand
AGGTAGTCGCGCAGGGAGGCAAGCTCTATTTTCTCCAAAATCTCATTCGCAAAGGCATAAATGAGCAAGGCTTTAGCTTCTGCCTCGCCTACCCCGCGAGCGCGTAGGTAAAAAAGCGCGTTTTTGTCCAAACTGCCTGTGGTCGCGCCATGCGAGCATTTTACGTCATCATTCCAAATCTCAAGCTGTGGTTTGGTGTTCACGCTTGCCGTATCTTTCAGCAAAAGATTGCGGTTTTGTTGGTAGGCATTGGTTTTCGTTGCCCCTTCGCGCACATAGATTTTACCATTGAAAACACCCGTAGAATTATCGTCCAAAATGCCCTTGTAAAGTTCATTGCTTACCGAATTGGGGTGCAAATGGTCGGCTATGGAGTGATTATCGACTACAGTCTTGCCTGCGGGCATATACAAGCCGTACATATTAGATTCTATGTTTTGCCCATCAAGGCGAATGTTCAGGTTGTTGCGAATAACCGCCCCTTGTAGCGAAACGTGCAAATGCGAATAAACACTATTGCGCACTTGTTGCACTTGGGTAGTGTTGATGAGGTAAGCTTGTTCGCTCAATATTTGGGTTTGATAATGCTTCACGTGGGCATTCTCGCCTACCGAAATCTCGATAACTTGGTTGGTCAAATTCGCCTCTTTGCCAAGCGTGATATGCTTTTCGAGTAGCGTAACTTGGCAGTTGTCGCCCAATTCCCACACGTGGTGCGGTTGTGTGGCAATAGGCGAGTCTGCTGTAGTGAAAAAATAAAACGCGATAGGTTTTTCCACAATCGTATTCTTTGGCACGTTCAGGTAAGTGCCACGCTCCAAAAACGCCACATTCAAGGCATTGAAAAAATCAGTTTCAATGTTGAGGTAGTGCGCTATTTTCGCGTTTGCGTCAGTGATAGATTTTAGCTGTACTTGGGTAGGCAAGGCACTCAAATCCGACAAATCGGCACGAAATACGCCATCAATGCACACCACCCGAATAACCTCATCTGCTTCGAGCATAGCGGGCTGTAGCGCGTCTAAGGTTGTTTTTTGCCCTGCATAGTTATCAAAATCCAGTTGAAGTTTATACAAGGCTTTGAGGTTCGTGTATTTCCATTCTTCGTGTTTGGTGGTAGGCAAGGGCAAATTCGCAAAACAACCAAAGGCTTTGTAACGCAAATCTTTCAGCTCGCCTGCAGGCAAGGCTTGTATTTTTTGTTCGAAAAGGTCGCCCAATTCGAGTTTCCATGCTTGAGTATCGTTGGCTACGAGGTTCATTATGAGATGATTATGAAATAGGAATAAGAAATAAAGGCACGCAAACGTGCCATAGCTTGCAAATGAAACAAACAAACGCATAAGATTGTTGGTATCTGCGGGGCAAAATTAGTGAAAAAATGTTGAAAGGTGGAAGGGTGGAAAGGTGGAGGGGTGGAGGGGTGGAGAGGTGGAAAGTTTTTTTGTAGGATAGTTTTTATTATTTTTGCTCCATGCATTTACTCGAAGAAACTGACGAGGCGCAAGCCATGCGCGAAAAGGTACGCAATTTGTTGCTTTCTGACGAAGAGAGCAATCACGGTCTTGCTTTGCAACTCATCACAGGCGGAGGCATACACCCCGATTTTATCGCGCCTTTGTGGGGACTACACATTTATTATATGTTTGAAAATCAAGATGTTTACACTTTGGGCTTTGATGAAAATGACATAGACCAATATGTAGGCGAGCTTATTGTGCGCGATTATCTTGCTCATGTGCTACAAGAAGACGCGCTTGCCTTCTTGCCTGCCAGACCGCCCTTCCCCTTAGACGAGTACCTCGAAAGCATACAAAACACGCCCTCTCTCCTACCCTATTGGCGCGATATTGCGTATTGCATTTTGTTTTGTTCCAAAGGGGGAGGCAAGTTTTGTTTTGAGCAACAAGTCGCCCCTATTAGCCAATTATTAGCTTGCCTGAACATAAACCGTAGGTTGTATTTGGAAAGCTTGGGCTTAGAGTCCTTGCCTCCCGAAATAGCCCACATAGAAGCCCGCGAAATTGTCTTACATGACAATCCTTTGCGCAAAATGCAGGCAAGCTCTTGGGTAAATCGTCATGTGATGCTCATACGCATCGAAACAAGCATTTCGCGCAAGCAGATGAAAACTTTGGCGCATCATTTCCCCAATGCTGTAGATTATACTTTTGTGGTTATGGGTGATATTGTAAAGCGCGAAGGACACAACGCCCAACGCCGAGGCGAGATGGCATTAGCCCAACAATATTCTTTGCAAGCCATTGCTTTTTATCGCTTTGTTTCGAAGGCTTCGCGTGATACGAGCTACTACCATGCACGCGCCCACGCCTACAACAACGCGGGTAGATACCACATAGCAGAGCAATGTTATGACTACATTTTGGCTACCTACACAAATAGTAGGCAAGATTTTTCATTGCTTTATAATATAGCCTGCAACTATGCTCGCCTACAAAACAAGGACAAAATGCTGGAGTTTATGCGAACTTATGTAAACGGTGTGCCACTCAATAAAGTGTACATCAAAACTAATATTTTGAGTGATAATGACTTCGAAATGTACTGGGGAGATACTGACTTTTTGGCTCTATTAGACAGTATTTAACCTTGTCATAATATTTTCGTAACCCAAACTTAATAATTTTTACACCCAAAAAGTCAATAAGGTGTAGTATCTTTGCAAAGTTAAAAAAACTATCACATGGAAAATCAAGGCGCGACAAAATATAAAATTTTGATAGTCGATGATGATGAGGACATCATCGAATTGCTGGAATACAATCTGCAAAAAGCGGGCTACATAGTCGAAACCGCCAACAATGGCTTGGACGCTTTGAAGGTAGGCAAGGCGTTTGCACCCGACCTTATCTTGTTAGACATTATGCTCCCCAAGCTCGATGGCGTGGAAGCAGGCAGACAACTACGCGAAATGCCCGAAACGAAAGACGCTTATTTGGTGTTTCTCACGGCACGTTTGGAGGAATATTCCGAAGTCGCGGCGTTTGAAGTAGGCGCAGACGATTATATCATCAAGCCCATTCGCCCACGCGCCTTGCTAAGTCGCATACAAGCCATTTTCAGGCGAGATAAAGAAAAAAGCGCGCAACCACAAACTTCGCTCCGCATAGGCAACTTGTTTATTGACCGCACAAGCTACACCGTTTCGCTCAATGATGAGCCTATTCCCTTTCCCAAAAAGGAGTTTGAACTGTTGTATTTCTTGGCACAAAACCCCGACAAGGTATTTAGTCGTGATGAACTGCTACAAACCATTTGGGGCGAAGATGTCTATATCCTTTCGCGTACTGTTGATGTCCATGTGCGCAAAATTCGTGAAAAAATAGGCGAGGACTACATCAAAACTATTAAAGGCGTGGGCTATAAGTGGTTTTCGGTGTAGGCTAACCTCTTGTTTGTATGCTTCTTATTTTGGATTTAGATGAAACTTTGATACACGCCACAGAAAAAAGGCTTGCTACGCCTTTCGACTTCGTGGTAGGCAAGTATTTTGTGCATACACGCCCCTATCTGCATGATTTTCTCGTGTCTTGCGCCCAACATTTCGAGCTGGCAGTTTGGTCTTCTGCTTCAGAAGACTATGTGCAGGAAATCGTGCAAAATATCTTGCCTACAGGTGTAAGTCTGTCTTTTGTTTGGGGCAGAAACCGTTGCACGCCTATTATTTCGCCTCAAATTGATTTTTATGGGCGATACAACATGGACATCAACAGCTATTATGAATATGCCAAAAAATTGAAGAAAATAAAAAGAAGGGGCTACAGGCTCGAAACTACTCTAATCGTTGATGATACTCCCGCCAAACTTGCCTTCAATTACGGCAATGCCATTTACATACAACCCTTCGAAGGCGAGCCTACAGATGAGGAATTGCGAAAACTAATGCAATACTTGCCTACTTTGAAAGACTTGTCTGATGTTCGATATATTGAAAAAAGAGGTTGGCGGACAAAATATTAGGTTTAGGCTAAAAATGCCTACCTTTGTATATGAATGTGCTTGTATTTGCCGACCTGCATGGCAGGGTTTTGTTGGCGTGGAAATTGGCGGAACGGTTACAGCGTGAGCGTGGCATTGTGTTAGATTTGATTTTGCAATGTGGCGACATGGGCGCGTATCCCTCGCCTGCCACTTTCGACAAAGCTACCCTGCGACACGCCCAACGTGATGACAGCGAATTGGGCTTTAGCCGTTATTTTACCCAAAAAAACGCGCCTACTACTGAAGTATTGCAAAAACTCGCCTGCGAAATGTGGGCGGTGCGGGGCAATCACGAAGACCACGCTTTTTTGGATAACTTGGAAACGTTGGCGCAAGGCTCGCGCTATCCTATAGACATTTACCAAAAAATTTTGATGCTCCCCACAGGCAAGTTGCAAACCTTAGGAGCAGGCGAGTCGGCTATTTCTATAGTAGGCATCAACCGCATAGGCTACAGAGGCAACAAACACCCCAACGGGCAACCGCGCTTCATACAACCTTACGAAGCCGAAAACCTACAAAAACTCCGCAAAGAAACTACCCATTTCGATATTTTGCTCTCGCATGATTGCGATTTGCACTTTTTCGACAAGGATTTTGGAATGGCAGAAATAGGCGAGTGCCTTGCCTACCACAAGCCTTTTTACCATTTTTTCGGACATACAGGACACCCCTATCAAGCCACTACGGACTCCAATGGCTTCACTACCAGCGTGAAAATAGCTGAATTGGTTTGGGAAGATAATGATGCCTTGCCTGACGATTGTATGGTGCTTTTGCATTGGCAAAACCAATACGAACACCACATAGAACCGTTACAAGATGCTTGGATAAAAGAATATACCCGTTCCGCGTGGCTATATCTATGATTTTTCCAAAACTATCACTAACATTGCACACATTCCCCTTCCACCCCTCTACCCTTCCACCTTTCCACCTTTCTACCTTTCTACCTTTCTACCTTTCTACCCCTCAACCCTTCCACCCTTCTACCCCTTATGCTCCGTATCCACCGCGAAGGCTATACCATATTAGCAGGCTTGACTGCCATACTTACCCTCTTGTTTTTTGGGGCAATCTATATGTACCCTCAACACGAAATCGTGCAGAACGTCATAATCGTAGGAGGCGTTAGCGTTTTTTCGGTAGTTATCTACTTTTTTCGTGACCCTGTGCGCGTCATTACGTACTTGCCCAATTCCGTTATCGCACCTGCAGATGGCAAGGTCGTAGTAGTAGAAGAAACAGTTGAAAATGAGTACCTGAAACAGCCTTGCCTACAAATTTCTATTTTTATGTCTCCGTTGAATGTCCACGTCAATCGCGCTCCTGTGCGTGGTTTGGTGCAATACGTGAAACACCATGCAGGGGTTTTCTTGCCTGCTTGGAATCCGAAATCAAGCGAAAAAAATGAACGCAATACGGTTGTTATCCAGACCGAAGACGGCAAGCTCATTTTGTATCGACAAATAGCAGGCGCGATGGCGCGTAGAATTTGCTGTTATGTCGAGCCTTCGCAAGTCGTGCAACAAGGGCAAGAAGTGGGATTTATCAAATTTGGCTCAAGAGTTGATATTTTCGTTCCCCTCTCGGCACAAGTCCGCGTGCAAGTGGGCAACTATGTCAAGGGCGGGCAAAGCATTTTAGCAGATTTTTAAGATGTTTTTGGAAATGTAAACAAAGCCTATTAACTTTGCTCGAACCCCTTCCTGATTGATGGCTTATGCAAAATCATTACGTTCAAGTGTGGCGTACCGCACGATATTATACGCATGGCACAGCACGCGCAAGTACGCAAGAAGTATGGCTTTTGGCGCATGGCTATGGGCAATTAGCCGATAATTTCCTCAAGAAATTTAGCTTCTTATCTCCCGAAAAGTATTGGCTCATTGCACCCGAAGCCCTTTCGCGCTTTTATGTGGACGGCATAGGCATACAAAACCCGCGTGTGGGCGCGAGCTGGATGACCAAAGAAAGTCGTGAAACTGAAATTGAAGACTATATCCAATATTGGAAAACCATTTATGCGCAAACCGTAGAGAAGGTTTTGGAGCAAAGCCAACGCCCCTACACACGCATTTTGGGCTTCTCGCAAGGGTGTTCTACTGTCTGCCGTTGGATTCTTGATGCCAAACCTGTTTTTGATGAATTGGTGCTTTGGGCAGGTGATATACCGAATGATTGCCCTTTAGATGACCTCGCTAAACTGCTGAAAGGCAAGAAGTTACATTATGTATATGGCGAAGAAGATGAACTCATACCCGAAAATATGGTGCATGAACAACTTGCTCGCCTACGCGAACACGGCATCAACTTCGAACTGCTTACCTACGAAGGCAAGCACGAAGTTACGGAGGCAATGATTACCGAATTAGTTTTGAAAGATTAAATATTTCATATTGCTCGGTAGGATAGGGTTTGAAACCCTATCCTATTAAGTCTGATAGCTGATAGAGTAGTTTGAAACCCTATCCTATTAAGCCTAAACCTAATGCGCGTGTCCTTCCTCACTGCCTACGTTCATTTGCGCATTGAGATAATACGTCCCTTTTCTGACAATTTTGGCGTTTTCGGGCATCTTGCCTATGATTTCGAGGGCTACTTTGCCTTCGTTTTCGTGTTTAATGCGGATAGGCATTTTCTTGAAATGGTTTTTGGAGCTTTGCACAAATACAAAATTTTGTTCGCCTTCGCGCACTATCGCGTCTTCAGGCAAGGTTGCCTCTTGCTGTGCTTTGAGCAAAACTTTTGCCTCTACGTACATACCTTCGAGGAGCGTCTTGCCTACTTGCGAGTCGTCAAAATGCACATGGACATTGACCGTTTTGTTCGTGGCATCAATGTTTTGCCCTATCAAAAAAACCTCGCCTTCATAGACTTGCTTGGGCGCGTTGGGCGAGTAAAACAAGACCTTTTGCCCCTTCGATATTTTCAAAATATCTTTCTCAAAAATCTGTAGCTCCACGTGCTTGTGGGCAGGCGAGGCTATCTCGAAAAGTACATCTTGCGGGCTGACGAACTGCCCCGAAACTGCATTCACTTTCTTGATGTAGCCACTCAACGG
>RDXI01000186.1 GCA_004292795.1 Bacteroidota bacterium | reverse complement strand
GAACAGCTTGAGGCGAAAACCAATGCCTTGCATGAACAAGTCGTGGACTTGCAAAACCCCGAAAATTGGGGCTTTCTGCACAAGGCTTTTGTGTTGTGGACTCCCGAAGTGAGCGGATACGGCAAAACGCATATCACCATAGCCTATTTTGGTAATTCCACTAAGCCCGCTTGGGACGAACTTTGGCAATGCGTGCAGGCGAGCTTGCCTGAAGTAGTATAGTCTTGCCTACTTTTTGCGCCACACAAAAATCCCGCAACCGTAGTGGCAACCGCAATTTGTGGCTATCTTGTGTTGGTCAAGGGTGATATTGTCAAAGAAATCGCCCTTGTCATCAATGTAGGCAAAACTTTCGAGGCTATAGTGTGGAGCGAAAACCTCCAACAAATACGCTATAGCAAATACCCGATGCGCGTTGAACTCTATCCTTTGCTTGCCTATAGGTACAGAAAAGTAAAAAATACCGCCTTTTTGAAGCATTTTTGTAATGTTTTCAATCGCTTTGAGATAACCCCAATAATCAATGCTATCGCCATAACGCCCTAAGCCAAAATGTTCTATGGCGTGCAAGGACGAAATAGAATCGCAATATTCCAGCATATCTGTAGGTAGTTGCATCAAATCAGCTTGCCTGAAGGAAATAGTAGGCACAGAACTTTCGAGTGGTCGTATGTCCATCACCTCGACTTGCCTGAAAACCGCCAAATGCGCCACAAAACCATCAAGGCGCGAACCAATATCCAAATGTTTGGCAGGATTTTGTGCATAAATCAGGCGAGCCACATACAAATCTTGGTGGAAATATTGCCCTTTGGTCGTGCCTGCTTCGTTGTGGCGTTCGCCCAACATAGGCAAGCGAATTCCCCACGCAAACGAGGTATCTTTCCCTTGTTGCTTTTGCAAGGTTCGGAAGTCTTGCCTGTACCAGCGCATAGCCCGCCATTTCGCGCTGAAAGCCCGCAAATTGAAGCCCCAAAACGCCAAAAAATCGTACAAACGATGGATAAAATTTCGTATCATCACTTCAATAGACTTGCGCCCACAGTGCATTGGAGGCATTTTTTATGACTGCACAGTTCATTGTATTGCTCAATCAGGGCTTGCGAGTCGAAGGCAGTTTTTACTTTCAATCCTAAGCCTTGCCACACTTCCAAAACCGCGTTTTTTTCAGCAGGCAAGCGTTGCAATAGCTCGATGGCTTTTTCCATATAATCCTCGTTTTGCGTGTGTTGGGCGTAGGAGGCAAGGATAGTCGCGCCCACATTGATAAGCAAATTATGCCAAGCCGTTTCGCCTAATTGCGGTATTTTGCTTGTGGTGGGTTTACTCAAACTAAAGTGCGTATGCCAATAGTCTGACGTTTCCAAAAGAGGCTTTTTCAACATTTCCTCTATGCTTGTGTGCAAGAAATACGAAAATAAATGCGGAATTTGTTGCATAAACACTGCGAACTGCGCCAAACGCAAAGAAGGCGCGTTAGCAGGGCGCAATTTACCAAATTGCCACTCCACTACAGAAAGATTTTTGCCCTGAAGTTGGTATTTTTGCGCCAAAAAATGATACTCTCTTTGCAACTCAAAGGTATAGTCATCAGGCGAGGAAATGCTCTGCAAAATGCCTGCTTGCCCAAACAAAAGAGCCTCTAACTGTAGTGCATTATCGCGGTGTTTGGCTATCAATTTGAGCGGAAGGCGTTGCGCCAAACGTCCAAAAGGTTCTTGATTGGTTTTCATTCCCCAATGTTTCGCCAATAATTGATACGCTGTTTCTTCCCAATCTCCCGCGTTGTCTTTTAGCATCTCGCCTACAGCCTTTGCCTTGCGCTCTAATCTTCGCAAGAGAGCTTTGTCCAATAACTGAACTTGTGTAAGCGGTTTTACATTTGCCCATTGGCTACTGCAAGGGATTGTATGCGGGCTTGTGAGCAGGTTGTTGTATTGTTGCAATGCTTTTCCGAATACGCGCTTTTTTAGTTCTACAGTAGGCAAGATAGTTCCATCGGGGCGCACTACAGGCGAGTCTGCCTCCCAAACTACGTGTAGCACTACGTTTTCGTAGGCAAGATTTTTTGCATGGGCGTGTTTGTGCCAATCTGAAGCCCGCAAATGTATTTCTATAGTGCCAATCCATGTAACCCCATCGAGGGCTATTTTGGCATATTGAAAATCCGCACCACTGTCCAAATTCCACCGCCCTTTGTCCAAAATCTGTACTGCCTCGCCTTCAGTAGTCAGCAAGTCGTGTGCATCAAAGTATTGATATTGCCACACAAATTGAAGAAAGTCCTCTTTCATTTTTTGGGTTAATATGTATCACAGACAATATTTCTGTAGCGTAGGCTTTAGCCTGCGCATATCGCGAAACCGCAGGCTAAAGCCTATGCTACAGGAGTGATATTATTTCTTTTTCGCCAACATCAAGTTAGACGTACCTTCGGCAAATTGGTAGCCAATGCCAAAAGGAAGTGGACGCACTTGCTCTTTTTTGGTATAAGCCACTTTCATGTCTTGTTGCCAACGGCTCGCAAAAAGCGAGATAGGTCCCGCATATACACCGTAGAAAGTCAAATCCCATTTGTGCTTGCCTGCTGTGAAATTTGCCAAAGGCATACCCGAGTCATCTTGCAATACCCAAGAAGATTTATCCAAAATCAAGTTTTTCACCATCGAGAAACCGCCGTTATACATCAAGTAAGACGCTGATTTTAAGTAAGTTGCGGTAATGTCTAAGCTCTCAATAAAGCCTTTCAAGTCCTTGCGTGTACTCAAACCGCCCAAGCCATTGTAGGCATCATTCGAAAGGTTTACGCTGAAATAATACAAGGTTTTGGCTTCGTCAGGATTTGCTTCGCGTCTGTAGGTTATTTTTGTGCCAATGTACGCGCCTTTTTCCTTAGACTCGTCTGCTTTGATGAGCTTGCCTTCAGGATTGATAGCCACTTTTTCGTAATTGATAATGCGGTGATTGGTGCGCTCCAAAAACAACAACAATACGGGCAATGTGCCATCAACGTCCTGCACTACGCGCCCTGTGAAATCGTTTGCCATGTCATTGGTTTTGAAGAAGCTATATTGCAAAATGGTTACCAACGATCTGCGAATACCCGCAAAGTAAGAGGCAAAAGTACCTTTTTGCGCGATTTTATCAAAGTCAGGCATATTGCCGATAGGCTCAAGCCCCATCATTACTACTTGGTCAAATTCAGGAAAGAAAGTAGCGGCGTGCAAAGCGTCTGCGCCACCAAAAGGATAAAACAGCGTGCCACCTTTTTTGTTGATGTCGCTTAGTTCCTCGCCTGCCCATTTTTGCATTTTGGGCAATTTGCTTTGATTGATGCCCTGCCATTGTGCGTCAGTGGCTTGCGCATATTGTTTCCAACTCGCGCTTTCGGTGTGTTTTTTTACTACGCTACCTTCTTCGGCACTCATACCTGCAATGAGGCGGGCAATGTCGTTGTATTGGCGGTCAGCTTCTACAGTAGCTTTTTTAGGCTTTTCTTTTTCGGGCTTCTCGCCTCCGCCTTCGCCTTTCGCGTCTTTTTCGGTGTTTTTTTTGTCGGTAGTTTGTCCTTCGGAAGTACAAGCAGGGAAGAACAAGGACAGGCTCGCTACCATACCTGTCAAGAGCGTATAACGCAACATTTTCATATATATCGTAAGTTTTAGAAATGCAAAGATAGTAATTTTTTTCAGAGTTGAAAGGTAGAGGGGAAGCGGAAGGGTAGAGAGGTTGAAAGGTGGAGGGGTGGAAGGGTAAAAGTTACAAATAGCTTGATTTTTCTGTCGTTGTTTTTAACATCAATGGTAGCGAAAAAACCTTGCCTACTGCTTCTAATCCTAAAATTTTTGTCTAAATTTGCGAAACCACTTATGAATATGCGCCTTTATACGCTTTTTTTTACCTTCTTGTTTGTCTTGCCTGCCACTGCCCAAATGCAGGCTATCGAATATTACGAACAGCCCTTAGAGTCGCGCCAACGCGATAATATGGAGTGGCAAGTTTTCCCTATGCACCACAACGGGCTTGTGTTGATGCGCCATGAAAGCAAGGCTTTTGGCAAAACCTATCCTGTCGAGTTTTCGCATTTGGATACCAATATGCGCGTCATTTTTACCAAATCTGTTACGCTTCCGAGTGAGTTTCAGAAAGAAGTGCATTGGCAAGACGACCAACACCAAAACCTGTATGCCATAGCCCAAGAAGCGGAATATAGCAAGAAATTTCATTTCTTTCACCTCGACCTTGCCTCCCAGACTGCCACAGAATACCAAGCGGAGTTTCCATTTACTTTCGAGATAGCTCACTTCCAAGTGTCGCAACAAGTGGCGTACATAGCAGGCAAGAATAACTCGAAGTGGCTCGCCCTTTCGTTCAATATGTTGGATAGAAGTATCAAATTGTTGCCTCATTTCTTTGAAGATAGGGAAGAAGTGCAACACATTTACCACGACAGTACGCGCAATGAACTTACCTTTGTCATAGCGAACAAAGACCACCGCAAGCGCAAAGTGTTTTTGCAACCCTACTCAAGCTTGATAGGGGGAGGCAAGCGCGTGGAGCTTGTGGGCAGAGAGCGCGAATTGCGCAAACGTACCTTTGTGGAGGCTATCGCCCTGCACCCGTACAAACAAAAAAACGATATGTGGGCAATAGGCGCGTATAGTTTTGAAGGCAATCAATATTGGCAAGGGCTGTTTGTTACCAAACACGAAGGGCTGGAGCAAAAAAGCCTTACCTTCTACCGCTTTCAAGATTTTGCTAATATTTTCAATCATTATTCCGAAAAAAGAAAGCTGAAAATGAAGGCAAAAATGCAACAATACAGCGAAAAAGACCAAGAATACACCTTCGAGAGGCGTATGCTTTGGAATCCATATTATGTGGAAACACCTAATACTATAGTATTATTGCTGACAGGCTATCATTTGCAAAACCCGACCAACAACAATAATTCGTGGCAATCGCCTGCTATGATGAGGCAATACGGATATCGCTATCCTTGGTATCCTTATAATACACGCTCCAGCAATGTAGGCAACAACATGATGTATGTCTATGATTACGCGCTTGCGGTGGGTTTTGAGAAACAAACAGGGCGGTTGTTGTGGGACAATATGATGAAATTGGAAGAAATAGAGCATCAACACCCGCAAAATGTAGTGCAAACGGGCTTTGTAGGCGAGAACTTTATAACGGCTTACCTGCATGACGACAAGCTATACAGCCAAATCTCGTATCAACGCGCCCAACCCGATGAACCTGAAGAACAAGAAACAAAAACTATCTTAGATGGAAAGTTGTCGGACAAGGTAGAAGATGAGGAGCTACATCAATGGTATGGAAACAATTTTCTTTTGATAGGGGTTAATAGGCGTATGTATGTGGAAGGCATGGACAACAACAAACGTGATGTGTTTTTCTGTGCCAAACTGCGTTATACGCCTCCCAAGCCAGACAAGGACAAGGACAAAGATAAAAACAAGAAAAATAAACCTAAAAATTAACCTTCTTCAACCCGCAGAATATGAATAAAGTAGGCAAGCTTGCTACCGAAACGCAAAATATTCTTTCTATCTATTTCACAGCAGATTTCCCACAAAAAGGTTCTACGCAAGACCTCATTCTCGCCCTGACCGAAGCAGGCGCGAACCTGATAGAAGTAGGCGTGCCTTTTTCAGACCCGTTGGCAGATGGGGTAGTTATTCAAAAAAGTAGCCAAAAAGCCCTCGAAAATGGCTTTACGGTAGATGGGCTTTTTGCTGACCTTGCCTCCCTACAAGGGAAAAATACTGCTCCCTTGATACTGATGGGCTATTTCAATACGGTATTGGTCTATGGTGTGGCGCGTTTTTTGGAAAACTGTCAGCGCGTAGGCGTAGATACGCTTATCTTGCCTGATTTGCCTTTTGATGTGTTCGAGAAACAATACAAGACATTGTTTGCGCAGTTTGGCGTGTCGCTTGTGTTTCTCATTACGCCCCAAACAAGCGAGGAGCGTGTGCGCAAAATAGACGCTTTGCACGCGCCTTTCATTTATGCTGTAGCCGACAACAGCATCACAGGCAATACAAAGCAGTTTTCGGACAAGCAGGTAGCTTACCTACAGCGCATCAAGGAATGGAAGTTGCAAACCCCCGTTTTAGTGGGTTTTGGTATTTCCGACAAAGCCACCTTTCAAACAGTTTGCCAATATATGCAAGGGGCGGTGATTGGCTCGGCGTATATTCGTTCTTTGGAAGGAGCGCAGGCAGGCGAGCTTAAAGCGCGAACTTTCGCATTTGTTCGCGGTATTTTGGATTGATATAAACTTACAAAAAAATCCTGAACTCTCGTTCAGGATTTTTGATTACTTGCGAAGTCCTAACTCAGCAATGATAGCGCGGTAGCGAGCAATGTCATTACGGTTGAGGTAATCGAGCATTTTTCTGCGCTTGCCTACGAGTTTCATCAAACCCATACGGCTGTGATAGTCGTGCTTGTTTTGTTTCAAGTGCGACGTTAGGTGCGTGATACGAGCTGTAAACAAAGCTATTTGCGACTCAGCTGAGCCTGTATCTTTCGCGTTTTTTTCGGGTGAATGTTTTGCGAAGAGTTCTTTCTTCTGTTCTGTATCTAAGTACATACTGACCTAAAAAGAGATAAAAGTTATATATTATGAATTACACATCAAGGGGGCTATGCCCGTTTTTGAACTCGCAAAGGTAGTAGCTTTTTTTGTAAATGCAAAAAAAGAGTGTGGTTTTTTTGCATAAAATCACAAAAACAAAATATTTTTTTTGAAAATATGCGAAATTCGCCCAAAAAGCGTTTTCTTTGAGAAAATAATCCTAATTCAACAATAAGAACATGAGAAAAATAATCTTTTCCTTTCTACTTGGCGCGAGCCTCTGCACACCCGCTTTTGCACAATTAGACGAAGACAAAGTCGTACAAGTGGGCGTAAAAGGGGTAGTGAGTGGTAGTTGGATAGGCAACTTGCCTACAAGCACCCAAGAGATAGAAGCCAACAAAGACAACATGAAAATTGGGTTTGTGGGTGGTGTTTGGATACGCTTGCGTATGCCCATCACAGGGCTTTTCATA
>RDXI01000402.1 GCA_004292795.1 Bacteroidota bacterium | reverse complement strand
GGTTTCTTGCCCAATCAAATACATGGCAGGACTGCCTTTCCACACGATTTTACCGCCCACCTTTTGAAAAAAAGGCGTTGCTTTTTCCGCATATTGTTCGTATTGTGCCTTGCCTGTCAAGTCCGAGTCTGCTACTTTTTCCTTAAACTTGAGGAGGTTAATCATACAAACGGGTTGATTATCAGGGTATTGGCTTAAAAACGCTTTGAGTTGTTCTCGCGTGGGTTCTAAAGTAGCCATATTCTATAAAAAAGGGAGGTTTATGCTTGCTTTTGATAATACAACGTAGAGCAGTTTTCGGGACGCAGAACGCGCTTGGCGGAGTCTTGCAAGGCTTCAGGTGTAACGGCTTGTAGTTGTTGAATTTCTTGGTTGGCATAATTGGGATTGCCCAAAACTGCTCCAAACGCTATGTTGCGAGCGCGAGTCAAAAGCTCTACTTCCTCGAAGGCTATCGAGGCTTCTGCTTTGTTTTTCACTTTGGTTAGTTCGGTTTCGGGGATAGGCGAGTTTTGGAGTTCGGCAATCGTGCTGTTGATAGCCTCTTCTGCCTCTTGCATACTCACGCCATCGTTCAGCGTGCCATATACAACCAACAAACCTGCATCAAACGAAGCCGTAATGTACGCGCCAATTTGGTTGAAAAGCGGTTTTTGGCGCACCCATTGTTCGTATAGGCGCGAAGATTTGCCACGCCCCAAGACATCACTCAAAAGGTCGGTAGCAAAATAGCCGTCCTTGCCTTTGGCTTCCATGTGATAGGCTTTGTAGATAGCCGACAATGGCACTTTGGCGGTTGTTTCTAAGGTACGCGCTTCGTTTTGTGTGGGTTCGGTAGGCAAGTTGCGTAGGTTTGGCTCGCCTGCGGGTATGGGCGCGAACCATTTTTCAGCCAAACGCCTTACCTCCTCAAGCGTAGTATCGCCGTGTTCCAATGGTAAGGGTGTTTTTGGTAGGCAAGCGGGCGCAATTTCAGCCACACATCACCATAAGGTTGGTTCAGATAACGCTGTTTAAATTCCTCAATCACTACGCCACGTTGGGCTTCGAACTTCTTTTCATGGAAGGCAAGCCCCAGCATACGGTCAGACTCAAGCCAAAAAGCCGTTTCTAAGTTCGTAACAGGCAAAGTGATATAATAATTGGTAACGTCAGGCGAGGTAAAAGCGTTGTTCTCGCCTCCTACTCTTTGTAGCACTTCGTCATATTCGGGAATGTGCAACGAACCCGTAAACATCAAATGCTCGAAAAAGTGTGCAAAGCCTGTTCGTTCAGGGTTTTCATCACGTGAGCCTACATTGTAAAGGATATTTACCGCCGCGATGGGCGTAGTTTTGTCTTCGTGAAAAAAAACTTGCAAGCCATTGGCAAGCGTAAACTGTTCAAAGTGTATCATAGAGGAAAGGCATTAGAAAGCCCAAATATAGTGCGTTAAAAGCTCATTTTCGCAATTTCACAAAAAAATCTTTCAACAGTTGGCTACATTCATCTGCCAAAACGCCCTCCACGATTTGAGTTCGTTTGTGGATAATATCCTTAGAAAACACGCTAAAACCGCGTTTGCTGTCGCTTGCGCCTATGACTACCCGCGACACTTGACTCCAAAAAATAGCTCCTGCACACATCACACAAGGCTCAAGCGTAACGTACAGCGTGCAGTCTTGCAAGACCTTGCTCCCCAAATAATGTTGGGCAGAGGTAATGGACAAAATCTCGGCATGAGCCGTAACGTCTGTGAGTTGTTCGGTGAGGTTATGGGCGCGGGCTATGACGCGGTTTTGGGCTACGATTACCGCGCCTACAGGTATCTCGCCTACTGCGCCTCCTTTTTCAGCTTCTTGGAGCGCGAGGCGCATAAAGGTTTCATCAGTCGGAGTCAGAGGCAAGGTCTTGGTATTTTTGTCGGAAAATGATTTTTTGTTTCACGCGCTCAATGGCGAGGTCGGCTAATAACTCTGCATTGTCTTGATACAAGGCTTCGCGGAAGGCGGACTCGGCTACATCTATACGATACATAGCTTGAGAAAGGCGTTCTATGTCGTGCTGGAGTAGATAGGCTATGCTCGACACAAGAGCTTGCCTAAACTCTTGATATTCAATGTTTTCATCAAAAGTCTGTAGCGGAAAATGTTTGGCTATAATAGCGTGTTCTAACATATTGCGAATTGATTTATTGAATTACTGATTTATTAATTTATTGAATTACTGATTTGAGTAACTTGGCTTGTGTAGTAAATTAAGAGCCTGTTCAAAAATAATTTTGCTTGGTAGCCCC
>RDXI01000185.1 GCA_004292795.1 Bacteroidota bacterium | reverse complement strand
GAAGGGTGGAGAGGTGGAGAGGTGGAGAGGTGGAGAGGTGGAGAGGTGATTGCTACCCTTTCAACCTTTCTACCCTTCAACCCCTCTACCCTTTTACCCCCTAAAAATCATATCCTAAGGTTAGGTGTAGTTTTGGTTTTTCGTTTCGTATAAAATCTTCTACACCCCACGCCATGTCGAGTTTGATGTAATAGCCAAACATCACAGTACGCAAGCCTGCTCCGTAGCTCATCAACCAAGGGCTTTTGAAATCATTGACAGATGCCCTGATGCTGTTGCTCTCTATGATACGAATGGGCGCAGTCGCGTTCTCAAAGGGGCTTAGCCCTGTCCAAGCCGAACCCACATCGTAGAAGCCTACAAGTTGAAAGTTTTTCAAGAAATTGCTGTTCACACGTTGCCCAAACAAATATTTGAATATCGGGAAGCGCAACTCGGCATTGGCTACTATATAGGTTTGCCCTATCATTTTGGCATAATTGAAGCCTCTAAGATTGGTTACAAATTCAGTAAATAACAAGTCGCTGTTGTCCACATCCACATTTTGTGCGAAAGGTGTTTTCTCGATATTGTCTATTTTATTGAATAGCCAATTATCCATACCACCCAATAAGAAATTTTTGGCAGACCTGCCCGCGAAAGTTCCGCCACTCAAGCGCAAAGCCAAAGTAAGGTCGCGGTGAATGGGCTGATAGTGGCGTGCATCAAAAACAATTTTGCGGAAACTCATGTCGCTTTGTGTAAGCCCTTCTTTTACGCCTCTTTGTTCTTTGAAGCCATTGTTGGTACGCAAGCCCACGTTTTCTTCCCATACTACTTTGGCACGCGAGCCACGCATCATATTTTGTCCGTTAATGGTTGTGTTGTCAAATACCCACTCCACTTTCACGCCTCCATAATGCACTGTATTAGGCAAGAGGTTTTGTGTGCTTACCCCTATATTCTGCCCAAAGGCTTGCTCGTGAATGGTATTTTGATAGAAAGGCGATACACTTACTCTCGATAAGTTGCTAAAAGGATAATTGATAGCAGTTGATAATTTATTTTGTGTATATTGCCAAGTGTTCGTTTCACCTCTAAAATTAAAAGCATTTCGGTCAAAACGTACAGACAAGTCATAGCGTTTGGCAAGATATTGATATTGCCCAAAGAAGAAACTGCTTTTAAAGTTCAAAAAAGAAACAAAGCCTCCACGAAACTTGTGATTTTCCAATAAATCGGAAGCAAGCGTATTCAAAATAACATAAAAACCAAGTATAGGGTCCCAATTGACAGCTGTAGTAGCGTTTTCAGTGCGGAAACGTGGCTGATAGTCATACGGTCCCAACACCTTCAAATCTTGCTGTTTCGCCTTTTTCGCCGCGAGTAGCAACGGGTCTGTGGAGGTAAGGGTATTGGAAGGCAAGACATTTTTTTCGGGTACTTTGTTTTGGTCTTTCAGCAGGTCGTTGTTGAAGGTATAATTATCTGTATCTACTTCATCTTTTTCGAACACTTCTTTTTTTGCTTTGCGCGTGGCGGTAGTGTCTGTGAAGCCAATGGGTACGATTACTTTTGCGACAGGATTGTTGCCGTTCAAACTCCTTTCCTGCAAGATACGCCCTCGATAGGTTTGGTAGCGAATGGTTTTGTTGGCGTTCAGGTCAAGCGTAGGCAAGTGCATAGGCAAGATGCGCCCTTTTTGGGTAGTCGTATGAACAATGCCCTTGCCTGCCCCCACATAGTCAAAAGTACGAAGCCCTTGCTGAAACGCTGTAACGTTTTGGCTTTGGCGCGTCTTGATGTCTATGCTCTTTAATTGCCTGATGCCCGTTTCTTCGCTTAGATACAGCAAATTGTTCTCGTCTTGAAAAACAGGCATAACATCACGCTGTGGGCTATTGGTCAGCCTTTCCAATACTTTTTTAGATTTTTCAGGATTGTAAATAAACAAATCGAAGTCGGAAACTTCTACATTGTAGTTCCCTCTGTCGTGCAACAAGCCCAGCGTAAGCGAGTCGCCCAAACGGTTAGAGCTGAAGGCTATAGCCGTTTTGGATTTAGGCAAAAAAACAGGGTTCATGTCGTCATACCAATCATCAGTGATTTGCTTCAGCGTATTGGCTTTGTTCTCAAGGTCATAGACATAAAGGTCGTTCTGCCCTGTTTTGAAGTCGTGTTCGCCTTTTCGGTCTGCGCTTATCACAAGCATTTGCCCATCATCAGAGAAGTCGAAGCCCGTCACGTGGTTGAAATAAAACCAAGTTTGTTCGTACTTGCGCTTGCCTTTCAGGTCAAAAATACTTAATTTTGTTTCTCCTTTGCGCATATACATCACGCCCAACTGCCCGTTGTCGCGCCAAGACAGCGTAGGTATGTCTTCATCATAGCGTTGGCTCAAACCATAGTACCCTCCACGAAGCAAGACCTTGCGCTTGCCTGTTTGGAGGTTGTGTGTTATGACTCTGAACTTGCCTGCTTTGTTTTCAGAATAGGCTACCCACGTACCCGCAGGGTTTACTTTCATTTCGTTGTAAGACTTGTTGCCCGCTCTGTTTTTGCGTAGTTTGATGGTTTCTTTTGGAAATTCCTCAAGCTGTGCGAGGGTTTCATCAGCCATCAGTTTATAGTATTTTTGCCACTCTTGTATGAAGCGAATATAGCCCACGCCCAACGTGCTGGAAATACTGCTACGTTCTTTGCGCAAGTAGCGTGCATGGTTCAAGATTTGGGCAATGTTATTTTTGCCATACTTTTCTGCAATAAAATTCCAGATAGATTGCCCCACTAAGATAGCATCGCGCCCACTCAATAAGTGTGGTTTGCGCAATTTCTTGTGCTTCACAAGGTCGCGCAGGTGTTCTTCCATTTCCAAACTCCAGCCTTCGGCTACATACGAAGACGCGCCAAGCAAAAACCATTCGCTGAACTTGCCTAAGTACGAGTTTTGTATCATATCGCGGAGGCTTCCGCCAAACATCATTTCACGAATGAGCATTTGCGCCACGCCTCTACGCAATTCTTTTTTAAAATCTACTTCGCTTCCTGTGAAAGGAATTTCCACCTGCGATTTGAAAAAATCGGTCTGCCCGCCAATGATGGCTTTCAGGTCGTCTATGCCCACATTGCTTTGTTGCAGGTCGCTTATGGAGTTATAAATAAAAATCTTGGTCTTGAATTGGGGCGGATAGCCTATAACGTCTGTAATGTTGTTGAACTCCGTTTCTAGGTATCGAATGGCAAACTGCGCCAAACGCGCCCCATTGTCATAGTGGTAGATGTCAAAATTTTGGGTGCTAAGGTTACGCCAATTAAACTTCTTGTATTGGATACGGTTTTTTCCAAAGCGTTCAGAGGTAGTTTGCGCAAACAAGGGCTGAAACAAACTACTCAAAAGCGTGATGAGCAAGCAAAAACGGATTGTACGCATATTGTAATGGCTGGGCTTTATGGGGCAAATATAGCTTTTTTTTCTAAAAAAAGCTATGTTTTGGCTTATCCTCCTTTTTTTGTGTAAAATCAAAAAAAAGCATTTGATAAATCAAATGCCTACATAATCATCTTACCACAAAAGTTGTTAGTATTTTTTACACAAAAACATTCACCGCCAACAAATTGCCTATGCCAAACGTCAGCACAAACAAAAGCGTAGTGAGT
Source organism: Bacteroidota bacterium (assembly GCA_004292795.1). Classification (GTDB taxonomy): domain Bacteria; phylum Bacteroidota; class Bacteroidia; order Cytophagales; family Microscillaceae; genus RDXI01. The sequence continues at coordinate 9,674 of RDXI01000185.1, read as the reverse complement.
GCCATGTGCTTCAAATAAGGGTCTATCTGTTGGGGTTGTTTATAAAGGCTTACCGCCCTTGCATTTTGCCACATGAAAGGAAAAGCCACCACAAACAAGCCTTGCGACCAATGTTGATAGAAGAAAATCGTGTAGCTCACTGCGCAAAGCACACCCAACAAGAGCAATGCCTGATGATAATACGTAGCATATTCGCGCCCCAAACGCACAGGAACAGAGAACTTGCCTGCCAAACGGTCAGACTCAATGTCGCGGATATTGTTCAAATTCAACACCGCTACCGAAAAAAGCCCACAACTCAAAGCAGGCAAGACTAAGCCTATTTGTAATGCCTTCGCTTGAAGGTAAAAAGTGCCTAACACACTCACAAAACCGAAAAACAACAACACCGAAATATCGCCCAACCCTGCATAACCATACGGTTTTTTGCCCATTGTGTACGTAATGGCGGCAACCAACGAAAACGCGCCCAAGCCCACAAATACGCCAAAAGTTTGCCACGAATCAATCGCCACATACAACAAGCCCAAGCCCGAAAGGATAGATAAAATCACAAAAATTCCAATAGCTCGAAGCATAGCTTGCATACTTATCTCGCCTGTTTGCACAGTACGGCTGGGTCCTTCGCGTTTGGCGTGGTCTGCCCCGTTTTGTGTGTCGCCATAGTCATTGGCAAGGTTCGATAAAATTTGTAGGCAAGTAGCCGTAAGGACGCAAAGAAGCGTGATTGCCCCACTGAACTTGCCATGCACGCCTGCCAAAAACGCGCCCATCATAATACCCGCCAAAGCCAATGGCAAGGTGCGTAACCTAAATGCTTTTAACCAACTTTTCATATCCTTGCAAAATTAGCATTAAATTTCATAAAACAGAAGTTGATAGTTTAACGCCAATACGCCCAATAATGTTTTTTGACTACTTTTCGCAGGGCTTTGATGGCAGGCAAGTCAGAGGCTTGCGCAAGGTCAAGCACTTCGCCATTTTTCATCAAAACGCTGATGCTCTCGCCCTTTTTCCAATAAGCCTCGTTGCGAATAGTGCCTTCCACAAAGAAGTAGGGCAAATGTTTGGCTTTGAGGTTCAGCGACTCGATGATGTGCTTCGAGATGCGCTGTTTGTTTTCTTCAGAAGGTTTTTCGGCACTGATGTTTACCTTGAAAAGTTGCCTATTCAATAACCCTTTGCTAAGTACAGACAAGATATAATCCTCGCCTGTAGCCCACGCCTTGAGCGAAGCCCAAATGTCATAATCGTCAAGTTGAGTGAAAAGTTGCAAGTAGTCTGTTTCTTGTGGTTGTGTAAAGTGTTCTATACCAATGCTTTGCGAAAGAAGCGTTTTCAGGCAAGGACTACTTACCTGCAAATCTTTGCCCTGTGCCAATACTTCCCTTGCGCGGCGCAAGGCGGACACGAGCATTTTCTCGCCTGCCACGTTGGTTTTGTGCAAATAGACTTGCCAATACATAAGCCTTCGCGTAGTGATAAAATTTTCGAGGCTGTAGATGGCTTTTTCTTCCACCACCAATAAATCTTGCACCACCGCCAACATTTTGATAATGCGGTCTGCGCCTATCGTGCCTTCGTGTACGCCTGTGAAAAAACTATCGCGTTGCAAGTAGTCCATTCTATCCATGTCTAATTGGCTCGAAACCAACTGATGAAAGAAGCGGCGCGGGTACAAATCTTTGAATATATCTATAGCTAAAGAAAGTTGTCCATGGAACTCTTGGTTCAATTTTTCCATAATGAGCATCGAAAGTTCCTCGTGATGCACATTTTGGAGCAAGGAATATTCGAGAGCGTGGGACATGGGTCCGTGACCTATGTCGTGCAAGAGGATAGCTATTTGCGCCCCTTCGAGTTCTTCAGGCGAGATGTCAATGCCTTTTTGTCGAAGTGTGTGCAAAGTTAGCCCCATGAGGTGCATCGCGCCAAGTGCATGATGAAATCTTGTGTGTGTTGCCCCAGGGTACACAAACTCCGCCAGACCGAGTTGTTTGATGCGCCTTAGTCGTTGAAAATGAGGGTGTTGCACCAAATCATAGAGCAATTCGGTAGGGATATTGAGGAAGCCATGAACGGGGTCGTTGATTATTTTCCGCTTGTTAGTCATAATTTTTTGCAAAATTTGACAAAGATATAACTATATTTGCACTCTCAAAAAAAAAGCCCTATTTTAACCGCTATGCGCTGGTTTCCTATCTTACTGTTTTTAGCCGTTTCGTCTGCCCTATCAGGGTGTCGAGTCTATAATCAGAACATTCTTTTTCAAACGAAGGAAAATATTATCAACAACCAAGATACTATAGCTTCCAAGCTCCAAAGAGCTGAAAAAAACTATGTCATTCAAGCCCATGACTACATAGAAATCCGCCTTTTTACCGCCAATGGCGAAGCCCTGCTCAACCCTATGCTTCCACAAGACCCCAATAATTCCAACCAAGCCAATGGACAAAACGGGCGCAAGGACAAGGCTCGGGTCCTATTATTGGTGGTGGAAATCCTTTTCCTTTGGAGATGCCCATTTTTCAAGTGCGCCAAAACGGTATGATGAACTTGCCTGTGATTGGAGATATTTATCTGCTCAATCTTACCCTGCACCAAGCAGACAGCGTACTAAAAGCGAAGTACAATGCCGAGAAGCTGTATCAAAATTGTTTTGTGCGTACTCGTTACCATAACAAAAGAGTTACAGTCTTCAAAGGCTCTATGGGCTTTATGTTTCCACTTCGCAATGAGAAAGTAAGCTTATTAGAAGTTTTGGCAAGTTTTGGAGGCGTTGGCAATGATTTGCGTGGCTCCAATGTACGCATTATTCGTGGCGATTTGCACAATCCAAGCGTCTATATTATCAACTTGCGTAGTATGGCAGACCTCAAAATATCTTTGGACAACATGAAACCTTATCATAGCCTTACCCTCGAGCCAAACGATATTATCTATGTAGAACCTATCCGCAAAACGTTTTGGGAGGCTTTTGCAGATATTTCTGCTCCTATAAGAGACATAGCAGGTGTGATTACAGCCATTGTAGCAGTGCTTGTTCTTATACAAAAATAATCGTTTATCATTCGTTCAGCTTGACATAATACCCTCACATAGTTATGAATAACCATAATAACAATACTTCTCAAGAATTAAAACCACTACAATCTACCAGCCCCAACGAAGAAGAAAATGACGACTTTTTAAGTCAGATAGACTTTATCAAAATTTTGGATATACTTCGCAAGAGTATTTTATGGGTAATTGTATTCATCACATTAGGTTTAAGTGCCTCTTTTTTGTATTTACGCTATACGAAATCTGTTTTTCGTTCTACTTCACAGCTCCAAATGAAGAACGAAAATGCAGACAAACAGCAACTCATCACAGGAACAGCAGGGCAAGCACAAAACCCTGCACTGCAATTCATTTTGCCCAAAACAGATAACTTAGCACCTGAACTTGAGTTTATCAAATCAGATATTATCACACGTCCTCTTATCAATAAACTTGATTTGTGGGTAAGTTATTATGCGAAAGGCAATTTTATTGACAATGAACTGTATAAAAGTACTCCTTTCAAAGTGCATCATGGAGATAACATAGACCTTTACAAGGATAATAATATCCATTTTACCGTTATTGATGCCAATACCTACAAGTTGGCGTATCCTCCCAATTATGAAAAAACAGAGATAAGAAAGTTTGGAGAAAAACTTTGGGGTTCAAATACTTATATCACGCTTACCGCTCCCTACAGTGCTTCTTTACGCTCTACAAAGTATTATTTTAGAATCAATACCTTGCCACAACTTAACAACTACCTACGCAAGAATATAGAAATTGGTGTGGAAAACAAGGAAGCAAAGATTATATCTATTAGCTTCAAGGAACATCACCCAAAAAAAACAAGGGACATAGTAGCCGCGTTTGATAGCATTTATCAGCGCGAGAGTTTGCGCGAAAAGAAACGTTCTTTGTTCGAACAAGAGAAGTTTTTAGACTCTATCCTACACAAATACGAAGACTCGGTAGTGATTTATGACAACCGTTTGCAAACCTTGTATGCGAGTGTGAAGTCACGCAATCCACAAGAAAAATTAGACGATTCTTTCGAAAAACTGCAAGGATTGTATGACACGAAACACCAACTCATGCGCAAAATAGCGCAAATGAGCGAAATAACGAGTGCTGTTGAAAGAGAAGATTTTGATGCGCTGAAACAACGTGTGCCGTTGTTGTTGTCGTTGGGTGTTCCTGAAATAAGCGCAAAGGTGCAAGAAATGGCTGAATTACTGCTTAGGAAGGAACAAAATAAACTGAACTACCGCGAAAACTCTATGCCTACGCGCTCTTTTGATTTGTTGTTTGACAAGAAAAAAGAAGAACTCAAAATACTGGCGAGTGGTATCAAACGCGCTCCTATAGAAGCCCTTGAGGACATCAACCTCAAAATAGCAGAGGCGCAGGGTATCATAGGCAATATGCCCAGCTTTAGCAAAGATTTTAATGAAACACAACGTAAATATGCTACCTATTCTACCTATTACAACAATGCGTTGAATATGCAGATGCAGATAGCCATCAGCAAAGCGGGGATTGTGCCTGACATCAAAATACTGATTCCTGCCGATTATCCAAGCGCGCCCATCTCACCTGAAAAACTACAAGTGTATATACTAGGTTTGGCGGTGGGTGTAGTATTGAGTGCGTTACTCATAGCTATCAATTACTTGCTCCACAATACCATTACAGGTTTGGGTGATTTAGATAAGCTCGTAACTGTGCCTATGCTGGGAGCTATTCCTGAATACAAAAAACGGAAACTCGAGCATACCAAACTTGTTGTGCAAGAAAATCCTAAGTCTTCGCTCAACGAGTCTTTGCGCTCTATTCGTACTAACTTGGAGTTTATGCTCCCTAAAGAAAAAGGGTTGTATGATGGAGCAGATACTACGCTTCTTTCCATTACTTCTACAGTTAGTGGGGAAGGCAAGACTTTCGTAGCCGCAAACTTGGGTGGCATTATCGCTTCGACGAACTTAAAAGTGGTTTTGTTGGACTTCGATATGCGAAAACCCAAATTGCACCTCGCCTTCGATGCTGACAACGAGCAAGGCATAAGCAGTATTTTGATTGGCAAGAAAACTATTCATGACTGCATACGCAATACAGAAATTCCTACACTAGATTTCATTTCTTCAGGTCCTACGCCACCCAACCCCACCGAGCTAATTTTGCGCGAGGACTTTGACACCATGATAAAAGACTTGAGCGATATTTATGATGTTATCTTGATAGATACACCTCCTGTCGGCTTGGTTACTGATGCGGTGTTGATTATGAAAAAGGTGGACTTGCCTATGTATGTAGTGCGTGCCAATTATTCCAAGAAAGTTTTTGCTCGAAGCATCAACCGACTTGCTAAAGCCAATGATTTCAATAACCTCTCTGTTATCTTGAACTCTGTAAAACGCAGTTCAGGCGGGTATTATGGTGGATACTACGGCGGATATTATGGTGGATACTACGGCGGATATTACGGCGGATACTACGGCGGATATTATGAAGATAAGCCTGAAAATAAAACTCTTTGGAAGCGTGTTACGAGAGGTGTCAAACGCCTTTGGAAAAGCTCTACAAAACGAGTAATTGATGACAAAGACAAAAAATAAAAGTAGCAGTAGGCAAGCTATCCATATCGGATAGCTTGTTTTGTTTCAAATTTATGCCAACCAATTTGTCCATTTTTCTTTGATAGTTTCTCCTGCACTGATGGCAGTTTTTAGAAGTTGTATGTATTGTTTGCGTGGGATAGACTCGCCTCCCAAGCTTTCTAAATGGGCAGTATATACTTGACTATCAATGAGTTGAAAGCCACGCTTCACAAGCTCGCCTACCAATGTGATAAACCCAGTTTTGGAGGCATTGCTCACATGGGCAAACATGGACTCACCAAAAAAGATACGCCCCAAAGAAACACCATACAAACCGCCTACCAAGGTTTCGTCTTGCCACACTTCAACAGAATGTGCGTATCCTTGTTCGTGCAATACGCAATATGCTTCCAGCATTTCTTCTGTTATCCACGTTCCCCCCTGCCCTTCGCGCTTCACTTGTTGGCAGTTGCTGATAACAGCTCGAAAATCTGTATCTAAGGAAACGCGAAAATGTTTTTGCTTCAAAACTTGCTTCATACTTTTGCTTACTTTCAATTTTTCAGGAAAGACCACAAAGCGCGGATTGGGCGAATACCATACGATAGGCTCGCCTTCGCTATACCAAGGAAAAATACCAGAACTGTAGGCAAGCAATAGCCTTTCTACAGACAGGTCGCCACCCAAAGCCAGCACACCGTTTCGGTTTGCTTCGCTCACAGGCGGAAAAACAAGATTTTCGTCAAGCCAATAATACATATTTTGTATAGAGAGTTGGGTTTTATTAGAAACCCGCAAGGAATCGAAAGACCTTGCGGGTTGGGTAGGCAAGCAAAAGACGAGTCTTTTGCTTACATAATTACATATTAGCAATGATAGCCTCGCCAAATGCAGAGCATTTCAAAAGCGTCGCGCCTTCCATCATACGGTGGAAATCATACGTAACAGTTTTGTTGGCAATGGCTGTTTCAAGTCCTTTGTAGATAAGGTTTGCCGCCTCTGTCCATTCCATGTACTCCAACATCAACGCACCCGACAAAATAACCGAACCGGGGTTCACTTTGTCTTGTCCTGCATACTTGGGTGCAGTGCCATGCGTAGCTTCGAAGATAGCGTGTCCTGTGATGTAGTTGATGTTTGCCCCTGGCGCAATACCAATACCGCCCACGATAGCCGCAAGCGCATCAGAGATATAATCACCATTCAAGTTAGGCGTAGCGATTACCGAATATTCATTGGGGCGCGTCAAGATTTGTTGAAGGAAAGCATCGGCTATAGAATCCTTAATCATGATTTTGCTTGCCAATACCTCGTCTGCTTTTGCCTGTCCATCTTTTTTCACTATAGCATCATATTCTTCCCATGTGATAACTTGGTCGCGGAACTCGCGCACTGCCAAGTCATAGCCCCATTGTTTGAATGAGCCTTCGGTAAACTTCATGATATTGCCTTTGTGAACAATCGTTACTGAAGGCTTTTTGTACTTGATAGCATACTCAATAGAAGAACGAATCAAACGCTCCGCGCCATCTTTTGAGATAGGTTTGATGCCTATAGAAGAACTTTCAGGGAAACGGATTTTCTTCACGTTCATTTCTGTAAGCAAGAATTTCATGAGTTTGTCGCACTCAGGCGTGCCTGTCATGAACTCTACCCCTGCATATACGTCTTCGGTGTTTTCGCGGAAGATGGTCATGTCCGTAAGTTCAGGACGCTTCACAGGCGAGGGAACACCCGTAAACCAACGTACAGGGCGCACACAAGCGTATAGGTCAAGCTCTTGGCGCAAAGCTACATTCAAAGAACGAATACCGCCACCTACAGGCGTGGTAAGCGGTCCTTTGATGCCCACCAAGTATTCACGAAAAGCGGTCAAAGTTTCTTCGGGTAGCCAATTATTGACTTGTTTGAAGGCTTTCTCGCCTGCCAACACTTCTTTCCACATGATTTTGCGCTTGCCTCCGTAGGCTTTTTCTACTGCCGCGTCGAACACGCGCACTGAAGATGCCCAAATATCAACGCCTGTGCCATCGCCTTCGATGAAGGGGATTGTGGGGTTGTCGGGAACTTGCAACTTCCCGTTTGCAATGGAGATTTTTTGCTCACTCATATTGTTTTAGGATACGGTAATATTATAGATACCTGATTAAAAATAGTAAATTCGTACAAACATAGTGAATTCTTGTAACTATGCAAGTATGCGGTTGTTTTTTTTGTGAATACGCGCTACAAGTGCCATACTTTCACTTTGTGCGTACATAAGAAAAATACTAATTAGGTTTTGTTACCTAATTTTCAAAAGCCTTCGAAAATTTCTTGGAAAAGTACAATTTTAATTTGGTAAATTATCAAATTCAAACGATATTAAAAAAAAATATGAAAATTTTTGCGATTCGATGCATGAGTTTTGTTATACTGTATATAACTTTGCATCATCAATCAAGCGGAAAACAAATCTATGAAAAATACAAAAAAAACCAACCCCGACGTGATAGACGTAGTAGCCGAAACCCTACAGGTGGCTGAAGTAGTAGCCGAAACTACCGAAGCAACTCCTAAAGCCAAAACTACTCAATCAAAAACAAAAAAAACTCCCGAAACGGAGAACGCCACCCCCAAAGAAGCAGTAACCTCTAACCTTTTCAAAACCATGGAAAATACAGCAAAATCAGCATTCGACTTCTTGTTCGAAGCACAAAGCAAATTCGTTGATACCCTTGCGGACAACGCGAAAAAAATTACTGAAACATTGAACGCTACCGAAACCATCGAGAAAGCGCGTACTTTCGTAACTGAGTTCTTGGAAAAGCAACAAGCTAACCTCGAAACAATGACCGAAAACATCAAGAAACAAGCTGGTTTCGAGAAAACTCCTGAAGCATTGCAAGACGTAGTGAAAGCACAACAAGACTTCGGTAAGGAGTGGTTTGAGGCTCTTCGCAACACTGTAAAAGCGAAAGACTTGAAAGAATTGAACGAAATCTTGATGTCAAATGTTGAGAAACTTCAAGAAAACGTGAAAAACTTGGCTACGTATGCTATCGAGAACGTAGGCAAGCCTGTAAACTTCGCTGAAATGTTTACTACGGATTATGCTAAAGACCTTACTAAAAAATGGCTTGATATGTGGAAGCCTGTTGTAAAATAAGGTTTGATACAAAACAGAAAGGCTACTTCGCAAGAGGTAGCCTTTTTTTTATTTTGTCAAGATACAAAGAAAGAGGCTGTCCGAAAAGATTGCCTCTTTTTTTGTTGCCAAATTTTATATGGCTTATATGTACCGCCAACATTTTTTCAAATAAAATATCTATTACTGTAGCGTGGGCTTTAGCCTGCGTATCTTGTATAAACGCAGGCTAAAGCCCACGCTACAGACGAAATCTGTATTTTCTTTGGGTGCTTTTATAGGCAAGGTACTTTTCGGACAGCCTCCTACGTTGAAAAATCGCAAAGAAACTGCTTTATCGCCTTACCTCCTCTCTTTCGAGGTTGAAAAGGTCGTTCAATACATCAATCAAAGTTTCGGCTTCGCCACGTTTGCACGCCGCTTTGAGCTGTAGGGCGGGCAGTTTGATGATTTTTTGCATCATATTGCGCGTGATTTGCTCCACCTTTTCCGTTTCGGCTTCGGTCATTTTCTTCTGAAAACGCGCTACTTCCTCTTGGCGAATTTGCTCGAGGGCGTTTTTGAGTTTTTGGAGGGTAGGCGAGATTTCCATTTCTTGCGCCCACTCTTGCAACTCGGCTACGGCTTGTGCAATGATAGCCTCCACTTGTGGAATGGCATCTAAGCGTTTTTGCAAAGCTGTATTAACCTTGTTGTTGATTTGGTCTATGTTGTAGCTCACTACATTTGCCATTTCCTCCAATTCGCTTGAAACGCTACGGGGCATCGCAAGGTCGATGATGTATTTGAAGGAAAGGGCGTTGTGGGTGGGGAATAAATCAGTCGTAAAAAAAGGCTTGTCGGCTGTGATGGCAGAAATAATGATGTCTGCATTGTCTATAGCTGTAGGCAAGTCCTCAAACGGC
>RDXI01000184.1 GCA_004292795.1 Bacteroidota bacterium | reverse complement strand
CTTGCATACCATTTTGTAGCGTGTTGTTGCTTTCCAGCAGGTTCGCTATCAGGGTAGGCAAGGGCGTTTGTGTGCCTTTTTGGGTAGGCAAGACATAGAGCGGTATGCTGAGGTTGGCATTGTTCGCAAGCACTTCTTCAATAGTGACTACTTTGGCAAAGCCCGCTATATCCTCAAAGCGTGTGAAGGCTTGGTAAATCTTTTCTATGTGTTCGGGGCGCAAGTTGGAGGTAGCGCGTACTTTCTCTATTTCGTGTACGGCATTGATGAATAATATTTTGCCTTTCCTGTTGGCGGGTTTGGCTTTGGACTTTCTGCACACCAATACACAGCTTTCCATCGAAGAATTATAGAACAGATTGCCCCCCAACCCAATGACAGCTTCCACCCAATCGTCTTGTATCATAGTCTTTCGAATATCTGCTTCACTATCTCTGAAAAGTACGCCATGGGGCCAAAGCACCGCGCTACGCCCTTTGTCAGTCAGGGAGGCAAGGATATGTTGCTGAAAGGCATAGTCCGCACAACCTTGCGGAGGTGTGCCGTACTTTTGCCTGCCCCAACTATCCGATTTGAAGGCTTTTTGATTCCATTTTTTGATAGAGTAGGGCGGGTTTGCGAGTATGATGTCAAACTTTTTTAGCTCGTCATTTTCTATAAATTTGGGTTCGCTCAGGGTGTCGCCTTGCTTGATGTCAAAGCTGGAAACATTGTGCAAAATCATATTGATTTTTGCCAAAGCCGAAGTGATTATGTTCTTTTCTTGTCCGTAGAGTTGTAGCGTTTGGTAGTCGTTTTTATTCTTTTTGCGCAAGTATTGGATACATTCCAAAATCATACCTCCACTACCACAAGTGGGGTCATAAACCGTTTCGCCCACTTCAGGGTCGCAAAGCATAGTCATCAAACGAACCACAGTGCGGTTTGTATAGAACTCAGCGGCTGTGTGTCCGCCATCATCAGCAAATTTTTTGATAAGGTATTCATAGCCTTGCCCCATAAGGTCGGCAGGTACGTTTTTGGTGCTAAGGGTTAGCTTCGAGAAATGTTCTATCAAATCTTTGATAGATTTGTCAGAGAACTTTTGTGCATTTGTCCATTGTGTATCGCCAAATGTGCCAAAAATACCGCGTAAACTTTCGTTTTCGCCCTCTATGCCTATGAAGCAGGCTTGTAGTTTGATGCCTACATTCTTGGGCGTGTTGCGCACTTCGTTCCAATGGAACTCGTGTGATATTTTGAATTGGTGTGGATATACGTTCTCAGCATATTCCCTGTCCCCCTCATAAAAGTCAAGTCCGTCAATCGTTTCCTCGTCCCACACATCACACAAGCGTTTGTAGAACAAAAGCGGGAAGATGTATTGCTTGAAGTCAGCAGAGTCTATATGTCCGCGCAGAATGTCTGCCGCGCCAAACAAGTAGGTTTCTAAGTCTTGGGAGGTAATCATAAAAAGGAAAGAACGATAAAAAGATTGCAAAGCTATAGCATCTTTTGGGTATAACAAACAAATACGGTAAAAATTTGTGGTATATATTAGGAGTGAAAGAAAAGTAATTATTTGTATCACAAACATTCTTGTTTGTGCGCCGAAGGCGAAATGTTTTTCAAAAATTGTTACGAAGTAGGCATTTTTTGCCTTCGGCACGCAAACGAGAATGTTTGCGGTACAGTTTCAAGATAAAATGTTAGACAAATATATAGTATAACTCCAAACACACACAAAAAAGGCAAACTTTAGTCATTTTATTCTTATCGAACCAAAACACCGCCTTTGCAAACTGCAAATGCGGTGTTTTGTGGTATAGTGCGTTTATTATCAATTTTGCCAAAGTTAGCAAAAACGCACACACCTTATTCATGCGCAATCTCTACCACCAATGCCACTGTAGATTTGCCTTGACTTTTGGCAGAGAACTTCATTTGCGAAGCCTGAAATTGTGTGTTGGTTACCGACACCAAATCATCTGCTAAGGCTTTTTGTACTTTTTGGGCAAACGTACCCGACTCAGTGGCTACGCGCTGTTTGATGTCTTCGATGTCCAATTTTTCTTTCGAATACAAGACGCACATATAATCCTTGCCTACTGTTTCGTTCATACGCACAAAGTGTTTTTCACTTGGCAATGCCACATTGTTCGAGGCATAATTTAGCGCGGCACTGATGCCTTCCTTGTGTGGAAAAATAGTAAAAATTTCGTTAGTCAAGTCAGAACCAAACGCATATACAAAAGCAGGTTCATTGTTCGAAATCATAATGCGAAACTGCGTGCCAGAAGTATAAGCTTGGTTCACTTTGTAATAGCCTACATTGCCTTGTTTGTTGTAAGTAGCTTGCATATTGCCTCCTGTAGAGAGTTTGAAGGCAATCTCGCCTGCCATGTCTGCTTCATTGGCGGGTTTGTTGGTAGGCAAGGCTATCATTTCGTAGGCGTACTTGGTAAATTCAAAAAAGTCGTCATACTTAATCCAGATATAGCCATTATTGCCCCACCACGTTCCCCAGCTATTGATAATCTCGAAAGAACCGCCATACATATTGTCATCATAGCCCACTACACACATAGCGTGTCCGCCAAAATCGCCGTTAGCATTTTCGGTAGGTTGCCAATAGCCCTTTGCTTTGAAAAAGGAGTCAGGGCATTTCATACCAATAATGACGGGGTTGTTGTTGGCAAGCGATTTTTTCATGCCGTTTTTCTTGAAAGCAATGTCTTCATTGGAGTCAAACAATTTGGCGAACCCTTTTATCTTGTAGGCACTTGCTTTTTGGATAATAGCGGGCGGGATGCTGGAGGGGCAAGTAATATGAAAATCACTCTTTTTGGGCGCGCCTTTGTCAGTGAGGAGTTGGAGCGCGTTGTAAATAGATGTTCCAGGTTCACAGCCCACATGATTTTTAATCATCGTGTAGGTATAATAGGGCGCGAAGGCTTCGTTAGAGATAGACATTTTGTCTTTCAAGCCCATTGCCCTTGCCTCCAAAATGGTGCGCCCATAATAGGTAGTCGACCAGCCTACACACGTGCCGCCTTCTTGGTTCAATACATTAGGCGCGAAATTGCTCAAACTCACTTTGGCAGGCAAGGCTTGATAATCGCGTGTCATCAGGGTAGCCTTTTTTTCTGTCTTTTCATACGACTCATCGTCAAACTCCATACCCATGCTAAATTGTTGGGAATAGGCAGAGGTAGCGAGTGCGAAGCTGACCACAGTAGCAAGTATAGTTTTCATATCAGAACGACGTTTTTAAGGATATTATCAAAACGCGCAAGTCTATTTTTTATTTTCTCTTTCCAAAAACAAACAGCACACCTCTCGCAAAGAAAGGTGTGCCGTTTTATGTGCAATGGTTGGGCTATACCCAATTTTCGAGTGTTCTTTCTATTTTGCTTTTGGGTAGTGCGCCCACTAATTTATCTACTACTTGACCGTTCTTGAAGAACAACAAAGTAGGGATACTACGAATACCAAACTGATTTGCAACTTGGGGGTTGTTATCCACATCAACCTTGCCTACTACGGCTCTGCCTTCGTATTCATCAGCGAGTTCTTCCACTGAAGGAGCTACCACTTTGCAAGGTCCACACCAAGTTGCCCAGAAATCTACTAAGACCACTTTGTCAGTACCCATGATTTCTTCGAAATTGGCATCGGTTATTTCAACTGTATTTCTCATTGGAATAAAAGAATTGGGTTTGAATAAAAAAAATATCTATATTTGATACAAAATTTTAGGCTAAAAAGTTTCTGCCCACGCTAATTTTGTGAAATCTATGAAAAAACCTTCTGCCCTTCATAATGGTTGTATATTGGTAGCCAAGCCCTATTTGGGTGATGCTAACTTTGAGCGAACTGTGGTGTTCTTGTGCGAGCATAGCGAACAAGGCTCTTTTGGTTTGGTGCTAAACCAGCCAACGCCCTTTATGCTCAATGATGCCTTAGAAGAAAGTTTTTATAGTGATATGCCCTTGCGCATTGGTGGTCCCGTAGGGCGCAATACATTGCATTTTTTGCATAGGTTGGGGCATATCAGCAATGCCATAGAGGTCTTGCCCAATTTGTTTTGGAGCGGAGATTTTGAGGAAATCAAAACCCTGTTGCGGATAGGAAGCATACAACCGAATGATGTGCAGTTTTTTGTGGGCTATTCGGGCTGGAGTCCACAACAATTACAACACGAATACGACCAACAATCATGGGTGTTGGCGAATACTGATGCAGACTTTGTGCTGAATACTGCGCCTGACGTGATGTGGCGGGAAGTGCTGAAACGTATGGGAGGCGAGTACAAGGTCATGGCGAATATGCCTCTTGACCCTCGACTAAATTAAGTACCTATATGAAAAACGTAGTCTTTATTTTTGGGTTATGCCTCCTTGCCTGTGGCGAAGCGTGGGCGCAAAACAACGACTGTATAAAAAGCCGTACCGTTTGTGGGAATTCGAGTTTTTCGAATGACAATTTGAGTGGCTTTGGCGATAATGATTTTGCCAATCCCGCTAATCTTGATGGCTGTTTGAATGGCGAGTCGCAATCGGCTTGGTATAAGTTCACTGCCCAAACATCAGGCACTATAGAGTTTACCATAGACCCCAACGCCAGTGATGACTACGATTTTGCTGTATATGGACCCGACAAGACTTGTGATGCGTTGGGCTTGCCTATTCGTTGCAATTTTTCGGGAGGGCAAGGTATCAATACAGGGCTTTCGAGTACAATCATATCTCCGCAATACTCGCCTGCCTTGCCTGTGTTGGCAGGCGAGTCTTATTATCTGCTAATAAATAACTTCAACAACAACAGCAACGGCTTTTCGTTGTCTTGGGGCGGTACTGCCACCCTCACCAACCCAAGTGATAGCGGGAATCCAAATAACATCATTGGCTATACGTACAATGTGGGCTGTAATGTGGTGCAGTTCAACAATATTTCGGGCTTGTGTGGGGCTATTCTTTCCTACGCTTGGAACTTTGGCGATGGCTCGCCTATCACTTCCGAAAATGCCAAACCTAATCCGACTCACATCTATAACACATTAGGAATGTACAGCGTAACGCTCACGACTACAGTAGTTTCTTCGCCCAATGCTACAGATGTAGGGCTTACTGCCACCTATACTAAAACCATCAATGTTTTAGAAGCTCCACCTATAGCGCAAATCACGAACCTACAGGCAAGCTATTGTGCCAATGCGCCCGCTGTTACGCTGACAGGCAACATAGCAGGAGGCACATTTGCCATCAAGAAAAACCAAACAGGCAATTATCTGAACAATCAAACCGTTTTCAATCCATCTGCGCTGGGGGTAGGCAAGCACGAAGTAAAATATACCTATATCAATCCTGCCTCGCCTCTTTGCGTGAGTACGGACATAAAATTAGTGGACGTTTTCGCCTTGCCTGTGCTTACCCTTACCTCGCCTGCCTCAAGCAATTTTTGCATAACGTCTGATGCGTTTGTTTTGACCGCCTCGCCTACAGATGGCATATTCAAAGTTAATGGCTCGCCTGCTACGGTTTTCAATCCCGCGCTTTTGGGGGCAGGCAATCACGAAGTAAAATATGAATACACAAACCCGACCACACTTTGTAGCAATACAACCACGAAAACAATTACCGTACATTCGCCCAATTCGATAGTGATTGATTTTCCAAACTTACGCGATAAATATTGTGTAGGAAGTACGCCTTTTACCATACAAGCCACACCCACAGGTGGCATTCTACGCATCAATGGCATCACTACGCAAACCTTCAACCCTGATGCGTTAGGCGTGGGTGTGCATACAGTTAGTTATACCTACACAAGCCCGCTAACAGGCTGTACGAATAGCAAAACCAAACAAGTAGAAGTCGCGCCTAAGCCCGTTTTGTCGTTTGTGGGGTTGAAAAATAGTTATTGCATCAACGAAGGCATAGTGCCTTTGCAAGCCTCGCCTGCGGGAGGCGTTATTCGGTTGAACGGAACGGCTGTTGCACAATTCAATACAACTTCTTTGGGCGCGGGAAATTATACGCTTACCTACCAATATACTGATGCCACGAACAACACTTGCTTCAATAGCATTGTGCGAACTTTTGTGATTTATGCCTTGCCTACGCCTTCGTTCATCGAGGTAGGCGAGTCTTATTGCGCTCTCGACAACACGCTCATACAGCCGAAAGTTAGCATCATATTGGCGAATGGAAACACCGTGATAGAAACGCCTTCGAGCCTTGCCTTCTCGCCTTCGCAACTGCCCGTAGGCAATCATGTACTTGCCTACACTGCCACAGATGCAAACACAGGTTGCCAAAAAAACATTACCAAAAATATTACGATTTTGCCGAGTCCCTTGCCTGCTTTTGTGGGTTTGAAGGACGCTTATTGCCAACAGGCTTTTGCAGTGCGCTTGCAGGCAAGCACTACAGGCGGTACTTTCCAAGTCAATGGCTTGCCTGCCGACTCGCTGAAACCGCGTTCTTTTGCTGTAGGCGAGCTTGTGAAGGTGAGCTACAGCGTTACGAATAACGTAGGCTGTAGCAATACTATAGAAAAAGATGTTTTGATGTTGGAAAGCCCTTACACAACCCAAGCCGAGCAGTTCCGCACTTGCCCAAGTTTGCAAACGCCTTTTTATATCGAAGCACTCACGCCACAAGAGGAAGAAACGCTCAAAACGCAAGGCATCACAGCAGGGTATTATTGGGACAGAACGACAGACAACAAGCGTGTTTTGGAGCTTACGAACACAGGGCAGGGAGGCAAGTATGAAGTGTGGGTTCGAGATGCAGATGGTTGTCCGTTGTTGTTCAAGAAAATAACGGTAGAGCTTGCTTGTGATGTGAAATTATTTGTGCCTACTGCCTTCACGCCCAACGGAGATGCACTGAACGCTGATTTACAAATCTTCGGAGAGTTTATCGCTAAGTTAGATTTTCGCCTATACAATCGTTGGGGGGAAATCGTATTCTCGACCACGAACCCCAAACAAACATGGAATGGTACTATCCATGGCTTGCCTGCCCCTGCGGGTGTGTATGTGTGGCAGGCTTCGTATGAAAACGAGCTAAATCGTGGTGCGGTCTTCAGGCAACAGGGGCAAGTGGTGTTGATGAGGTAAGGATTTTTTGCGACATAGACAAGTTTAAACTGTTTAAGACTTACGCAAAATGTAGTACAAGCATCTTGCCTGTAGCATACTATTTCGTTCCTTTTTAAGTAGTGTACCACTACAAATTTGTCAAAATATTAGAAAAGTACAAAAATATGTATTTTGTAGGGGCAAACCCTTGTGGTTGCCCAATTGTGTTGTTTACGAGGGCAACCACAAGGGATTGCCCCTACATATCCGTTGTATTTTTCCAAGAAAATAACAAATTTGTGCTATGTCACTACTTATATGGCTACAGGCAAGTTCCCTGTGCTACATGGTAAAATTTGGCAACAAAAACGGCTATCCATTTCAGATAGCCGTTGCATAATGTTATTTATCCTAAAATGGCTTGAAACATTTTTAGCCCGTCTTCATTGCCGAGCAAGGCTTCAGAAGCACGTTCTGGGTGGGGCATCATACCAAATACATTGCGCCCCTTGTTGCAAATGCCCGCTATGTTGTCCAAAGAGCCGTTGGGGTTGGCTTCTTCTTCGACCTTGCCTGCTTCGGTGCAATAACGAAACACGATTTGGTCGTTGTCTTGCATGGAGGCAAGGGTAGGCGAGTCGGCATAATAACGTCCATCGCCATGCGCTATCGGAATTTTGTAAATCGAGGAGGCAGGCAAGTTGCGCGTCAAGAGCGAATGAGCCGTTTCGGAGCGCAGAAATACATTTTTGCAGATATATTTTCGGTTCGTATTTTTGAGCAATGCGCCTTGTAGCAAGCCTGCTTCAGTCAAGATTTGAAAGCCGTTGCATATCCCCAAGACATAGCCACCGCGTTCTGCGTGGCGTTGTACTTCGGGCATAATGGGCGAAAAGCGGGCTATCGCCCCAGAGCGCAAATAATCGCCATACGAAAAACCACCCGGCACTATCACAAAATCACACCCTTGTAGGTTCGTGTCTTTGTGCCAAAGTTTGATGACTTGTTGCCCCAATGTTTCACGAAGAAGATACACCATATCATCATCACAATTAGAGCCTGGGAAGACTATCACGCCAAATTTCATACTGTAGCAAAGTTTTTGGCAAAGTTAGTGTGTTTTTTGTTAAATCACATTTTTTGGTATAGCTTTACAACTCAATCATACAAAATTATGCCATTCTTGATAGCTGTTTTGGGGTGTTGGCTTGTGTCTGTGGGGTGTTTGTGGGGGCAAACGCATCAAGCAGATAAAACGGATAGTTTGTATCAAGTATTCTTGAAAGACTATAAGAACCCTGACAAAATAAAAAAGTGGCTTCAACTTGTTAGTTTAGAGCGCGACCCTGCCGTTTTTTTTCATACTGATTTGTTGCTCCAGCGCGTCATTACGCTTTGCGAGCATAAGCAAGATTATGCTTTTTTCTTGCCCGAAGCAGTGCGTTCTTTGGGCTTTTTCTACATCAATAAACACAAATACGCGCAAGCTTTCCTTTACTTCAAACAAGCCGAAACGATTTATAAACGAAACAAGGATTACAACAACCTTTTTTATACGTGGTACTATCTCGCGGCGACCTTCCATTCAACAAAAGACACCAAAAACGCTTTGCACTATGCCCGCCTTGCCGAGTCCTACATACCTTTGATACAACAAGAAAAATACACCATAGACATTATAAACCTCGCCAATATGCAAGCCCTTGAAGCCAGACAAGACAAACGCTATGAAGATGCTATAACGCATTTTGAGCGCGGGTTGCGCATAGCCAAAGAAAAAAATATCGAGAATTGGATAGGTTTATTACATGGCAACATGGGAACGGTGTTCCTGCTCCAAAAGCAGTATGAAAAAGCCTTACAAGCCTTTGAGATAGATATACGATTGAGCTTGAAGCATCAGCTCTATGCGAGTGCCTTGAATGCACAAAGTGCTAAAATGGACATCTTGCTCCAAAGGGCGCAAATGCACGAAGCCAAGATGTTGCGGGATAGTATGCAAACTTTGATGCAGACCAAAGTCAAAGACACGAATAGCTACTTGCCTGCCTACCAAGCCTTTGCGAAATACCACGCCTTGCAACGAGAATATGCACAAGCCTTTGATTATCAACAGAAAATAACAGAAATGGAGCGTGGAAAGGCAGAACACCTCCGCAGGCAAGAAGTAAGCAAGCTACAAGCGCAGTTTGAGTACGAAAAGCAAGACCGCATCATTCAAGAACAAAATGTGGAGATTGAAAACAAAATTTTGTACTATTACTTGTGGGCTTCGCTCTCGATTTCTTTGCTCGTGTTGCTGTTGGTGTTTGTCATTTTTTTGTTAAAAATGCGCTTTCAACAACGCATCATCTCCCGAAAAAATATACAACTCAAAGAAGTAGTAGAAGTGCAAGATAAGATGTTTTCTATCATTGGACACGACCTGCGCAACCCTATCGGCAACCTGAAAGCGATGCTCAATCTCTACAATGCCTCCGTACTTACACAAGAAGAGTTCGTGTCTGCTTCGCAAAAATTGCAACAACAAGTAAATACGCTGTACGACACCATGAACGATTTGCTCATGTGGGCTTCGGCACAAATACAAGAACAGAAAAACAAGCCCGAAGAGGTGTATTTGGTAGAGCCTATAGACGAAACGATTAGTTTTTATGAAAACATAGCCCAACAAAAAAACATCGAAGTAGAGCGGACTATATCCTCGCCTGCCAAATTTTTTGTGGACAAAAATCAATTCAAAGTAATTTTAAGGAACTTGCTTTCCAATGCACTCAAATTCACACCCACAGGAGGCAAGATTAGGTTTTATACCTCCGAGCCTATGAATACCATACAAACGCTGACTATAGAAGACACAGGCACAGGCATGACAGAGGAGGAGGTAGGCAAGCTGTTCAACCTCACTACGCACTTTTCGCGCACAGGCACACACAACGAAAAAGGCACAGGCTTAGGGCTTTTGCTCGTGAAGGAATATGTAGAAGCCAATCGAGGCAACCTATCTGTAACAAGCGAGAAAAACAAAGGCACTAAATTTATGATAACCTTGCCTACAGAGGCGGGTTAGTTGGTGTTTTATCAAAAAAAATATAACTTTGTAACGTTTTTTTATCCTTTCTTTTTTCTAAGTCAATGATTGAATACATCAATAAAAATCGTACGCGCTTCATAGATGAGCTATTGGCGTTTTTGCGCATACCCTCTATCAGTGCGCGTAGCGAACACAAAACAGACGTGCAAAATGCGGCTGAGTTTGTAAAGGCAAAACTGCTCGAAGCAGGGGCAGACCTTGCTGAAATTTGCCCTACAGCAGGACACCCTATCGTATATGGCGAAAAAATCGTAAATCCTTCCTTGCCTACAGTGTTGGTGTATGGTCATTATGATGTGCAACCTGTCGACCCTTTGCACTTGTGGGACTCGCCTCCGTTTGAGCCTGTGATAAAAGATGAAAAAATTTATGCACGTGGCGCGTGTGATGACAAGGGGCAAGTGTATATGCATGTGAAGGCGTTGGAAGTAATGTTGAAAAACAATGCTCTTGCCTGCAATGTGAAGTTTATGATAGAAGGTGAGGAAGAAGTCGGCTCGTCGAACTTGGCTACTTTCATTCAACAAAACAAAACGCGCCTCAAAGCGGATATTATTTTAGTGTCGGATACGGGCATCATTGCCAACGACACGCCCTCGATTGATGTGGGCTTGCGTGGGCTTTCGTATGTGGAGGTAGAAGTTACAGGAGCAGACCACGACTTGCACTCTGGCGTGTATGGTGGCGCAGTGGGCAATCCTATCAATGTGCTTTGTGAAATGATTGCTTCGATGAAAGACTCGAACAAGCATATTACCATTCCTCATTTTTATGATGATGTGGTTATTTTTACCGAAGAAGAACGTGCAGAATTGAACAAAGCTCCTTTTAGCCTTGACGATTACAAAAAATATTTGGATATTGATGATGTGGAAGGCGAGGCTGGCTATACTACGCTTGAGCGCACAGGTATTCGTCCTACGCTTGATGTGAATGGCATTTGGGGAGGCTACACAGGCGAGGGCGCGAAAACCGTTCTGCCTTCAAAGGCGTATGCCAAAATCAGTATGCGCCTTGTGCCTAACCAAAGCCACGAAAAAATTACGGAACTTTTCCAAAAACACTTCGAGAGCATCGCGCCTAAGAGTGTGCGCGTGCAGGTAAGACCACATCATGGCGGAAATCCTGCGCTTACGCCTACAGACTCTGTAGGCTACAAGGCGGCGAGTTTGGCTATGGAGGCTACTTTTGGCAAGAAACCTATCCCTACACGTGGCGGAGGCAGTATTCCGATTGTGGCATTGTTTGAGCAAGAATTGGGCTTGAAAACGGTTTTGATGGGCTTTGGACTCGATTCTGATGCCATTCACTCGCCCAACGAACATTATGGTTTGTTCAACTACTTCAAAGGCATCGAAACCATTCCTTTGTTTTTCAAATATTTTGCTGAATTGAGTAAATAGGTGGAAGGGGAGAAGGGTAGAAAGGCGAAAGGGTAAAAGGGTAGAAAGGCGGAAGGGTAAAAGGGTAAAAAGCGTACCTTTCAACTCCT
>RDXI01000012.1 GCA_004292795.1 Bacteroidota bacterium | reverse complement strand
CAAACGCTATTGTTTGCAAAATCCTAACGCGCCCTACAGCGGTAATGCTTCTAAATTTGTGATGTTGCTCACGTTGGACAAGTACGAAGTAGTGCGTGGGGCTATTTTTGACTTCTTGAAAATGGAATGGCAAACCGATAATTATAGCACAGAACTATCGAAAAAAGCCAAAAACATAGCGGAACGCGCCAACCTCAAGCTTGCGAGCCAAAACGAAACCAACCTTTTTGAGAAGAAGGAGGAAGATTTGATAGACATGAGCAAACTTCGTGAGCTTGCCTCCCAACTGTTGGCGGCGGGTATGTAAAAATCTTGCCTGCCATGCGCAAGGTGGTGGGCAAGCAATATGCAGTAAAACAAAAAGGGATAGAAAATCAAACCATTGTCAAAGACCTTGCCTACCAAACGCTTATTGATTTGGTAGAAGCCGAGTATCTGAATTCGCGCCAAAAAGCCCACAAAGCCATAGATACCGCTATGTTATTGGGGTATTGGCGCATTGGGCAGTACATGGTGGAATACGAACAAAAAGGAAACATCAAAGCCGAATACGGTAAAAAAGTTCTTTTGGAAGTTTCTAAAGACCTACGTTTGCGGGTAGGCAAGGGCGTTAGCCGTACAAATATAGCCAATATGAGGCTTTTGTATCTCAAGTATCCAATTGTCCAGACACTGTCTGGACAATTGAGTTGGTCGCATTACGTTTCGCTTTTGTCTATTCATGACGATTTGGAGCGTAGTTTTTATGAAAAACAGTGCATACTCGAAGGCTGGGGAGTGCGCGAATTGGAAAGGCAAATAGATAGCGCATTGTTTCAGCGTTTTGCTTTGAGCAAAAACAAAGAGGAGGTTTTACAACTCGCGCAAGAGGGGCAAAAGTACGAAACGCCCAAAGATATATTCAAAGACCCGTACATTTTTGAGTTCTTAGGACTTTCTGAAGAAACACTCAAAAAAGAAAGCCAATTAGAGGAAAAATTGATAGAAAACCTCCAAACCTTTTTGCTTGAGCTTGGCAAGGGCTTTGCGTACATAGGCAAGCAATATCGCATCACGATTGATGGGGTGCATTATTTTGTGGATTTGGTATTCTATCACCGCATTTTGAAGTGTTTTGTGTTGATAGATTTGAAATTGCAAAAAGTATCGCATGGAGATATTGGGCAAATGAATATGTATGTAAACTATTTTCACACAGAAGAAAATATGCCTGACGATAACCCGCCCATAGGCATTATTCTTTCAGCCCGCAAGAATGATGTGATGGTGGAATATGCTTTGGGAGGCATTACGAACAACCTTTTTGTATCGCGCTACCAACTTTATTTGCCTGATAAACAACAACTTCAAGAAAAGGTAGAGGAAATTTTGGAAAAATAATACCATACTATCCGACAAGCTCGCCTACAGGCAATAGTGCGTGTCAATGTCCAAATGATAAAAATGTATTGGGACATAGGCAAGAGCATTTTGGCACGCCAAGAAAGCGAAGGCTGGGGTGCAAAAGTGATTGACAACCTCGCCAAAGATTTGAAAGCCGAATTCCCTGATATGAAAGGCATTTCTACGCGCAATCTAAAGTATATGCGCAAGTTTGCCTCTGAGTATCAAGACTTTGTAATTGTGCAAGCCAAACTTGCACAAATTAGTTGGTATCATCACATCACGCTGATTGACAAAATCAAAGACCAAAATATGCGTATTTGGTATGCGCAAAAAGTGGATAGACCTATGGGCATTGCGTCCTATCAACTCACTAAGCAAGTTCCCGAAAACCTGAAAGATAGCTTGCCTACCCCGCAAGAACTTGTGCAAGTGGCTAATTTGCCTACCAAATAAAAAAACCGCCTTGAAGCGGTTTTTTCGGTTTCTCCCTACCTACAAAGTAGGAGAGCATATAGGAGAGATATATTATCTCAATTCATAAAAATTATCCTCTTCGTAGCGTTTGAGGAAATAGCTTACCGACACTAAGCCGTTGCTAAAATCCACGCCTGTTTCGAGGTAACGGATAGTTCCGTATGGTGCGAAGTGCATAGCCACCAATAAATTAGTGCGGTGCAACAAAACCCCTCTGTAATACTTAAATTCGTACTTTTCCACATTGAGGAGTTGCTCGTAATATCCAAGCAACTTGCGCATCATTTGGTCTTGCTTCTCACAGTCCATAGGCATTTGAAAGCCCATTTGCTGTATAAGGTGTGGCGTAACTTGATACCTTCCGTAGGTAATGTTCAAGGGATCAACCACTTGGCATTGAAATTTGCTTTCTTTTTCTGCTATCAGGTGGAGCAGTTTGTCATAATTGTACTGTGGTTCTACACTGAAGAACAGTTTAAAGAGAAAAAGATAAAACATTTGCATCATTTTTAGTGAAACCATATCGCTTGTGGACAAAGACATAATGCTTTATCCCAAAGCCCCGCTCAAGTGGAATGATACAAAGTAACACCTGAACGGTTAAAAACCCTTGCGAGTTTTTAGCGTTTATTGCGTGTTATTTTTACAAAAACCGCTCTCCCTATTGAAAGCAAACCGTTGCAAAAACAACTTGTGCAATTTTTCTTTACAAGAATTTAGTTCACAACGCTAAATTCTTTACCAAACACTTAAAAAGTGCTTATTGTATTTTGGCTTACTCACTAAAAAAAGCCCTACTAACAGCAGAGCTTTAGTGATTATATTTTTGGTACCCAGGATCGGAATCGAACCGATACGATATTGCTATCATTGGTGTTTGAGACCAACGCGTCTACCAGTTCCGCCACCTGGGCATTATTAGGTATGCTTGCTATCTGGTAGGATTGCGTTGCAAAATTGTAGCATAAATTTCTAACTACCAAGAAAAAAGGTAAAAATTTTTCAAAAAACTTGAAAAAGTTATACACTTTCTTGTTTTTGTACTGAAAATGCTTGCGGTTTGTCCGAAAACCACGCTTTTGTGGTCGCCCAAACTGTTTCGAAAAGGGCGGAACTGCGGTAATTATTCAAGTCTTCTTCGCTGTTCCAAATGCTGTAGGTACAAAAAACGTTGGGCTGATGCAGGTCTTGCCACAGCTCAAGATGCTGACAACCTACCGAAGCGCGGATTTTTTGTTTGTTCTCATCAAAGTTTTGGCGGAAAGCCTCTATCTTGTCAGACTGAAAAGTCATGCGGACTATTCGAATGAGGGGCATATTGCTACAATGGGGAAAATAATGGATTTGCAAAGCAAAGCGAAAAAACAGACTTTTGCTATAAACAACAAAAGCCTTGCAAAAAGCAAGGCTTTCAAATTATCGTTCTTTGTGTTAGTCGTTGCTATTCATAAAAGACATGACGTAGTACATCAAGGTTGCCACTGAACCCAAAGCAGACACTACGTAGGTAAGCGCGGCAGTATTGAGTGCATCTTTTGCCATAGCTTCCTCATTACGTGTTACAATGCCTCTTTGCGTCATCCACGCCAAAGCGCGGTTACTCGCATCATATTCTACAGGCAAGGTTACCAAGCTGAAAAGCGTTATCGCGCCTTGCGCCCCTATCACAATGAGCAATACCAACTGAATAGGGAATATAGCAGAAAGGAAATACCCGCCCAAAGCAAACGCAATCACTATCACAGTCAAAATCCAAGAACTGATATTTTGGATTGGCACCATAGCAGTACGGAAAGAGAGCATACTATAGGCTGTAGCGTGTTGCACAGCGTGTCCGCACTCATGCGCCGCTACTGCCGCAGAAACTGCCGAGTAGCCATAATACACATCAGGGCTTAGGTTCACCGTTTTGTCTGAGGGGTCGTAGTGGTCGGTTAGCTCGCCTTCTACGCAAGTAATAGCCACATCAGTAATGCCATGGTCGCGTAGCATCATAGCGGCAACTTGCGCACCGCTCAAATTGGATTGAAGCCCGATTTGGGAATATTTGTTAAACTTAGAACGCAACGACCAATGAACCAATAGGCTCACAAGCATAGTTGCAATGACAATTATCCAAAGAGTCATGACGTTTTATAGGGTTTAAGTTTTACTTTTAAAACGTTTTCAGGGTATTAAAAGTTTCAATATCAATGAAATACAAGGTCTTCGATAGGGTTGTTGCCTGTGTGTAGGTTTAATTTTTGAAGAATGAACGTTTTGCGCATCATAAGTTCATTTTTCAGAGCGGCAGATTCGAGATGCACAAAAATCGTGTTGCCTTTTACGTGTAGTTGTTGGGTGCGCCTCGCCACGCTATCGCCCATTATTTCGCGCCATGCGTCTTTCAAGTCCAATACGGCAAATTGGGCTTCTAACTGATAGTGCGAAATGAGGTCATTGATAGCTTGTTCGGAAGTGCTAACTTCTTGGTTACGCCCTTTTTTGACCTTTTGTTTTTCGAATTCGTATTTATAACTTCTCATAGCAAGTACGAAGTTAGGGCAAGGTTTCTACAATTCCAAATCTTTTTAGATAAATTTTTGATATTTTTCTTAATAATTTGTCTATCAATGAGTTGTATTTTTGTCAATCTGCTTCTTAGCTTGCCTACCTACCCGCAGATACAAGACGTAAAAATAACAAAATTTTCCGTAATTTTGCATATATGAAAGTTATATGCTCTCTCTTATTGATAGCAAGCCTTTGGTGGGCTTGTTCTGCCCCTTCGCAAGAAAACAAAGCGCAAAAAACAAGCCAAGTGCAAGACACAGGCAAGGCGCGGGTAGGCAAGGACAGCCAAAACGCGGGCAAAAATAATGAAAATACTACAGAAAAAATAGCTTCGAACAAAATACGCATTGATACAGTAGGCAAATATACTGCAGAAGACTCGATTGCTCTTGCCCTTTATGAGCCTATCAAAAGCGGGTTGTGGGACACGCTCCGCGATATTAAGTATGAAAAAGAAGGCGTATATGGTCATGTGCCATTGTTCACTCCCAAACACAAACCTTTGCATGGAAAATATGTGCGCATAGAAGGGTATATGCACCCCATAGAAGCTACAGATTTGCAAAAGTGGTTTATGCTTTCCTACTTTCCTTCGAGTTCGTGCTTCTTTTGTGGCGCGGCGGGTCCCGAAACTGCCATAGAAGTCAAAAGTCCTAAAGGTGTCATGTACAAACGTGATAAAAGAATTACGCTTAGAGGCAAACTCTTTCTGAACTATGACGAACCCGAAAGATTGTTTTATATCTTGGAAGAAGCCACGCAAGAGTAGGCATTTGATTTATCAAATGCTTACTCTAAAATTTTCAAAACTGAAAAGGATAATCTATTTCTTGCAAGTCCTCTGATAGTGCGTCCCAATCTTCTGTAGAAGGGTTGAGTGCCAATACTGCCTCGCGTGTGAGGGGCTTATGTGCATATACATACTCTATCCATGCAAGCGGAATAGGACGCTCATAATAGGCTTCTGCAAAAGCATGATACGTAGCAGGCTTGCCATCAAGTATATCGAGCATCTCGCCTGAACCATCTCCATAGTCGTCATCAGTAGGAAAGTCAATCTTGCCTACCTGCCAAGCCGAGTCAGTGTGTTTGCGCCAAATGCAAAATGTAGTGCCTATAGAAGGAATAGGCTCTGTTTGGATAAAGGGCAAAAACTCTTGTGGCACGCTATCAATCACGCCCTCCCAAATCTCTTGCGTATTATCATCAACCCAACCGTTCATATCGCTGTCTATAGCAAAGCCATTGATAACTGCCCCTGCTTGATTGAACAAGATAAAAAACTCGTCCCCTTCGCCATCACGCATAGACGCTACTTCTTCTTTCGCGTCTTTGTCCCAAAACGCATTGTAGGAATAATAGCGAAATTCCCATTCAGGGCATACGATAGCCTCTAAGGTCGCCAAGGCTTTGCAGGTGTGTCGCACAGCCGATATAGCAGGCAAGGCAGAAAGGTTTTGGGTAGAAATCATACAAATTTGATGTTTAAGACGTATTTTTGCAAAGTTAAAAAAAATATATGATAACTCCCGAACTTGTTTTCAATGTAGGCAATACAGCAGTCTTGCCTGTTTGGTTGTTGATGCTTTTCGCCCCACGTTGGCGATATACGCAAATGTTAGCGAATAGTTATGCTGTTGTACTATTATTAGCGGTAATGTACGCTATCATTGCGTTTACATTTATAGGCGCGATAGCAGAGGCAGATTTTATGCGTTTGCAAGGCATCAAAAACTTGTTTTTGTCGGCAGGCAAGCACGATTATTTTGTTACTGCGGCGTGGTTTCATTATTTGGCGTTTGATTTGGCGGTAGGCACGCATATTTTCCGCGAAGGGCAACGCCTCGAAATTCCGCACTTGCTTCTTGTGCCTTGCCTGCTGTTTACGTTTGTGTTGGGTCCCGTTGGTTTTTTGTTGTTTTATGTAGTGCGTGGTTTTTTGAAAAAATAGTTTTATACTCCTAAAAAATATTTGTGTATGTTTGAGTCAAAATTGCCCCGCGTGGGAACAACCATATTCAGCGTTATGACTGCCCTCGCCAATGAAGTAGGGGCTACCAATCTTTCACAAGGCTTTCCTGACTTTGAGGCACACCCGAAGTTGTTGGATTTGGTAAACAATGCTATGCGCAAGGGCTTCAACCAATATGCGCACACATGGGGCTTGCCTACCCTACGCGAAGCGATAGCAGGCAAGACTGAAATCGTGTATGGCACAAAGGTAGATGCCAATACAGAAGTTACGGTAGTTTCTGGCGCGAGTGAGGCACTTTTCAATGCCCTTGCCTGCTTGGTAGGCAAGGAAGACGAAGTTATCATACTCGAGCCTGCCTACGATTTGTACTTGCCTGCCATCGAGTTGTTTGGAGGCAAGGCGGTAGGCGTGCCTTTGGAGTTCCCCTCGTATGGCGTGAATTGGGAAAAAGTAAAACAAGCCATTACGCCCAAAACGAAGGCAATCATTGTGAATACGCCCCAAAATCCAAGCGGGGCTGTCCTCACTGCGCAAGACATGGCGCAGTTGGAGGCTATCACACGCGGAACGAATATCGTGGTGATAAGTGATGAAGTGTATGAGCATATTATTTTTGATGGGCAAAGCCACGAAAGCGTCTTGAAATATCCTGGTTTGCGCGAAAGAAGTTTTGTCATTTCGTCTTTTGGCAAAACCTACCACACTACGGGCTGGAAAATAGGCTATTGCATTGCCCCGCCTTATTTCACTACTGAGTTTCGCAAAATTCATCAATTCAATACCTTTGCTACTTCTACGCCTATGCAAGTAGCACTTGCGGAGTTTTTGCAAGACTCAGGCGAGTATTTGAACTTGCCTGCTTTCTACCAAGAGAGGCGCGACAAATTCAAGGAAATGCTCAAAGCAACACCTTTCGAGATTTTGCCATGTGCAGGGACGTATTTTCAGTTGGTAAGCTATGGACATCTTTCACAAGAAGCGGATACTGCTTACACACAACGCATCACACGCGAAGTAGGCGTGGCGACTATTCCCGTTTCAGTGTTTTATAGCTCGCCTACCGACCACAAAGTCATTCGTTTTTGTTTTGCCAAACGCTACGAAACCCTCGAGCAAGGCATCGAGAAAATCATAAAATTTGCTGATAAGCTCAAAGGATAATTATAATGCAGAACGAACCTAAAAAAATATATTTTGAAAACCTTAACGCCATTCGGTTCATTGCATCGTTTGGCGTTTTGGTATGCCATGTGGAGGGGCTGAAAACTGTATTAAAACTCAAGGACAACAAAACGGCAGACTATTTTGAGTTTATGGGTTATGCGGGTGTGTTGGCTTTTTTTGTGTTAAGTGGTTTTCTTATTACCTATTTGTTATTGGAAGAAAACAAAAACAATGATACCATAAATTTTAGAGCTTTTTACAAAAGGCGTATTTTTCGTATTTTCCCCTTGTATTTTTTATTGGTTTTTTTGTCTTTTTTTGTATTGCCTTTTATCAGTTTTATGGAGTTAGAAGGTTTTGAACGGGCTATGATGTTAGACAAATTAGCCTATAAGTTATTGTTTTTTGTATTGTTTCTTCCACATTTTTTGTTGTATTTTTTTGGTGCTTTGCCTTATGTTTCGCCCACTTGGACAATAGGCGTAGAGGAAAATTTTTACTTGATATGGCCTTGGCTCATCTTATTCATAAAAAACAAATGGGTGCTTATGTCAAGCGTTATTTTGGGCTACATGGCATTGGGCTATTTGCTCCAAAATGTACTTTTCCAGCACCAATACGTACAAATGTTGTCGTTTTTTTGGGTAAGAACGCCTATTCAATGTTTGGCTATTGGAGGACTTTTTGCAGTCATCATATTCGATACAAGCAAAACAGCGTTGTTTATACAAAAAATAATCTTTTACAAAACTGTGCAATGGCTTACGTTATGTGTCCTTATTTTTTTGATATACAAGGCATACGAATTCCCTTATTTTTATCACGAAATATATGCTATTTTATTTGGCATTTTGATATGTAACTTTGCTTATAATAAAAATAGGATATTTTCTATGGAATACCCTATTTTAGACTATTTAGGCAAAATCTCCTACGGGTTTTATATGTATCATTCCATTGTGATTGTATTTTGTATCCGAATATTACAAATGTATGGCGCATTATACGACATCATTTTATATCCTGTCGTTTTTTTACTTAGTGCATTGATTGCCTCTATTTCTTACGAGTATTTTGAAAAACCCCTTATCAATTTTGGGAGAAAAAATACAGTACAAACAAAATAGGCATACTGATACTTTTTTATACCAAACGCGCAAAATCTATCCAATTTCCATTCCAATCATAAGACTCCAAACCGTAGAACTTCTTTTTGTAGTCATAATGCGAAGGTACGTTGTAGGAATAACCCAAATACACATATTTTTTTTGGTTCATTTGGGCATATTGTACTTCCGCTAAGAGCGTATGCAACCCTGGACTTTTGCCCTCAAAATCAATATCAAAAGTGGCATAAATACTCGAAATTGCCTCCTCGCCTACCCCGAAAAAGCTCGCGCCATACAGCTTGCCTGCTTCGTCATACAAAGCACATTCCAACGCAGGACAAGGCACAATACCCGGGGCATCACCCAAAAATGTACTCAAGGCTTCAGGAATATTGCGCTTGAATCGGGTAGTATGTTTTTCGAACATAGCTTCACGCTCTGCATCTATGACAATAGGCTGATAGCGTACTTCGGTTGCTTTTTGTTTTTTGAGCAGTTTTTGTTGGTGTTGGCTTAGTCTAAATTTTTCGACATTGATACGCAAAGGAATGACGCGCACCCAACGCTGTATGGCTTCGTGATAGTCGGCACGATTGCGAAAAAAATGTTCGCCAAAATTGCGCCACCCATCAGCCCACAGTTTGTCCATGTCAGCAGGCAAGACTTGCCTCCAAGTGCCTATTTGAAAGTCGTTTTCAAAGTCAAGTTTCATAATTTTGTATATTGAAATGCTCCGATTTAAAAGTGGAATAGGATAGAGCGAACCCTATCCTATTGTTACTTTGCTTATGATTGGGATTAACCAATAACCTTCTTGCGAATTTCGCGCACAGTTTCAAGCACTGCTTTGAGGTCTTCTTCGGTTAATTGAATTTCGCTGGTAGTACCGCCTTCAGTAACGAGTTGCCCGTTTACTTCTTTGGTAACAACAGGGTCGCTCTTATAGGTGATTTTCACATTCTCATAAATTTTGTTGAGTTTGTTGAAATCAGAGATAAGGTTGCGGATATTCTCGTTCTTTTGTTCGTAGAACGAAAGCAATAGCAATAATTGCTCAAGGATAATCTTCTGCTCACCTATGCGTGTTTTGAGCAACTCGTTAGGCTGTTTTTTGGTAACCTCGCAGGTAAGATAGAGCGATTCCAACCAGCCACCTGTAAGGATAAGGATAGTAAGGTCGGGGCGTTTTTTCTCTTGCAAGTGGTCGTTGATGTTCTCAAGGTTTTTGGTCGTTACGAGCAACAACGTATCCAAGTTGCCACGTGTGGAGGCAAGTTTCTTGATAGTGTTGAAGTCGAAGAACTGACCAATTTTGAGCGCGTCAGCCATTTCTTTCACAGCACCCAAGTAGAACAACGCATCTTGTGTTTGCTCATAGATGTTGGCATAGCCCAAATCTGTACTATACACACCCAAGTTCAAAGCACGTTGGTAGTCATTGTTGTACTTTTTGGCGTTTTCCGCCGCGTTGAGTACGGTTTTGTCGTACTTGATTTCGATGTCTTTGATAAGGAATGAAATCTCGAGGGGTGAAGGGATAGACTTCACCATGTCATTGATTACCTCAATAGAAATGGCAGGACCTGAGGGAGTTTTCTCGTTGTTTTTCTTCTCCTCGTTGTCTATGTCGCCGCCTGTTTTTTCTTGCGTACAAGCCCCGAACAAAAAGACAAATAGGGAAAATACGGTAAAAAGGTAGGGTAGTTTCTTCATATTGTTTGGGTACAGAATACAGTACAGGGTATAGGTTAAGTTTTTAGTTAAAAATTGAGTTTAGTTTACCTTGCCTACTGAAGCAGGCAAGGGTATTTCAGGAATTTGCAAAGTATTCCGCAAAAATCGGGCTATTCTTTCTTGCCTATCTTAATTTTACCAAGTCTATCCAATAAATTTTTGAATACATCATAGTACAAGGTAAGGTAGAATATAAAGGTAAACAGCCAAATCACAACCATATTAAAGAAGTATGTAGAGAAATACATACCCAAGAAATGCTTTTTCGGCGCAAGGAAATGCGACCTATAGTCTAATACGTTATCCACGCCACGCGGTTCATTGAATACAGGGTCGCTTAGTTGCAAGAGTTTCCCATGTTGTTCTATGATTTTGTCTTGCACTTCAGCATTCATCATAAACGCGGTCAAACCGTCATTAGAATATAGGTCTTTGTACTTATTGACACTGTATTTTTTATCGCGGCGTTTTTTGATTTTGCTTTCGCGTTCATCTGCTTTTTGGCTTGCCTCTATGTATTTGGCATTGAAGCGAAGCGCGAGTGTATCGAGATACACCTTGATTTTGTCTTTGGCTTCGTCATTGAAGTTCGAAGGTGTGAGTGCTTTTTCCCAATCAAAGCCTTTCAACAAGTCCAAATGCGCATTCTCCGTTTTGATTTCGTGTTTTACCAATTCGAGGTTATTCTTCATCGCTTTTCGGATAGAGTCCGTTTTCTTCTCTGCCTTGTGTTGGTCATGCGCACTGTTAAGGCGTTTTTCCATCTCTTTCAGCCAAAACTCAAGGCGGTAATAATATTTACTCTTGTCCCTATCCACATCATAAAAATCACGTTGATAGCTATTATTCATGAAGTGGTTTACGGTCATACCCTCAAATGCCCAACGCGACACCATAAAATCTGCCAACAAAGGCACAGTTCCGCGTTCACTGATGGTCTTGTTCATCTTTTCGTAGCGGAAAATGATACCACTCAAAATCATTTGTGGAATGAGCAACAACGGAATAGTAATGTAAATGGTAATTACCGAGTTGAACATAGACGAAATGTTTAGCCCAAGCATATTGGCAAAACACGACACTGTGAACAACATTCCCCAATAACTCAACAACAAGCCCATTTGTATTTCCAAGATAGCATTGCCCACCAACACAAAAGACAGCGTTTGAATACCAGATAGTGTGAAAAGGATAAAAATCTTAGAAAACAAATAACTAAACCTACTCAAATTCAAAAATTGTTCGCGTTTTTGGATTTTTCGGTCTTTGATAATCTCCTCTGCACTTACCGTTAGCCCCATAAAGAGCGAAATGATGATACAGATGAGTATATAGGCGGGTACGTTGTCGTTGTAGCGGAAAACGTACTTGTCAGGTGTTTCAGGGTGATTTTGGAAACGAATGATATACGCCAACAAGAACGCCAACAACGGAGCTTCGAGCAAGTTGATAAGCAAATATTGCATATTGCTTATTTTGGACAAGAAGTCGCGCACTGTGAATAGGTAAGCCTGTTTCGCAATATTAGGACGGCTCAAAGAGCTTGGCGGCTTCTCATTTATTTTTTCGACCTCCTCGAAAGGAAACTCATAAATATATTTTTCGTGCCATTGGGTAGGCAAGACTTGTCGCTTGCCTGTTTCCTGCCCAAATTCGTTTACAACTTCCTTCTCTATAAGCTTAAACATTTCCTCGGGGTTTTCACTCCAGCGTTCTGCATCAGCTTGCATGGTCTTCTTCTTGAAGTACGTAATGGCTTCAATGGGGTGTCCGCAATAGATAAGGTAGCCACCTTTGTCCAAGATAATCATCTTGTCAAAAGTTTTGTAAATGTCAGGCGAGGGTTGGTGAATAACAACAAAAATGAGCTTGCCTTTAAGGGAAAGTTCTTTCAGCAAATCCACCACATTTTGGGAGTCTTTGGAGGAAAGACCAGACGTAGGCTCATCAACGAACATTATCGCGGGTTCGCGGATAAGCTCCAGCGCGATATTCAGACGCTTGCGTTGTCCACCCGATATTTTTTTGTTTAGTACATTGCCTACTTTGATTTCTTTGATGTGGTCAAGCCCCAAATTGACAAGCGTAGTCATCACGCGCTCATCTATCTCTTTTTCGCTTAGTTGCTTGAAACACAACTTGGCATTATAATAAAGGTTTTGGTAAACCGTTAAGTCTTCGAGCAAAAGGTCATCTTGAGCAATAAAGCCTATCGTACCTTCTATGTCTGCTTTTTGGGTGTGCATATTGTAGCCATTGAGCAACACCTCGCCATGCGAAGGGTGTTCAATGCCCGAAAGCACGTTCATGAGGGTAGTCTTGCCTGCCCCACTGCCCCCCATAATGCCTATGAGTTTGCCATGCGTTTCCGAAAGGTTCATGCGCTGAACGCCCAATGCACCATTAGGGAAACGATATTCAATGTCTTTGGCGGTGAATGATATTTTGACTGTTTGAGAACTTTCTAAGAAAACGCCTGCTACATCACTATAGTACACAGAGAAACCCTTGCCTACAGCTTGCGCAGGGCGTAAGGTACTACCGGGAGGAAAAAGATTGGTTTGCCCATGACCTAAAGCAAAGCCATTGAGTTTGATGTCGTCCTTGCCTAAGTATTTGACAAAGTACAAATCAACGCTTGGTATTCGTTTGAAAATAATCTCACCACGCACATCATCTACCTTCAGATAACGAGCATCAGGAGGCAAGAGGCGGTTGTGAGGGGCGCATATTAAAATGTCATTCGAATTGAGAATGGCGGAGTCTTCACAGAACACAAAATTCTCAATAGACGTATAGTCATCTTTGATATTGAAGGCTTGGCAGATGGTATCAATAATCATGCGCCTTTGCGGAGTGAATTTCTTGTCTGACTTGTCAGACGCTACCAACTCCAGCAATTTTACAAGAATGATTACCTTTTGGCGTTGTTCGAGGTTTTTGTTAATTTTTTTACAAAAGCCCAAAATACGCACCGAATCCTTCATAGATATTTCCTTGTTTTCTTGCACTTTGCCATACTCGGCTTCAGTGTCATAGAGCAAGGTATATCTATCAACAGAGTTTTCATCGAGTTCCTTCTTGAAGTAATCGATTACAAACTTACGCTCAACTTCTGTAGCCCCACCGTCTTGGCGAGTAATAAGCGCGAATAATTTGGCGAGGGCTTCTAGTATTTGTTCACTCATATATTCGTGTGGTGGACTACTACACTTGGTTGGGACACAACAATAATTAAAGATACGTGAAAATAACTAAGGGAGGAAAGATAACAAGCCCAATTGCTTACATCTTACCTTTCTTCCCCAGCAAGTCTTGTGTTATGAGTTATGCACGCGCAAACTCTTAACCGAAAAAACCATTAGTACGTCTTGAACTCAAAAGGCACTTCTACCAATTCAGAAAACTCTGTACCCGCTTCTTCCATGTCTTCATCGTCTTCGTGGAAATACCATTGAATGCGTGTATTGGTAATGGTTTCCAACTTAGAGAGTATGTCAAGGATAAGTTTAGACGAAGCCGTATTGAAATATTCTAGTTTGAATACAAACACAGTTTCGGGGTTAGGGCTTCCAGAGTATTTTTCCAACCAGTCAAGAATAGGCTGATAGAAGTCAGCCGAGTCTTCGGGGAGGGAACGTCCTGAAATTTCGAATATGCCGTCATTACGGTTTAAGATGATTTTTGGGGTATCTTCAGTTCCTTCTTTGTTGATAACTTCCATACGTTTTGATGTTTTTTGAGAGTTGATTATTCAGAATCCGTGGCTGTGCGGCGGATAACCGTTTTGAGTGAGAAAAATGAGTATTCATTGCCCATCGGCTCGAAGTCAAATTGTAGCTTCTGCCCCGATTTACGCGCCATATCAATAAAGCCCAAGCCTGCACCGCCTTTTTCGGACAGCCCTTTGTTGCTTTTGATAACTTCCTTGTAGTAATTTTTCAAGCCCTCTTTGTCCAAGCTATTGATGTGGTCAAGTTTATTATTCAGCATCTCTACTTTGTCATTCTGAATAGGGTTGCCTGAAGTAATAAGGTACTTGTCATCATCTTTGCCTATCATAAACACGGCTCCATGACGAACAGGTGCGCCTCCTTCTTGAATCTCATCAGAGTGTTTCACAATGTTTTGGAGGCACTCCACCATCACATTGAACACTTTGCGCTTTATACCCGAATCTTCCCCTATAGCGTCCATGTTGCGCTCAGCCATAGCCAGCACAGACTTGGTAATCTCTTGTGTGAATTCACCTTCGTACACCAAGATTAACTTTCGGGTTATCATAGTTCGGTGTAGCTCATAGATGTATTTCATATAGGTTTAGGTTGGTTAAAATTGAACGAAAAGGTGGGTTGAACAATACGTTTCAAATTTGATGCGAAAGTTAGTGCTTTTTTTTGCAAAGATAGAAATTTCTAATATTTTTTTTTATTTTTTTTCAAAAAGGTCGTTTTTGAGAGGGTTATTCGCGTGTAGGCAAGGCTTTTTTAAAGAACTTTACAATTTTCATTCCATTTTTCACTGTCCTTGCCTGCTCGCCTCTCAAAACTTGATGCCTATCATCAAAACGTCATCTGTTTGCTTGTTAGTGCCTTTCCATTCCTCGAATTCGCGGTCAAGCATACGGCATATTTCGCTCATGTCAGCTTCGGTATGCACACTTACTACTTCGCGTATCTTGCGGGGCGAAAGTTTTTTGTTTTTCGGTCCGCCAAATTGGTCGGGGTAGCCATCAGAGAACAAGTAGATAGAGTCGCCATCGAGGTAGTTGATAACCGAGTTCGTAAATTTACTACGGTTTTTGTATTGTCCGCCACCGATAGGAAATTTATTGCCTTTTATCTCCAAAAGTTCGTCTTCGGTGTAGTAATACAAAGGTCTGTGCGCCCCTGCATACTCTACTTGGCGTTTCTTCAGGTTGATTTTGCAAAGCGAAATATCCATACCATCACGTGTTGCCGCGTCTTGTTCGTCTTGTTTCAAAGTGCGCGTAACTTCTTCGTCCAAAGAGTCGAGGATAGTGCCAGGCGTATTGGCTCTGCCAAGTCGCACAATGTTGTTCAGCAAGAAGAATCCAATCAAGGAAATCAACGCACCGGGTACGCCATGCCCCGTACAGTCCACCGCCGCGATATACACATCTTCTTCTAATTGCAAGAACCAAGGGAAGTCACCACTTACCACATCACGCGGTTTGTAGAGGATAAACGAATTGCGGAACACTTGCTTGATGTAGTTTGTATCAGGCAAGATAGCCTCTTGAATACGCTTCGCGTAGTTGATACTTTCCGTGATTTTGCGGTTTTTATCCGTGATTTGTTCTTCGATGATTTTGCGCTCTGTGATGTCATGTGACACGACCAACACCGATTCGAGGCTGTTGTTCTCGCTAAATTCGGGGATAGCGTTCACTTGCATAGTTCGGTTGCCCAAACGCTCTGACATAAACGACATTTCCTCGTGGATTTTATGTCCTTTGTTCATGGCATCGCGGAACACATCTTGCCATGTTTGGAGCATGACTTGAGGGAGTTCTGCATCACCCAAGAACTTTTGAGAATAAAAATCTTTAGTCTTGCCTGTATAGTTTTCAATGATAGGGTTCACATAGAATATTTGCCCCTCGCGTGTGATACGGGTGATAAGGTCAGGCGAGTTTTCTGAAAGTGCCTGCATTTGACCGCGCAAGCGTTGCTCGCGTTCTGCTTCCCTGCGTTCTGTGATGTCGCGCACATTGATAAGGATACCTTGTAGGGCGGGGTCATCAAGGAAGTTCGCGCCTGTAGCTTCGAGCCAAATATAATCCTTGTCTTTGTGTTGATAGCTATATTGTATCGTAACTTTCTCGTCAGGTTTTTCCAAAAGTGCCATGAACATATTTTCATACGCCTCCACGCCTTCGGGGTGAACATAGATAATATCCTTCAAGCCTATCATTTCTTGCGTAGTGTAGCCCATGATTTTCTGAACGGAAGGCGAGATATAGCGGATAGTGCCATCTGCTTCGTAGATAGTGATAATCTCGGAAGCGTTGGCAAGGAACAACTGTGTGCGGTCTTGTTCGAGCTGTACTTCACGGATTTTCTCTTCCAACTGCACGTTCACGCGCTCCAACTCGTTTTTAGACTCTTCCATCGCTATAGCGTTTTGTTGCAAGATTTTTTGTTTGTCTTGCAATTCCGAACCCATTTGTTGGGATTCGTGAAGCAGTCTTTCTGTATTTTCTTTTACTTTGATGTTAAAAACAGTACGCGCAATAATCTCACTTATCTCCTCCACGAACTCTATTTCGCGTGGTTGAAACTTCTCAAAACCTGCAAACTCCAATACCCCATACACCGTTTCGTTGGTTATCAAAGGCGTAATGAGAATACACTTAGGTTTGCGGTCGCCTAAAATACCTGACGTAATAGACATATAATCATCAGGAATTTCAGTGCGCAAGATGCGGTTTTTCTCTACTGCCGCTTGCCCTATCAAACCTTCCGCAAAGCGGAATTGCGCCTTGAGGTACTTGCGTTTGCCGTAGGCATAACTCGCCACCAATTCTATGATTTGGTTTTGCCCTTCGCCATTCACGATATAAAAAGCACCTTGCACCGCTCCGATTTTTTTGGTAACGAACTCTGAAACAAGCTCGCCCAATTCGTCAATCGTAGCAATGGAGGGAAGAATATCACCAATCTCTGCCAAACCCGTAACAATCCAGTTACGTTCTTCATCACGTTTGGCAGTGTTTTTAATGCTATCACGCATAGAGAGCAAGGCATTTCCCAAAAGGTCGGTATCGCCTGTGGGTTGGAAATCTGCCAACAAGTCGCCTTGACCGATATTTCGGGCAAAGTTTGCTTTTATTTTCAATCCTTGTACCACATTCGCCAAGCTTTCGCTCATTTCACCAATTTCGTCATTGGTTTGTGAGGAATTGGGCAAGCGGTCAGGCAAGGCTCCTTTTGCCAACAAGCCCGCCACGTTTTTCAACAAAAACAAAGGACGAATGATAGTACGGCGCGAGAATATAATGCCTATGAGAATAGACATCAAAAATACAATGACACCTGTTATAAAAAGGTTGCTGATGATGCTATTGATAGGCTTGTTCGCTTCATCAAGGTCAAGTTTTACAACTAATCCCCAATCTGTAATGGGAATGTAGCTCCACATAGCCATTACGTGCTTGCCTCTGTAGTCGCGGTCTTCGCCAAAACCAAAAGCATTTTCAGGTTTTACGGCATTTTGAACGGCTGTTTGGTCTATCGCCCCTACGGACACTATTTTTTTGTACTTGCCTGTAGCAAAT
Organism: Bacteroidota bacterium; assembly: GCA_004292795.1. GTDB lineage: Bacteria > Bacteroidota > Bacteroidia > Cytophagales > Microscillaceae > RDXI01. The sequence goes on along the minus strand of RDXI01000012.1, from coordinate 9,554 downwards.
AGGCGAGGCGTATTGAGGATATTTACCTGATTGCCTGTTGATTTCACGAGTAGAATCTCGCCTGTTTCGCCCAAGCCTGTGGTGTCGCTCAAAAGTCGGAATACGTAATTCAAACGCACTTCGTAAATAATCATACCTAACGTATTGCCCAAAGTGCGGTCTTTCACAGGCGCGGCTACATGCATCAACGTTTCATTGCCACGTGGGAAAACTTGGCTGAAATAGACAGAGTCGCGTCCTATGCGTATGGTATTGGCATCAGCTTCTTGAAAAACCTTGCCGTTTTTTTCCGTGCTTTCGTCTATACCTTTATTATATAGCACGATTCCTTCTTGGGAGGTAAGGTAGATGTTGCGTACTTCGTAGCTTTTCAATACATTCTGCACCAAATCTTCCATTTCCTCGTCCCCAAAACGTTTGTTGGTTTGGGCTTGGTTCGGCTTTTCTTGGTTAGTTTGAGCTTGGTTGGTTTTTTCTTGGTTAGGTTTAGGAGGTTCGGGCTGTACTTGTTTTTTCTCCTCTTTTTTCTCTACTTTCTTTTCGTCCTTCTTATCTTCCTTTTTTTCATTCGGTTTTGTTTGGGTAGTATCGCGTTTGATAGGGGTAGGCAAGCCTTGACTCGCCTTCTCCAACTGTGTGCGCACAGCCTTCAACTCGCTCCCAAATTTGATATTTGCCTTGATTTTTTCGAGAAAAGCCTCTATTTTTTGCGTTTTCAGGCGCGTGATAACTTCCACTGACTCCTGATAACGTTCCTGAAAATAGCCTTTCGCCACATTGAAAGCAATGTAGCTAATGGTAGTAACAGACATAAAGACCACTACCACCACGAGGGCGGTTATCTTGAAGCTTACACCTAAACGAAGTCTATTTGCCATTTTGAAGTTTCGAATTTAGATTTAAAAATGATGACTGCTAATCATCTTGCCTACAACGTATAATTTGTTTGGGAACACATAGCCGTTTATCGCACTACCAAGCCCTCTATTTCCTTAGCCAAAAGTAATGCCATTTCTTCTAAAAATGCCAATTCTTGCGCCCCTATGTTTTTGAAAGTTGCCAATTCTATCACTGCGTTTACTTCTTGGCGTATATTTTTCACAGGAAAGAGCAATAAATAATGTGGGTAGGCACTGCCCAAGCCCGACACTACTTCCATGTAGCCTTCGGGAACTTGCGAAAGTTTGATAGGTTTGCCATCTTTGGCTACTTGCCCTACTAAGCCCTCGCCTACCTGATAGCGAATAACCTCGCCTTCGGCACGATACAAGGCATACGCCGCTTGTAGCTCCATACCGTTTTCCTGTTTCACATACACCGCCCCGATGCCTACTTCGATATATTGGCAAATATTCCTCAAAGCTACTTCAAGCAATACTTTAGGGTTGTTGTTGCTTTCTTGTTTGGCTTTGAAAAACAAGTTTTTGGCGATAACGGTTTGTTCGTTGGAGTCTGTATCTTGTGAGGTTGTATTTTGTAAGATGTTCTCTACTTGATTGATGCCTTGCGAGGTTGTATAAACAATTTCCATGTCCGTTTCACGCCTTAGGAACAAGAACATAAAGCCCAACAAGCCCACTACAGACAAGGCTATGACAAGGTACACAAGTTCTGGGAAAATGCTTGCTACTTTTTGTATCTTGGCGGCATCGTAGGTAAGATAATACACACCAAACAGCACTCCTGCGATATACAGAAGCACCAACACGATACTAAAGACGTTGTAAAAGGTTTTCATTTCTAAGTGAACAACAAATGGTTAAAAAGTAGGGGTTATTGTATGGTCTGGAATTGTGTCAATATTTGCAAAAAATCTTTATTCAGTCTTTTCTTGGTTTCTTCTATACATAATAATCAGGCACAGAACCCGCTACATATCCTAGTTATCGCACCTATCATCTTTAAAAGACTTAGCTTTCCTTCGCATTTTTCACTCTTTGGTTCAATTCAAGCAACAAATCAATAATACTCTGCACATCAAGCGAATGGTCTATAGTAGTGAGTTTTTGGGCAGAAACGGGCATCGTATCAATCAAACACTCTTTCGGGTCTTGTATCACTGTTAGCCCTCCTCTGTCTTTTATGCGCTTCATACCCATAGCCCCGTCCTTGTTTGCGCCAGAAAGCAAAATACCTACCAAGCGTTTGCCATAGACTTGCGCGGCGGAGGCAAGCAAAATATCAATCGCAGGGCGCGAGTTATTGAGCAGTTCCTCTGTAGTAAGGGCAAAACTATTGCCAATTTCGACTCCCAAGTGATAATTCGCAGGAGCGAGATAAATATTCCCCTTGCGTATAGGTTCTTTGTCGTGTGGTTCTTTGATGGCTATGGTACTTTTGATGTTGAGAGCCTCCACAAAACCATTTCGCACATGGCGCAAGCGGTGTAGGCACATAGCAATCGGAAGCTCGAAGTCGGTAGGCAACGAACTTAATATTTTGCTGATGACCTGAAAACTCCCTGCCGAACCTCCTATAACTATAGCGCGGTAATGGTCGTCGAGTTGAAAACGGTTGTGCATATCCTTCAAGTATAAAAACTTACTACCTTAATCCTTCACTTTTTTGTAAACTTTCTCCTCATTATTCACTACCAAAAACTTATTGGCAATCTCGCACCAAATCAAGGACTCCTTCGAGCCGATAGCCAAGAAACTATTTTTGTAAAGACTCTCATGAAAGACCTTCAACACTTGGTTTTGCAGGGTTTGGTTGAAGTAAATCATCACATTCCTACACAAAATAAGGTCAAACTTCGCAAACGACACCTCTGACACGAGGTTATGCTCGCGGTAGGAAACGTCTTTCACCAATGTTTTGTCCAAATAAGCCTTGCCGTTCTGCTCTTTGTAGTAGGTATCCAGCGAGTATAGCCCTTTGGCACGCTCATAATTTTTTTGGTTTACCTCCATGTTTTTGACAGAATACACCCCATCACGCGCTTTGGCAAGAATGGAATTGTCGATGTCTGTAGCCACAATACGAACCCTGTCGAGCAGGTTCATCTCTTTCAGAGTGATAGCCATAGAATATACTTCCTCGCCTGAAGAACAGCCCGCGTGCCAAATGCTGATGATTTTGTTGTCGGTCAGCAGGGCAGGCAAGATGTTTTCGCGCAATTCCACCCAAAAAGTAGGGTCACGAAACATCTCTGTAACGTTTACCGTAATTTCGGAGAGGAACTCTTGGAAAAACTTAGCATCACTCACTTTCAGTTTTTCTAATAGGGCATCGAAGGAGGCAAACTTATAAAGTTCAATGATACGCTGTATGCGCCTTCGGAACGAAGACATAGCGTAGTTACCAAAATCATAATCGTAGCGTTGCTTGATGAGGTCAGTCAATGCCCGCAGTTGGGATATTTCTATTTCTTGCATATAAGGGTACTCAAAAAGTCTGTGACACACAACAAAGAACAAAAATACACATTATTTCGATAAATCCAAATTTGTTATTTTTTTTCGTCATAGTGGCAGGCAAGTTTCTTGCCTACTCTGCTTTGTATTCGGTGGCTTTTAGTTGCTCCAAATTCGGGACGAGGCTTTTCAAAAAGCTAACAAAGGCTTCTGTATCCGCACTTACTTCGTTCAGGCTGTCCCAAATAAGTTCGTAAACGGGCTTCAAGCCATTGTGTAGGCGAATGATGTACGTTTTTGTGCCTGTCGCGCCTTTGGCGAGCTTCGTGGTAGGGGCTTCTAATTTTTGTGCAAGTTCTTGGAGTTTTTTCCAATCCGCTTCTTGCACAGCCCGCGAGTCGCCTGCCAAGTGTTTGTTATAGACATCAACATCTGTTTTGATGTTTTGGCTACTCATATCTATACTATAGCTACGATGGTACTTTGGTGGCACAGAGGAGTCTTGATAACGGTACTCCACGCGGTCAAACACTTTTTGGGAAGACATACAACTTGTAAGGGAGAATAATATGCTTATGAAAAGCATACTTTGTAGGATATAATACTGCATACACAAAAATTCTCCACAAATAACGAAGTTTTTTGCGAATATTCCAAATAGCCATTCAAAATCAAAAAAACTATGCCTTGCCAATTTGCACACACACAAGGCATATTGGCATAAAGATTGCTTTATTTTGGACATAATTTGGTGTCATTTTGTCGAACAGGCACTTCGTTCAAGCGGGACGGATGTCTGTTTTTTTCTTCAAACCGCATCTCGCCACTTGGGGGGGTGTGGTTTTTTTGTGAACTTGAAAAATTCGTTTCTCAACATTTTAGGCGTTATATTTGCCTTAGCATATCAAATAAAAAAAGTAGCTACTATGCAAATCATTCCCCTATCGCCTGAAGAAAAGCAGAAACTTCGCAACGAAAACGTAACGGGTACTATCATAGCAGGCATTGCCTTTCCTGTCATTGGAGGCTTCGCCTTTTTGATACTCTCTACCTTAGACCGCGATATGTTCTTTATAGCCTATATCGTGGGTTTTGTATTTTTATTGGTATTTGGGATGGTGGCGTATCAGTTTTATAGGTCTTGGCAAGACCTGAAAGTGGGGACAAAAAACGTATCGGAAAGCAAAATTTTGGATAAGAAACACGAAATTACGCACTCGTCTTCTGGCACAGGCAACAACCGCACTACGACCACGAACCATTATTATAGCTTTGTGTTGGAGAACGAAGAAACTTTGCGCGTGAGCGAACAACAGTATCAGCAGTTCAGGCAAGGACAGCTTATCCAAATAGAAAAACTTACCTACTCCAAAACGCTGTGGGACTTAAGGCTGTTGAAGGACTCTGCGGAAGTCTTGCCTACTACCGAAACCAAAACAGAAACTAAACCCTTGCCTGCCTCTTTCATAACGCCTTTGCAAGACTACGAAATAACCTATTTGCGCCAAAAATTGAACGCAAAAATTACGTGGAGTTTGGTGTATGTATTGCCTTATGCTTTTTTGTTTTATTTAATGGTAATGGTTGTCAATATTTTGCTTGGCTTCTTTCATCACAATCCTGATGCTTGGCTCTATACAGCCGTGATAGCCATAGCCTTAACAGGGGCTTTGACTTGGCGCAATATCAAAAAAACACAAGACAATTTCGAAGCGGACTTGCAGGGAGGCAAGGAAATGACTTGCCTACGCCTGAAAGACAAGGAAATAATAAAAAGCGGTGGCACAATCTGTATTTTGTATCTTGGCTCTACGCGCTTGCCTGTGCAAAGCGACTTGTACCAACAAATAGAAGGCAATCAGCGTTATTGGGTAGGCAAGACTGTAGGCAGTAAGCAAACGATTTCGCTCCATACAGAAGACCAACTGCAGTCTTGGGACTTGCGCTAATCCTACAGCAAGGCGCATATAAATTTTTGAAAGTCCACAAAAAGCCCTAATTTTGCGCCCTATCCGAAACAACCTATACCCGATGGCATCTATCGAAGTAGTAGGAGGCAAGCCCCTCAAAGGCGAAATCACTCCACAAGGCGCGAAAAACGAAGCATTGCAAATTATCTGCGCCACTTTGCTCACTCCCGAACCCGTAATTATTGAAAATATGCCCGACATCAGAGATGTGAACAATCTCATTGAGTTGGTGCAAGACATGGGCGTGAAGGTGGAACGCCTTAGCGCGGATACGTACCGATTCGAGGCGCGTGAAGTGAACCTCGACTACCTCAACAGTGATGCCTACAAGCAGAAAGGCGCGGCTTTGCGTGGTTCTGTGATGTTGTTGGGCGCGTTGTTGGGGCGTTTCAAAAAAAGCAAATTGCCCAAACCCGGAGGCGACAAAATAGGCAGGCGCAGACTCGACACGCACTTCTTGGGGCTACAAGCCTTAGGCGCGAAGTTTAATTATGATGCAGAAAATTATTTTTATGACATCAACGCTTCGGAGCTGAAAGGCACTTACCTACTGATGGACGAGCCTTCCGTAACGGGAACGGCTAACGTGGTCATGGCGGCGGTCTTGGCAAAAGGCACGACTACCATTTACAACGCGGCTTGTGAGCCTTACCTGCAACAACTTTGCGCTATGCTGAACCGCATGGGCGCGAAAATATCGGGCATTGGTTCTAATTTGCTTGTCATTGAGGGCGTGGAATATTTGGGAGGCACTACGCACCGCCTCTTGCCTGATATGATTGAAGTAGGAAGTTTCATTGGGCTTGCCGCCTTGACTGCCTCTGAAATTACGATAAAAAATGCTCGAATAGACCAACTTGGCATTATTCCTTCTGTTTTTAAGCGTTTGGGAATCCAAATGGAATTCCGAAATGACGATATTTATATTCCTGCTCAAGAGCATTATGAGATTGACTCTTTCATTGATGGCTCTATTCTCACGATTGCAGACGCGCCATGGCCTGGCTTCACGCCTGACTTGTTGAGTGTGGTGTTGGTTACAGCTATGCAGGCAAGGGGAACTGTGCTTATTCACCAAAAAATGTTCGAAAGTCGTTTGTTTTTTGTGGATAAGTTGATTGACATGGGAGGCAAGATTATTTTGTGCGACCCTCACCGCGCCACTGTGATAGGGCTTGATAGGCAAGTTCCTTTGCGTGGTATTCGAATGACCTCGCCTGACATACGCGCAGGGGTGGCTCTGCTTATAGCCGCACTTTCGGCACAAGGAACAAGCATCATCGACAACGTGGAGCAGATAGAACGTGGCTATCAGCACATAGAACAACGTTTGCAAGCATTGGGCGCGGAAATCAAACGTTGGTAAGGAAAATTTGGGCAGGCAAGGCGGGAGTCTTGCCTACTTTTTGTTTGATGCAAAAAGCTACAGCATCAAAAACATAGCTTTTTCAGTTGAAAAAGCTATCTTTGCACTTTATTTGGAATAAATCGTAAAACTGTTTTACAATGAGTAAAAAGGAATTTGCCGACAACGAAGACGTACAAGTCGACCACATGAGGAGCTACTACGCTTTTCAGGCTAAAATTTATGACCTAACACGCTGGACTTTCTTGTACGGCAGAAAGACTATCTTACAAAAACTCCCTTTCGACAAAGATGCCTCGATTGATATTCTCGAAGTAGGCTGTGGAACAGGCGTTAATATGGTAGAACTTGCCAAAATCTATCCCAATGCACGCATCACAGGCTTAGATGTGTCAGGAGATATGCTCACGCAGGCAAGCAAAAACCTGAAGAGCTATGAAGACCGCATCACCTTAGTAGAAAAACCGTATGGCGGAAGTGATGAATACAATGGTAAGTTTGACCTTATTTTGTTTTCGTACTCGCTCACAATGATAAACCCGCAATATGTCGACCTTATTCATCAATCCAAAAAAGACATCAAAGAAGGCGGTTATGTGGCAGTAGTGGATTTCCACAAAGCTAATTTTGGCTTCTATCGTGAGTTTATGAAAGGCAATCACGTAAAATTGGAGGGGCAAGTCTTGCCTGTGTTGCTCGAAAACTTTGAGCCTGTCCTTTGCAAAATCAGAACGGGGTTAGTGGGTGTTTGGAATTATTTGATGTTTGTAGGCAAGTAACACGAAGCCACTTCGCGCAGAAGTGGTTTTTTTGTGGGCTTACCTGCCCCACTGATACACCAAACCCGCCAAAAGCGCGAGAAGAATAAGCAAAGGACGCGAAACTTTGGTAAATTGAAGCAACAAAAACGACAGCGTAACAAACAAAATTTTGTCCCAAGAATCTTCTAACGAAACAACCAACGTCAAAGCTCCTGCGATAACTAAGCCCGCGCTTGCGGCATTGATGCCTTCTATAGATGCCTTCACGACACGATAACGCTTCAAATGTTCCCAAATCCGAATGGCGAAAAACATAATGAACGCCCCAGGCAAGAAAATAGCCATACTCGCCAAAATTCCCCCTGCGATTTGCCACCCCAAGCCGTACTCGCGCATAGCCAAAACGCCAATGAAAGAAGCAAACGAAAAAACGGGACCAGGCACTAATTGCACCAAACCATAGCCAGACAAAAATTCGTCTTGACTCAAATATTTTTTGAACTTCACGAACTCTGTAAGCAAAACAGGCACAAGCACTTGCCCACCGCCATATACAAAACTGCCATTTCGATAAAAATTTTCGGACAAGCGCACCCACAGCCATTGCGTAACATAGCCCAAGAGCGCAAGCCCCAAACCTACGCCTATGAATAGGAAAAAGTTTGCCCATTGTATTTTGAAGGGCGTTTTATCCTCTTTTTCTTGCTCTTTGAATTTGAAGGAAGTGGCTATGCCTCCCACGACTACCGTGATAGGAAAAACCCAAGGCGTGTGGACAAAATAAGCGACCAAACCCGCCAAAAACATAAGGGCGTAGCCCGTTTTGGTGTTTACTATTTTGCGCGAAATGGCTACTCCCGCTTGACACATAAAGCCTATAGCCACAGGTTGCACCACATACATAAAATCAAGCGGTATTTTCGAAGCGTGTAGGTAAGCTACTAATATACCAAAGGCAGTCATCAACAACACACCCGGCAAACACCAAATCAACAACGTCAGATATGCCAACTTTGCCCCACCCAAGCGAAAACCCAACGTTACGATAGTTTGCGAAGAAGTGGGACCTGGCAAAATTTGACAAAGGGCGTGCAGTTCCCAAAACTCTTGTTCTGTGATATAGCCACGTTTGTTTACCAATAGCTCTAAAAATAAGGTCATGTGGACTTGCGGTCCCCCAAAAGCCGTGATAGCAAGCCACGCTACATCACGCAAAAAAATGAAATACCTTATTTTACGAACTTCCATTCGAGGAGTGGGTTGTAGGCAAGTTGCTCTTAGAAATGAAAATAATACAAAATACGTGTTACCAAAGCAGAGGGATAAGGGCTAAAAGGGTCGCCATATTTCGGATTGAATAACAACATAGTCGCTATGCCATGGTTGCCACTGCCAAACTCGTACTTAGCTCCTCCACCAAGCAAAGGTTGGGCATATTGAGAGCGTTGTGTGGTTGTTTGTTGGTTTAGGTTGTCTTTAAAAGTAAATTTCGTGTATAAATTCGCATATTCTCCCCACAAAAAATAATTCTCATTGATGTTGAATTGCGCAAACAAGCCTATGCCTGTGTTGAGCAACGAAGCATTGCCACCTCCTAAATTATTGACTGTTACGTTGTTGTACGATTGATAGCCAAGACTTGTCATAATACCCCCACTGAACATTTCTGATACGCGATAGCCCACATTGAACGAACCTGTTCCGCCATTGATAGTAAGCGAATTGGGCATAAAAGTAGGAAAGGCAATGGCATAGCCTATAAATTTATGCTCCAACGGTTCGCGTTTCGGGTTTTCGGGTTTTGTGGGTGTGGGCGTAGTATTGTTAGCACGTTTTACCGTGTCCGTTGTGGGCTTGGTTTTGTTAGCCACCGAGTCAGCATTAGATTTGCGTTTGTCTTTGGGTACATATTGCGCCATTGCAACGCCTGTGGCTGTAAAAAGCAACAGAAGAGAAAAGAGATAAGCCTTCATAGCAAAAGATTTAGTATGCAAAGATAGCTTTTTCTACTGAAAAAGCTATCTTTTTTGCTACTACAGCTTTTCTACTGAAAAAGCTATCTTTTTTGCTACTACAGCTTTTCTACTGAAAAAGCTATCTT